>NZ_JAMYLR010000068.1:0-19684 GCF_040318155.1 Mesorhizobium sp. M1307 | reverse complement strand
TCGCGATGTCCTCGCACACCTGTTCGCGATGTCTCCGGTCCAAACACCCCCTTGAGGGGGAGATGGCCGGCAGGCCAGAGGGGGGTGCTGTCCAGGGCGCTATCCCGCCGACCTCAGGTCGGCAACATCGGAACTTTCAAAGCTTGAAAATAAAAAACCCGCCTCGCGGGCGGGTCGTTGGAGCCAATTGGCACCACACCCAAATTAGTAGCATAGCTGCCGGCACAAAGCAAGAACAAACTTGCCGTGTTTTAGGGAAATCGCTTCAGGTTGGCATCGCGGCTTCATTCCAGCTTGGGTTCCTCGCCCCACGAAAGTGGGGGCGAGGAACCCAAGTCTACGCCTTGCCTGGAAAGCAACTAGACCCGGTAAATCCACTGTTCCGGCACGCGCACCGAAATCTCCTCGCCGGCCGTGATCGCGCCGGGCTTCTCGACCCAGGCGACGAGCCCACGCAAGCGCTTCGCCGCTTTCGGGAACAGCAGCGCGCCGGCCTCATGATCGGCCATCCCGGCATTCTCGGCGACCGACCTGCCCGCGATGCGGCAAGGCCCGTTCTGCGCGTCGATCTTGACGGTCGCGCCGCCTTTGAAGAACAGCTGCGTGCCGGACGGCAGCATCGAGAGGTGCGGCAGGCCTTCGATCAGGAGATTGGCGCCGATCCATTCCGGCTTGATCTCGGCGATGCCCATCCGTTCGGCGACGATTGCCAGTTCGTCCGCTGCCACGATCGACAATTGCCGCTCGTTGCGCATCTCGGTGCCGCGCGGATACCAGGGTTCCCGCCCGCCGGAGCGCCGCGTTGTGCCGGCGTGGAAATCGCCGTCGATGCCGTCGAAGCCGAGTTGCAACTTATCCACTGCCCGTGTCTCGAAATGATCGAACGGTGCGAGGTAAAGCGCGGCCACCATGGCGGCGAGTTTTCGCGCCGGCACGATCTCGACCGGAGTTTCGGTTGCGGGAAACATATCCAGCATTGGTTTCATTCCTTGCGACGGGGCGCAGTTAGCCGAAGTCGATTTACAGCGTCCAGTCGAAGTGAAGCTCAGTCGTCATACATGCCCTGAAGCGCGAAAAACCCGCGTCCGATTCGGCAGCGGGGTTTTCGAACTTATTGTCCGTGACGGAACTTCCACCGACCATTGTCTGCGTCAACCAGGTGAATCGTTTGTTTCCACCCAATTACCCAAGCCATCATTCCACTTTAAACGAATAAACCGTGAATACCGGATCCGCGCTGTTGAGGTTTACAAACTTGATGTGGTCATTCAGATTTTTATCCACTATCGGAAAAATTTCCTGATCACCGTTCGCCATTTTACATTCAAATCGAGCGCTAGCGGAAGTTTTTAATACCCTCACAGCAAATCTAGATCCTGTATATAAGGTGAGCGGCTTTTGCTCCTTATCCTCGTAAGTCTTTGAAATATTTAGTTGAGGGACAGACGCGATGACGAGCACTCTGTCTGAATTGGTCTGGAAAATACGACTGGCGTGGCTCTCCTGAAGCCTCATAGGAGCAGCTCTCACAAAGGCACAAGGGTTGTCACCATCCAATTTTATACAGGTATAAGGTCCGTTTAGGTCAGCGTCTGTCTTTATAATATAGTTTTCTCTTTATGGTGATATTTCTGCAGTGCAATTCTTCTCCCCCCCGCCGCCAGTCTCGCATCCTCCCTGAGCCAATTCAGAAATCGGCTCTGCTGTTCTATTCTCAAAGGTAACAAAAAAGTCGCATTGCGCATATTTTCTGGAATCAAGAGCCTCATTAGCCAACGCGCTGGTGGCGAAGATTGTCGCAACGACCGTACACACTAGTGCTTTCATGATATCCCCCCAAAAGATAGTTATCAGAAAATCATAGTTTACTGATTTTGACAATGGACTTGTTTTTTGTGCAACCGCACGAGTAGTTTTCGACCCTGCCAGCCTCTACTGCCTGCTCTGCGAGACTCTGAACCATAGCTGGAAGCCGTGCCATGAGCAGTGCATCAGCCCTCTTCTGCTGCGCCTTCAGCAGGGCGGCATCGCCAATCAGATCGAGCAGCACGCGCTGCTGGAGCATCGCCAGCCATGGCGACAGTGCTTGGCAGCATTTCGACATCCTTCATCCGGCCCGCGACATACCATCGCCAGCGCCGATACAGATTTCACGCTCGGCGAGCGCGATAAAGGCATTGACCTGATTTGGATCGAGATAGGATTGGTGTGGCGCCCGGCAGCGCATCGCCCTTCTTGTTGATGCCAGTTACCTCGACCAGACGGGCCACCGTCTCATCCCGGCGATCGACAATGCGGCCGGTGAGTTGGTGCTGCGTCCAGCGTTGATGCTCGAATCAAGGCGGCTGATACGATTCGGCGCCGACAACCCCCTTCCAGGCTGGACCAGCTCCATTCCGCGCCCGTGCCGCATTGCTGTCGCGCTGCATCGGCTGATAATATCCGATCAGGTCAAGCCCGCGGAGGTTCATCATGCATCCCGCATCGGCAATCGCGCTGCTGTGGCTGCTCTGGGTGGTTTCATGGGCCGCGGCCGCCTTCTGGGCCGACCGGGCCGAAAAACGCGCCGGCTTCGGGGTGGAGCTTCCATCCCGCGCCGTCATGGTGCTCGGCACGATCCTTCTCTTCATCCCGGCGCACGGTTATGCCGGCCGGCTGAGGCTTTGGACGCCGAACCTTGCCGAAGCGTGGATCTGCGTCGCGCTGATTGCCGCCGGCCTGGCATTCGCCTGGTGGGCGCGGCTGCATCTTGGCCGCCTGTGGTCGGCCACGGTCACCGCCAAGGCCGCGCATCGCGTCGTCGACACCGGCCCTTACCGGCTGGTCCGCCACCCGATCTATACCGGGCTGCTTCTGGCGATCCTCGCCACCATGGCGGCGAAAGGCACGGTCTGGGGCGTTGCTGGCGCCATCCTCATCACCGTCGGCATCGTCATGAAGGCAAGGCTGGAGGAGCATTTTCTGCGCGGCGAACTGGGTCGCGCTTACGACGACTATGCCAGGCGCGTTCCGATGCTGGTGCCGTTCGCGCCGAGCTAATGCATGACGCCCAAAAGTGTGCAGCGGTTTTGGGACAACGACATGCGTAAAACAAAAATCTAAAGCATGCGCAACAGCGCGCCGCCGATCGAGTAGCCGGCGCCGAAGGCGCAGAGCAGGCCGTAGTCGCCGGCCTTCATGTCGGCATGGTTCTCCGACAGGGCGATGATGGCACCGGCGGCGGCGGTGTTGCCGAGGCGCTCCAGCACCATCGGCGCGCGGTCATGGTCGACGTCATGGCCGAACGACAGTTTCAGGATCATGGCGTTCATCCGTGCATTGGCCTGATGCAGCCAGAAGCGCCGGATCGCTTGCGGCGTCAGCCCGTGTTCGGCCAGGAATTCGACGATGAACTTGTGGCCGGCGACGGTGACTTCCTTGAACACCTTGTTGCCGATCTGCTTGATCAGATTGCCTTCCAGATCGATCATGTACGGATCGTCCTGGGCAGCGCGGGTATAATAACCGAGATTGGTGCGGATGCTGTTCGACATCTGCGTCCAGGCGCGCGTGTCGAGCACCTCGAAGCGCCCCGGCCGCTTCTCGCCTTGGGCAAGCCCTTCGACGATCATCGACACGGAAGCGTCGCCGAAGATGAAATGCGTCTGCCGGTCGCGAAAATTAAGATGCCCGGTGATGATCTCCGGCGTCGTCACCAGCACGCGCTTGTGCGCCCCTGCCCGCACCAGATTGACGGCGATGTGCAACGCCGCCGCTGCCGAAGAGCAGCCAAGCCCCATATCGAAGCCGGCGCCTTTCGTCCCCAGCGCCTGCTGCATTTCGATGGCGATCGCCGGATAGGGCCGCTGATGGTGCGAGGCCGAGCAGATCACCAGGTCGATATCCCCCGGCTTCAGCCCGGCATGATCGAGCGCCTTGCCGGCCGAAGCGATGCCGAACTCGGCCTCCAGCGACAGCGCATCGTCGGGCCGCGCCGGGAAGCGCGGCGCCATGCGGGTCGGGTCGAGGATGCCTTCCCGTTCGATGACATGGCGGGTCTGGACGCCCGAGGCATGGACGATGAAGGCACTGTCCGATTTCTGTAGCAGCGGCTCGCCCGACACCTCGCGCCGGATGTTCTCCATGTCCACCCAGCTGTTGAAGCTGGCGACGAGTTCCTCATTGGTGATCGAGGCTTCGGGGATTTCAACGCCGATGCCGCTGATGATGACGCGATGCATTTTCCAGTTCGTCCCGTGCGCAGGCGTTGCGGCTTCATGTCGACGCCGCAAAAAGCTCGGCGCAACCTCTTTTGCACCTAGCCAGTTTATGCCGGCTTAAATCAAGTCCCTGGGACGGGTCTAAAAGTTTCTAAGCGGAACGCCGCGCCACGATGAAGAGACGGGGAAAGCGCAGCAACACCTTGCCGCTTGCCGTTTTCGGATAGGCTTCGCTGATCCCGGCCGTGTAGCGCTTCAGGAAAAGCTGCCGCTCGTTCTCGTCGAGCGGATCGAGGAACGGCTTCAGCCCCGTCGACTTCACCCATTCGACGATCGCCTCGGCATCGGCCAGCGGATGGTTGTAGATCGTGTGCCAGATATCGAGCCGATCCGAGAATGGCGACAAAAGGTCGTAATAGAACGCGACCGGCGGCAGCGGCGCGCGGGCCGCGCGCTCGAGCTTTTCGGCGAACGGCATCTCGGCCGCGGTCTCCCGCATCAGCCGGTGCGAAGGCTCGGCCATATTGTCCGGCATCTGCACGGCAAGCGCGCCGCCGGGCGCCAAAAATCCCATCAGCCGCTGGAAGACTGCCGGGTGCTCCGGCAGCCACTGAAACACCGCATTGGCAAAGATCACGTCGACCGGTTCGTTCGGCTGCCACGCCGCCGCATCCGCCAGCGCAAGGGTGACGCCGGGCAGGCGCGCCTTCGCCTTCTCGATCATGTCGAGGGAGGTATCGAAGCCGCTGATCTGCGCCTGCGGCCAGCGCTCGACCAGCAATTCGGTCGAATTGCCCGGCCCGCAGCCAATGTCGACCACCCGGCGCGGTTCCGGCACCGGCACCTGCGCAACGAGATCGCGCGCCGGGCGGGTGCGCTCGTCCTCGAATTTCAGGTAGAGGGCGGCGGACCAGTCGGCCATCTTGGTTCCTCAGATCATTTCAGAATTCGCCGCCCTGTAAATGTCTTACCGCGTCAGCCGCTTATACGTCATCCTGTGCGGATTGACCGCCTCAGGCCCAAGCCGGCGGATCTTGTCCTGCTCGTAATCCTCGAAATTGCCTTCGAACCATTCGACGTGGCTATCGCCCTCGAAGGCGAGGATGTGCGTCGCCAGGCGATCGAGGAACATGCGATCGTGCGAGATGATGACGGCGCAGCCGGCGAAGCTCTCGAGCGCGTCTTCAAGTGCAGCCAGCGTTTCGGTATCGAGATCGTTGGTCGGTTCGTCGAGCAGCAGCACATTGCCGCCGGTCTTCAGCATCTTGGCCAGATGCACGCGGTTGCGCTGGCCGCCGGACAGGTTGCCGACCTTCTGCTGCTGGTCGCCGCCGCGGAAATTGAACGACGCGCAATAGGCGCGGGTGTTGGCTTCGAACTTGCCAAGCTTGACCACTTCGGCGCCGCCCGAGATCTCTTCCCAGACCGTCTTGGTCGGGTCGAGCGCGTCGCGGCTCTGGTCGACATAACCGAGCTTGACCGTCTCGCCGACGCGAATGGTGCCGGCGTCCGGCTTTTCCTGGCCGGTGATCATGCGGAACAGCGTCGTCTTGCCGGCGCCGTTCGGGCCGATGACGCCGACGATGCCGCCGGGCGGCAGCTTGAATTCGAGATCGTCGATCAAAAGCGTGTCGCCAAAGCCCCTCGACAAGCCCTCGACCTCGATCACCACATTGCCGAGCCGCTCGCCATGCGGAATGACGATCTGGGTGTCGCTCGGACGCCGCTTGTCGGCTGCATCCAGCAGATCCTGGAACGCCTGGATACGGGCTTTCGACTTGGTCTGCCGGGCTTTCGGGCTGGACTGGATCCACTCGCGCTCGCGGCCGATCGCCCGCTGGCGCGCATCGTCCTCGCGGCCTTCCTGCTTGAGCCGCTTGGCCTTGGCTTCGAGATATTTGGTGTAGTTGCCTTCGTAGGGGATACCGCGGCCGCGATCGAGCTCGAGGATCCAGCCGGTGACATTGTCGAGGAAGTAGCGATCGTGGGTGATGATCATCACCGCGCCCGGATACGCCCGCAGATGCTTTTCCAGCCACGCCGTCGTCTCGGCGTCGAGATGGTTGGTCGGCTCGTCGAGCAGCAGAAGGTCGGGCTGGCGCAGCAAGAGCTGGCAAAGCGCGACGCGACGGCGTTCGCCGCCCGACAGCTTGGTGACATCGGCCTCCTTGGGCGGGCAGCCGAGTGCCTCCATCGCCATCTCGACCTGCTGTTCGAGATCCCAGAGGTTGAGCCGGTCCATCTCGTCCTGCAGCTTGGCCGACTCGTCCGCCGTCTCGTCGGAATAGTTCATCATCAATTCGTTGTAGCGCTCGATGATGGCGGTCTTGGCGGCGGCGCCTTCCATGACGTTTTCGAACACGTTCTTGTTCGGATCGAGCGCCGGCTCCTGCGCCAGGTAACCGACGGTAGCACCCTCGGCCAGCCAGGCCTCGCCGCTCCACTCCTTGTCGATGCCGGCCATGATCTTGAGGATCGTCGACTTGCCGGCGCCGTTGGGGCCGAGGATGCCGATCTTGGCGTCCGGATAGAAGGACAGATGAATGTTCTCGAGCACCTTCTTGGTGCCGTAGGCCTTGTTGAGGCCGGCCATGTGATAGATGAACTGGCGTGCCACGCGCGCTTTCCCTGAAAAGTCGACTGATGTCGGATTGGATGGAAGTTGGGGGCTATGTAAGCGATGCGGCCGCGAACGGCAAACAGTTTTGGCCGTAAAGCAATTCCAGGAAAAGCGTGAAACGGTTTTCCGTCCGGAATTGCGTCAAAACAAAAAAGATCGAGCGGTTCAGCGGTTCCGTGAAACGATAACCCGCTCCAGGCGGATTTGGTCGCACCCGCAAACGCTTAGCCGCTTCATTTCGTGCCGGCGCCCAGGCGAAAGCTCCGGTTAACCATTCCGCGTCAAACAATGTTGGATGGGAAATCGCTGGCAGCCGCGATTTCGGGGAGAGAGATCGGGCCGTGTTGAACAGTTTCCTGCTTTTTGCCGAAGCGGTTCTCTATTTCGGCATCATGGTCACGCTTTTCCGGTTCAGGGGCCGCATCGGCCTCGGCGTCTTTGTTTGCGCCCTTGGCGTCATGCATTTCCTGGAAACCTATCTCGCCAGCGTCTTCTACGTCGCGCTGCCGTTCGGCATGGTATCGCCGGGTTCGGCCGTGCTGTTTTCCGGCAAGCTGGTCATGCTGCTCCTGCTCTACATCAAGGAGGACGCGGCAACTGTCCGGCAGCCGATTTACGGCCTGCTGCTCGGCAATGCCCTGATGGTCGGGCTCGTGCTGATCCTGCGCCTGCACGACATCGCACCGCTGCCCGACGGCAAGCTTCCCGACATCGGCTTCATCGACGAGATGGGCTGGCTGATGGTGTGGGGCACGACGCTGCTGTTCGTCGACGCCATCCTGATCATTCTGCTCTATGAAAAGCTCGGCAAATATCTGCGCAAGGCGCTTTTCACCCGCATCCTGGTCTCCGTCGCCTGCGTGCTCACCTTCGACCAGGCAGGCTTTTTCACGGCGCTGCATTTCGTCACCGGTGCGCCGGTCGCGGTGTTCTTCGGCGGCTGGTTCGCCAAGATGGCAGCGGCCCTGGTCTACAGCACCATGCTGGTCGCCTATATCAGGTGGTTCGAGGCGCGGCAGGTGCCGGCGCCGCGCGGGCTTTCCGACATTTTCGACACGCTGACCTATCGCGAGCGCTATGAGGCGCTGGTCGAGCATGTCGGTCGCGACGGCCTCACCGGCCTCCTGCACAGGGGGCGCTTCGACAGCGATGGCGAGGCCGCCGTCGCCGCCAGCCTGCGGACCGCCAGGCCGCTCAGCCTGCTGATCATCGATGTCGACCACTTCAAATCGATCAACGACCGCTTCGGCCACGCCGAGGGAGACAAGGTGCTGAAAGCCCTGGCGATTTTGCTTGGCGAACTTGTCGGGACCGAAGATCAATTGTTCAGGATCGGCGGTGAGGAATTCGCCATCCTCGGCTGGCGTCCGCAGCCGCTCGCCAGGCTGCTGGGCGAAACCGTCAGGCAAGCGGTCAAGACGTCCGCGAGCACCAGCCGGTTCGACATTACCGTCAGCGCCGGCATCTCGACGGTCAGCGAGACGACCCGTTGCCTTGCCGATCTCTTTGCGCTGGCCGACCAGCGCCTCTACAAAGCCAAATCCACGGGACGCGATCGCGTTGTCGGCGAACCGGGCGGCAACGAAGCAGACGCCCGCAACACATGGACCAGGCCGGAGCGCAGCGCCGGCGCGTAACGCTGCCCAGGCCTGCGATTGGCTCAATCAGGATTGTTTGCGCCGCTGCCATCCGCCGATCGCAACCGAAACCGCCATCAGCGCGATCGCCAGCCATTTCAACGCGGTAATAATCGGGCCGGCTTCGACATCGTAGGCAATGAACAGAAGAATGCCCGGCACAGCAGGCCGCAGAGCACGAGCGTGATCCGGTTGATCTGCCATGACACTTTTGCCGCAAGCGCCTGGTCGCCGGGCACGGCGACAAGCGCGGCCCGCATTGCCTTCGGCGCCACCAGCGTGGTCGAAAGACGCAGCGAAATCGGCAGGCCGATGCCGATGATCAGGAAGGCGCATGCCGCCAGGAGCAGCGAAAACTTGAGCGCACTGGTTTCGGCCGGTACCGGGAACAGCAGCGCCGCCAGCGGCAGGAAGACACAGAACATCCCGAGCGCGGCAATGGCGATGAAGATCGCCGCGTTGACCAGCGTGAACAATTGGTAGGTGCCGCCGCCGACGGGTTTGGCGAGCGTGGTCATGCGCGCCCACTCCACTTCGGTGTAGGAAAAGCCCGGCCACTCCATATGGCCGTCGCGGATCGCCGTCATGCCCTTGGCCCAGAACGCCAGCCGCGCCAGCGCGCCGCCCGTCATGCCACTCATCGCCACCCCCTATGAATGGTGCCCCCGGGATCATACCATTCCCGGTGCAAAGCGACAGTCGCGTACGGCCTGTTTACTGGAACCCGACGGCATCGACCGCGCCCTTCGGGCAGCCAGCCTTGGCTGTCGGCGCCGAGGCAAGCAGCAGGGCACCGAGCGAAGCGTTCGAAGCGATCGGGCCGGTCAGGCCGAGCGTCAGTTCGCCGATCAGCCGCCTGCCGTTCGAAGGATCGACCACGCAGGACACGCGGACCCGGTCGCCCGCGCCTTTGCCGAAGGCACCGTCGAAGGTGCTGCGGATCTGATCGGATGTCAGTTGCTTGCCGATGTTCTTGATGAAGAGATCGCGCACCGGCGACGCATTCATCGCCCGCATCAGGTTCAAGGCGTCGGCGAAATACTCCTGCTGGCTCTTGCCGTAGCAGGTGCCGTGCTTGATCCATTCATGCCTTTCGAGGGCGGACGCGGTGCCCGGCATCACCTGGTCGAGTTCCGCTCGCGTTTTCGGGTCAAGGGTGACCGGCGGCAAGTCTCGCCAGTGCGCCGGATCGTCGTTCGCCTTGTCGCTTGCGGCGACCTGGCAATAGAAATTTCCGTTCGGCTGCGGCCACAACCCGTGCAAGGTGAAGTGGGTCGCCTCGAAACCGGCGGCGGTCTGCGCACGGCATTCGGCCTTGCTGGATTTGGTCTCACAAAAAGCCGGCTGCCAGCTCAGCGCGAAGACATATTCCGGCTTTCCGGACGCCGATGGCTTGTTCGGCTCGGCAGGCGCCGGTGCAGCCGGCATCGTCGACGCGCTGCCGCCCGAAACATGACCGCAGCTGATCTTGACCCAGCGGCGCTCCGGATCGGCGCCCGGCACGCGAATGAGATAGTGCGTGGGCGCGTCCTTGTTGCCGGCCAGCAGATCATAATTCTGACCAGCCGCGGTCGAGACATTGCCGGGATTCTTGCCGCTCTTGATCGCCTGCGTTGCCGGACAGGCGGCATCGGCGACGAAAGAACCGGTCATCTTCACATCGGCCCGCGCCGCGCTTGCGCCAGCAAACGCAAGAAACACCGCCCGCCATATCGCCCAAATCCGCATTCCGGCACTCCTCGTGATTCACGCCGCAAGCTAGAAACTTGCGACATGTCAGAATTACGATTTCTTTCGCCGGCCGTAAAAACAATCGCCAGCGCATTGAGACGGCTCCCGCGTGGTCGATCAGGATCCGCCCGCCTCCACCCGTTCCGTCAGGGTGCGCAGCAGATCAAGCGAGGCTTTCAGCGCGTCGGCGTCCATACCCTCCGAAACGCGGTTCGCCCAAACATGCTGGCGTGTGCCGATATTCTTGACCGCTGCCCGGCCGGCATCGGTTATCGACAACAGCTTGGCGCGGCGATGCGCCGGGTTGTCGGCGTAGGCGGCAAGCCCCTCCGCAGCCAGTATGTCGGCCAGCCGCTGTACACTCTGACGGGCGAGACCCATGTCGCGGGCGATGTCGGCCACAGATTTCGGCTCCTTCAAAACTGCACCCAAAACCTGCCAGCGCGCTGCCGTCAGCCCGGTTGGAGCGGCCAGCCGGTCGGCCGCATCCAGAAAACTGCCGTTCATCCTGAACACGGCAAGCACCAGTTCGGTGAGCACATTTGCCGCTTCGGTCCTGGTCGTCATTTCTGGCCGGCCTCGATGGTCGCGACGAAATTATTAACGGCTTCGGCTACGACCTCGGGCTTGTCAAGCATCACCCAATGGCCGCTGCCCGCCACGATCTGGCGCGGAATGTCCGTGCGCAGCCGGTAGAGCGCGGCTGGAGTGTCACTGGCCTCGGTAGCCAATACGAACATTGGCCCGCGATACGCATCGAGTGCCGGCTCCGGGTTCCATTCGGCCAGTGCCTTGCCGACACCTGCCCTCGCCGCCGGATCGACCACTGCCGCATCGGCCAGAACACGCTGGCGAACAGCCGCGTTAGGGCCGGCAATCGACGTGTAATAGGCGTTCAGGACATCACGGCCTTGCGGACCGGCCAGATCGCGGACAAAGCCGTCACGAATCGCCTGCGGCAGCGCACGAGGATCGGTCGCCGGGTCGACGAGCAAGACACCGGCGACCCGGTCGGCATGGCTGGCGGCATAAGCGAGCGCCACGCCACCGCCGCCGCTGTGCGCGACAATGAGAAACCGCTTCATGCCAAACGCGTCGGCCACGGCACCGACATCTATTGCACGACCGTCATAACCATAGTCACCGTCCTGCGCCGGCGCGGAGGCACCATGACCGCGAAAATCGAAGGCTACCGCCTCGCGGCCTTCGACGGAGAGCTGCATCACCCGGTCCCAGTGGGAAGCGCGGCTGCAATCCCCATGCAGGAACATGATCGGCAGGCCATTGCCGGCGTTGATCCTATAAGTGGCAAGCTGGCCTTGCGGGCCTGGAACAGTGGACGTCATCATGGTCATCTCCCTGGTTTCCTGACTGAACGCAGCAATCCCTGACAACAGGGTGGCCGTCGTGAAGGCGAAGCCCGCCAGCAAGATTGCATGCCGCGAAATGGCCCGGTGGTTTTCATAGTCATACCCCCAATCTGCCGCTGACCATTTGACAGTATGCTGTCATGTAATCACATTGACAGCATGCTGTCAACGCCGTCGAGTGGGTACCCTGCGTCCCTTGACGTCGATCGCTGCGTCGCCCAACAGTCGCCGACGGGAGCGAGACATGCCATTTGACAAGCAGAGGATGCTGGCATCGCCGACCGGCGCCGAGCTCAACCTTTATGTGAAACACGCCATCGGCCAACCGCGCGCTATTGTCCAGGTCAATCACGGGTTGGCCGAGCACGCGGCGCGCTATGCCCGTTTCGCCGATTTCCTTGGCGAGCGCGGCTACCAGGTCTACGCGCACGACCACCGTGGCCATGGCGCCACCAAGGCGCCCGACGCGCCACCTGGCAGGTTCGCCGATGCGGATGGCGGTGCCAAGGTCATCGCCGATGTCGCCGCCGTCCATGATCTCATCGCCAGGGAACAGCCGGGTCTGCCGATCATCGTCTTCGGCCACTCCTTGGGCGCGTCGGTCGCGCTGAATTTTGTCCTCCGCCACTCGGCGCGCATCCATGCCGCCGCGATCTGGAACGGCAATTTCTCGGCCGGACTGCTCGGCCAAATCGCGCTGGCCATGCTTGGTTGGGAAAAGTTCCGGCTTGGCTCAGACGTGCCGTCGCGCCTGCTGCCCCGGCTGACGTTCCGGGCCTGGGGCAAGGCGGTGCCCAATCACCGGACGCCGTTCGACTGGCTGTCGCGCGATGCCGCTGAAGTCGAGAAATACATCGCCGACCCGCTTTGCGGCTGGGACGCATCGGTGTCGATGTGGCAGGACATCGTCATGATGACGCTGCATTGCGGCAGCGACCGCAATTTTTCCGGCGTGCGGCGCGACCTGTTCGTCAATCTGGTCGGAGGCGAGCAAGATCCGGCCTCGGACGGCGGCAAGGCGGTCAGCCATCTTGCCGGCCGGATGCACATGATGGGCTTTTCGAATCTCGTTTCAAAGGTTTACGCCAAAACCCGCCACGAAAGCCTGAACGAGATCAACCGAGACGTCATCATGGAGGATTTTGCCGCCTGGGCCGACCGCGTGCTGAGGGCACAGTGATACTGGCCCATTGCAAGGGCCGTGACAGCGGCGCGCGGGATTGATAGAGGCTGCGCTTTCGATCAACCACGGTGATCCATGACTGAGCCTCCGCTCAAAGGCATCCGCGTCATCGAACTCGCACGCATCCTCGCCGGGCCATGGGCCGGACAGCTGCTTGCCGACCTCGGCGCCGACGTGATCAAGGTCGAGAGCCCGGACGGCGGCGACGACACCCGCAAATGGGGACCGCCCTTCGTCATCGGCCATGACGGCGAGAACCTTTCGGCCGCTTATTACCATTCCTGCAACCGCGGCAAGCGCTCCATTGCCATCGACTTCTCGACGCCCGAGGGTGCCGAGACGGTGCGCCGGCTGGTCGCGACATCGGATGTGCTGATCGAAAACTTCAAAGTCGGCGGACTGAAGAAATACGGCCTCGACTATGACAGCCTGAGGAAAATCAACTCGCGGCTGATCTATTGCTCGATCACCGGTTTTGGCCAGTCGGGACCGTATGCGCCGCGTGCCGGCTATGATTTCATTATCCAGGGCATGGCCGGCATGATGTCGATCACCGGCGAAGCCGGCCGCGAACCGCAAAAGGCGGGCGTCGCCATTTCAGATGTTTTCACCGGGCTTTATTCGGTCATCGCCATTCAGGCGGCGCTTCGCCATGCCGAGAAGACCGGCGAAGGCCAGCATATCGACATGGCGCTTTACGATACCCAGATCTCGACGCTCGGCAACCAGAACCTCAACTATCTCGTCTCCGGACAGTCGCCGGTGCAGATGGGCAATGCGCATATGAACATCGCGCCCTACGAAGTGGTGCCGGTGAAAAATGGCCACATCATCCTGGCGGTCGGCAATGACGGCCAGTTCGCAAAGTTCTGCGCTGCCGTCGGCCTCGACGAGCTGGCGTCGAACCCTGACTTCGCCACCAATCCCGCCCGCGTCGCCAACCGGGCGAAGCTGCGCGAGCATATGATCGAGGCGCTGAAAGTCTTCGATCGCGACCCGTTGCTGGCCAGACTTGAGACTGCCGGAGTGCCGGCCAGCCCGATCAACAACATCGGCCAGATGTTTGCCGACCCGCAGACCATCGCGCGCGGCATGCGGCTCGACCTCGATGACGGCCATGGCAATCTCTTGCCCTCGGTGCGGGCGCCGATGGTCATGTCCGGCACGCCGCTGGTCTATGAACGTCCGTCGCCGCGTCTCGGCGAACACACCGAAGAAATCCTTGCCGAACTGGAGAGGTCAGGAAAATGAGGACCGGCGGACAACTCATCGTCGATGCGCTCGAAGCCAACGGAACGGACCGTATCTATTGCGTACCTGGCGAATCCTATCTGGCGGTGCTCGACGCGCTGCATGATTCACCGATCCGCACAATCGTCTGCCGCCAGGAGGGCGGTGCCGCAATGATGGCCGACTGCCACGGCCGCCTGACCGGCAGGCCCGGCATCTGCTTTGTCACCCGCGGCCCAGGCGCCACCAATGCCTCTGCCGGCATCCACATCGCGATGCAGGATTCAATCCCTCTCATCCTGTTCATCGGCCAGGTCGCCAGCCACGCCAAAGGGCGCGAGGCCTTCCAGGAGGTCGACTACGTCAGGTTCTTCGGCGATATTGCCAAATGGGTGGTCGAGATCGACGACGCCGCACGCATACCCGAATTCGTCACACGCGCCTTTGCGGTGGCGACGTCCGGTCGCCCGGGCCCGGTCGTCATCTCGCTGCCCGAGGACATGCTGACCAGCCTCGCCGAGGCACCGGACGCCCGGCATTATACCCCTGTCGAGACGCGGCCTGGCGAAGTCGAGCTCGACGCACTGGAAGTGTTGCTCAACAAGGCAAAGCGGCCCTTCGTCATCCTCGGCGGTACGCGCTGGGACGCGCAGGCCGTTGCACGGATGCGGACGATAGCCGAAGCCTGGTCATTGCCGGTCGGCTGCTCCTTCCGCCGCCAGATGCTGTTCGACCATCTCCACCCGAACTATGCCGGCGATGTCGGCATCGGCATCAATCTCAAGGTAGCAACCGCCATCAAGCAGGCCGACCTTGTGCTGCTGATCGGCGGCCGCATGGGCGAGATGCCGTCATCCGACTACACGCTGCTGAAGAGCCCCTATCCCGACCAGACGCTGGTCCATATCCATGCCGACGCCGGCGAACTCGGCCGCGTCTACCGGCCGGCGCTGGCGATCAATGCCTCGCCTGCCGCTTTCGTCGAAGCCTTTGCCAGACGCAAGCCGGCCGCAACGCCGGTGTGGGCGGCTGAGGCAGCGAAGCTGCACGCCGCCTATCTTGACTGGTCGACGCCTCCGGAGAGCGGCCCCGGCGCCGTCCAGATGGGGCCGATCATGAATTATCTCGAAACGATGCTGCCGGACGACGCCATCCTCACCAACGGCGCCGGCAACTACGCCACCTGGGTGCATCGCTACCATCGCTTCCGGCGTTTCGGCACGCAGGCAGCACCCACATCCGGCTCGATGGGCTACGGCACGCCGGCGGCGGTCGCCGCCAAGCAGCTTTTCCCCGACCGCGACGTGATCGCCTTCGCCGGCGACGGCTGTTTCCTGATGAACGGCCAGGAATTCGCCACCGCCGTGCAATACGGGCTGCCGATCATCGTCATCGTCGTCAACAATGGCATCTACGGCACTATCCGCATGCATCAGGAGCGCGAATATCCCGGCCGTGTCGTCGCCACGGACTTGAAGAATCCCGACTTTGCTGCTTTGGCCCGTGCCTATGGCGGCCATGGCGAGACGGTGGAAAAGACCGCCGACTTCGCCGCGGCCTTCGAGCGAGCGCGGGCCAGCGGCAAGCCGTCGATCGTAGAGATCAGGCTCGACCCTGAAGCCATCACGCCGACCCGCACGATGACCCAGATTCGCGACAAGGCCTGACAAAACAGGATGATTGCCCTGTTTTGTCGTCGTGATCTGCCTATTTGGCCTTCTCGATCTGGCCGCGGATCTCGCCATCCGCGTGGGCCGCGGTGTGGATGTTGACGTAATATTTGCCTGCCTCGAGATCGGTGGCCTGGGCATCAGTCAATGTCGCCGAACCCTTGATCGGGCTCTTCAGCTTGCCTTCGAACGGCACCACCGGATCGGCGTTTTGACCCTTTGCCGCCGGGCCGTGAATGTGTGCGGCCTTCGCCGGCCCGCTGAGGCCGGAATATCTCACGGTCCAGCCGAGTTTCTTGGTGGCGGTGTTGAACCTGAGCGTGGCGGTGCCCTTGCCCTTCGTGGTGACGGGCGGGTTCTGCTGAGCACCATCGAGCGTCGCCGTCATCTTTATGGTTTCGGCCAAGGCCGGTGAAGCAGAGAAGATGGCTGCAGAAATGGCCAGCGCCGAAAGCATCGGCGTGAAGGACTGGATGCGCATGGAAACCTCCGTTGTGACACCCTTGAGGCGGGTGCACCGGCACAACGATTTTGCGAGCGGATGTTTCCGCCGGTAACGTTCATTTTACCTCCCACTAAAAAGGGGCGGTCGCCCGCCCCTTTTCCGCTACAAGCCAGTTTGACAGCCCTATTTGATGGCCTTGTCGGTGATCGCCGTCGTGTAGGCGCCGGTAGGCTCCTTGCTGATGATCTTCTGGTCGAGCAGCGCCTTGGCGGTGCGCTCGTAGGTCGCCGGATCGAGCTTGCCATCGGCATTGTCGATCAGCTTGGCGACTTCGCCCATCATGCGCTTTTGGTGATTCTCGTCCTGGCCGCCATTGTCCATGACAATGCCGGCCGCTTCGTCGGAATTGTCGACGGCGTATTTCCAGCCCTTCATCGAAGCGCGTACGAACCGCACCATCTTGTCCTCGAAGGCCGGATCCTTGAGCTTGTCCTCCAGGGCATAGAGCCCGTCTTCGAGCAGATCATTGCCCATGGCGGAATAGTTGAAGACGGTCAGCTCTTCCGGCTTGTAGCCGGCGTCGATGAGCTGCCAGTACTCGTTATAGGTCATGACCGAAATGCAATCCGCCTGCTTCTGGATCAGCGGCTGCACGTCAAAGCTCTGCTTGAGCACGGTGACGCCGTCCGGCCCGCCATCGGTCTTGAGGCCAAGCTTGTTCATCCAGGCATAGAACGGATATTCATTGCCGAAGAACCAGACGCCGAGCGTATGGCCCTTGAAGTCGGCTTCCGTCTTGACCGGACCGTCCTTCGGGCAGACCAGCTCCATGCCGGCCTTCTTGAACGGCTGGGCGATGTTGACCAGCGGCACGCCCTTCTCGCGCGCAGCCAGCGCACCGCCCATCCAGTCGACGATGACGTCGGCGCCGCCGCCGGCAATAACCTGCTCCGGTGCAATGTCCGGTCCGCCGGGCTTGATGTCGACGTCGAGGCCCTCGGCGTCATAGAAGCCCTTGGCTTTGGCGACATAATAGCCGGCGAACTGTGCCTGGGTGACCCATTTCAGCTGCAGCGTCACCTTGTCCGCGGCCATCGCCTGGAACGCGGCAAGCGACATCGCGCCGGCCAGCATCGAAACAACAAGTCTTTTCATGTTTTTACCCTCTGAAGTTAGCGCCCTAAACCCACCGCCCCTATCCACCACGGACAGAGGGATGCCAAAACGTGACTGCTCTCTCGAAAAGAGCGACCACGCCATAAAAGACCGAACCCGCAAGTGCTGCAACTGCGATTTCCGCCCACACCATATCGATGTTCATCCGCCCGACTTCCGTCGAAATGCGGAAGCCCATGCCGACCACCGGCGTGCCGAAGAACTCGGCGACGATGGCGCCGATCAGCGCCAGCGTCGAATTGATCTTTAACGCATTGAAGATGAAGGGTGCCGCCGCCGGCAGCCGCAGCTTGAACAGCGTCTGCCAGTAGCTCGAGGCATAGGTGCGCATCAGGTCGCGCTCCATATGGCCGGAGGCGGCAAGCCCGGCGACGGTGTTCACCAGCATCGGGAAGAAGGTCATGATGATGACCACCGCTGCCTTCGAATGCCAGTCGAAGCCGAACCACATGACCATAATCGGCGCGACGCCGATGATCGGCAGCGCCGACACCATATTGCCGATCGGCAAAAGCCCGCGCCGCAGGAACGGCACGCGGTCGGCGGCGATGGCAACGAGGAAGCCGGCGCTGCTCCCCACCACATAGCCGAAGATAACCGCCTTGAAGATGGTCTGCCTGACATCGGCCCCCAGCACCGGCAGCGAGCCGACGATGCGTGCACCGATGGCGCTTGGCGGCGGCAACAGGATGAAGGGAATGCCGGCACCACGCGTCACCGCCTCCCAGATGATCAGGATCCAGGCGCCGAAGATGGCCGGAATGATCAGGCGCAGGGCGGTTGACGCCCAGCGCGATGTCGGGCGAAACGACGACAAGACCGTTACGCAGCGCCAGGCCAAAAACCACGCCGCGACGAGCAGCAGATAGAAGGATGCGCGAGCGCTGCCCTCATTGCCGGTTATGCCGGCGAGCAGCATCCACGCTGCGCCATGCGCGCCAAGGAACAGCAACACCACCCCGATCATCGGTGGAAAGTTGTCGGCCTCGATTGCCACGAGCAGCAAAATGAAAATCAAAACCGTAGTCGCCATGCCGTAACCGGGCGTAGCACTGACGAGCGGCCAAAGAAGCAGCGCGCCGGCAAGCAGGACAAGCGCGGCGTACCCCTGCCAGGATCGAGGCGTAATTGAGGAAAGGCTCAGGATGGAGCTCATGCCGGCCTCCCGCCCATGGCGCGGTCGACAAGGCGCCCGGCGATGCCGACGACCATCACCAGCAGCGCCGCGACCACCGACCCGGCGACCAGAGCCGACCAGATGTCGATGGTCTGGCTGTAGTAGGCGCCGGCGAGCAATTTGGCGCCGATGCCGGCGACGGCGCCGGTCGGCAACTCGCCGACGATGGCGCCGACCAGGCTGGCGGCCACCGCCACCTTCATCGAGGTGAACAGGAACGGCACCGAAGCCGGCACGCGCAATTTCCAGAAGGTCTGCGAGGCACTGGCATTATAGGTGTGCATCAGGTCGAGATGGGTAAGCTCGGGCGAGCGCAGTCCCTTCACCATGCCGACCGCCACCGGGAAGAACGACAGATAGGTCGAGATCAGCGCCTTCGGGATAAGCCCGGTGATGCCGATCGCCGCCAGCACGACGATGATCATCGGCGCCACCGCCAGGATCGGAATGGTCTGCGAGGCGATGATCCACGGCATCAGACTGCGGTCGAGCGTCGCCACATGCACGATGCCGACGGCGATGACGATGCCGAGCGCCGTGCCGAAAGCAAAGCCGAGCAGCGTCGACGACAGCGTCACCCACGCATTGTAGACAAGGCTGCGGTTCGAGGTGATGCTGCGCAGAAAGGTGTTTTCGAAGAAGTTCACCGCCACCTGATGCGGCGCCGGCAGCGTCGGCTTCGGCTGCGCCAGCGTCTTGCCGATGAATTCCACAACACCCGGCGTCTGATTGGCGCGGCGGTCGAGATCGCGCTGGAACGGCGTGTTGAGGATGACGGCCATGACGTACCAGACGACGACGACGCCCAGGAGGATCGAGGTCACCGGAACGATCTTGTCGCGAAACGAGTCCATCTAGCAGGCCTCGCCAGGTAAGCGCCCTCCTCTCCCCGACGGGGAGAGGAGGGCTGGAGCGAAGCGGAGGCCGGGGGAGGGTGACCGCGCTTTTGTCATCCTAGGGCGGAACCGCCGCGAAGCGGCGTGCGTATCGGGAGCGGCCAACCACGCCTTCGTCATCCTAGGGCGAAGCAAGGAGCGAAGCGACGCGGCGCAGACCCTAGGATCCATGCCGTAACCTCCCCGCTCCGCAACGGTGCTGAAAATGGCTCCCTCCACACCGCTCTGCCCGGCGAATATTCTGAACCGCTTGCGCCTTTCGGCCGACGTCACGGCATGATGGGGTGGACGGCGCCCGACGGCATCGGATGTGCCAGAATGAGTTCGTTGAGATCTCAAACAAGGGAGCC
>NZ_JAMYLR010000067.1:0-20036 GCF_040318155.1 Mesorhizobium sp. M1307 | reverse complement strand
ACCGCTACGGGCATCATGCCTTTCTTAGCCATTGCGTCGGAAACCCCGGAAGCAGTTCGCTTCGTAAGCCATCCATCCGGACCGCACCCGTCTACCTGTAAGTCGCACCGGAGTCCGGTCGCTGATATCATTCTAACGCTCACTGCCTTGGGCATAAGGCACCCGTTCAGGCTAGTTAGGCGGCGCTTACCAAAAAAGTGCTGTTCGAACGGAACACAGAAAGCGCAGGCAAGTTCGGTGGGCAGTGGAGGAGATTGCGCCATGAACAGTGTCATTTATCTCATCGGCCTTGTCGTCATCGTGCTTGCGATCCTCTCCTTCCTCGGATTCCACTAGGAGATACCATGCAGGACCAGGATGACCAGGGCCGTCAGACGGCCGATTTCGAGGCAGCCAAAAGCCAGCTTTCGGAAAGACTACAACTGGAAAAGCAGACCGCGACAGAGGCGCTCCACGATGCTCGCGACGAAATCACTAGGAAAGCCGCCGATTACGCCTCGGAAGCAAAGGAAGCGTTGTTCGACAAGGCGGAGGGAACGCAGCGCGACGTGAGCGCCAATCTGAAGGCTTTCAGCGGCGCATTGCGCGCGGCAAGCGAGCATCTTGCCAACAGCGATCAACGGACCGCTTCGAAATTCGCCCTCGACGCCGCAGGGGGGCTCGAGCGGCTTTCGTCGTCCTTGAAGGATAAACCGTTCGACGAGGTGCTTGGTGAGATCCGGTCGTTCGGCCGCGACAACTCGGGGGCGCTGATCGCCGGTTCCGTATTGGCGGGCCTGGCGCTGGGACGGTTCATCAAGAGCTCGCCACCATCTGTCTCGACCGGGACACCGGTCCAGCCGGGAACAGGCCAAGCATCCGAAACGGGTTCGAACTCTCGATCGGCAGAGGCACTAGAGCCGACGCCGCTACGATCCGATCAGTCCGGCGACGACTGGGCCAATGCAAGCCTGGAGCGAAACCCATGACAGACAACCAGGACAGTCGCAGCCTGACAACACTTGTGGGGGATCTCGCACAGCAGGTCACGACGCTGCTTCAAACCGAAAGCAGGCTGTTGCGAGCTGAAATTTCGGAAAAAGCGAGCAAGGCCGGCGCTGGGGCAGTTGAGGTCCTGGGCGGCGCCATTTGCCTGCTCGCCGCCCTGATTGTGCTCTTGCAGGCGCTGGTAATTGCTTTGGCGAGCGCCGGGCTCGGAGCCGGATGGTCCTCGCTGCTCGTCGGCGTCGTGGTGGCAGTACTGGGCGTCATACTCTTGCGCACCGGCACCGCAAGCATGGCTCCCTCGGAGCTGACGCCCGACCGCACGCAAGACCAACTCAAGCGCGACGCACGCGTGATCAAGGACCAGATAAGATGATCGACAAATCCTCAGCCGAACTCGAACGCGATGCCGACATTGCCCGAGCCAAGATAACGGACACCGCAGACTCGATCCGCAGCAAGATGACACCGGGTCAGCTGATCGACGAATTCACCGGGATGTTCACCGGTGAGGGGGCCGCCATGCTCAGCAACCTCAAGGCTCAGGTCAGGGACAATCCCCTGCCCCTTACATTGGTGGGCGCCGGCCTGGCGTGGCTGATGCTCGGCAAAGGCACTTCGCTAGACAGGTCAGCGCCAGGCGCGTATCGGAGCGGCAGGCCATCTGGGGGCTCCCGCAATTTCTCCGACCGGCAGAGCTTCGGCGAGGGCTGGCAGGAGTCGAGCAGCGAGTACTACGGTGCCGAAAGCGAAGCTGCCGGAGGCGGCTCCATGCTCTCAGATGCCGCTGATTCGGTGGCTTCGGTAGCAGGCGGTGCTACCGAAGCTGTTGCAGACCTTGCGAGCGGGGCTAGAGAAAAGTTGAGAAGCACGGGCGGACAAGTCGCCTTAGGCGTTAGTGATGCGGCTGCACAGGCGCGCGAGTCTGCGCTGGACTTGTTCCAGCGCGAACCTCTGGCAATGGCTGCTGTCGGCCTCGCCGTGGGCACCGCCATCGGTGTGATGCTGCCCCACACCGCCACGGAAGACGAGCAACTTGGCCGCTACAGCGACCAGCTCCGTGAGAGTGCCGAGGTCGTCCTCGAGAAGGGGATGGAGCAAGCCAAGCAGGTCGCCGCCGAAGCCTATGAGACCGTAAAGGAAGAGGCTGACCGCCAGGGCGCCAGCGGCGACGAGACGCTAGTCGACCGCGTCGGCGAAGTGGTAAAGAAGACGGCAAGCAAAACCGAGGAAGCTATTCGCGATCGTTTGCCGGAGACGGACGAGCCTCCCAAAACTTCGTCATAGCGCTGCCGCCGGTTTTGTGGTGCGCTGGCGAAGCTGTTCTTGAGGATCTCTTCGCCGGCGACCGCATGCCTCGGGATTGATCTGGCATCCAACCTCGGACTTGCAGATTTGCTCCTGGCGAGGTATCGAGGTACGCCTTCCGCGCGCACAAACATCGCTCACGACTTGCGGGCAAGACATCGAAAGCATAGCCGATGTGAAGCCGCTCGAGCGGGGGGTGGTAGTCTCGTCCCTACGGGGCCGATATTGATGGTGGAATGTTGGCCAGCCCGCCTGACTTCGGCCAGCGAATGCCGTCGCGCCACATCGGGGTGTTGCGGGCGACGACGTTGAGACCGGATCGGTAGCCTCGCCAAAGAAGCTCATATCCGAGATGCCGGCGAAGTAATCCGCACAGCCGATCGCCGAACCATAGCGGGCGCTTGCGCCGGCTGCGATGTCCGAGGCAATCGCGCGCAACCTCGCCGCTGCCGGGGCTGTCCTAAAGACTCGTCGGCAGATAAGGTATTGAGCCGAAGCCGGTGACGCATTGCCGGTCCCGGCAAGCGGCTCAAACGCCATGTCTCCTCGGTGACCAGCCGGCACTGCTCGCGCAGCGGGAGATCGCCGGCGGCAAGTGACGCGCTGACGGTGTCAAGCCTTGATCGTGCTTCCCCATCGAGACGGTCCAACACTGCCTCGTAGCGATATAGGGGAATTGTTTCGGCGAGATCGACCGCGTTGATGCCGTGCAGGGGATGCCGCCGTTTCAGCTCCACCAGGCAGGCAGAAGAAGCATCGGCGCAAAGCCGGTCGAAGCGACCAAGCACCTCATCGGGCGTGCGGCGATAGCTCAGCACGTTGAACGTAGCGAACGCGGTCGCAGCCGTTGTCACGTCGTAGCCGGACTTGCCGTCGCGGATGCTGAGCAGGCTCGGCGTGCCCGGAGCCGACTGGGAAGGTCGGTGAGCTCCGAAGCCCATTCAACCGGGCGGCTATACCAGCGGCAACAGTCGCGGCATTCAGCCCATTAATCGTCGGCTTCGATTCCCCACTTGCGCTTCTCCGGTCGCGACCTTCCCGCCGTACCTTTCGAAACGGCGGGCTGTCCTCTCGGTCGTCAGGTTACTGGATGACCTTCACGATCCATTGGCGCTCGCGTACTTTGCCGAACGATGGTGTTTCTCCAGCCGGCGTCCGTGCTGCTAGGATCGATCTTCGCCAACCGCGATCTCGCCTCGGCCACGCGTCGTTGCGCAGCCCGGATCCTGCTGCACAACGCGAGATTGATGCCGGACCGCAGCCTTCATCCAGCATGTCGTTTGCACGTTCGAGAGAGCGTTCGGCCCGGTTAAGCCGCTGTCGGGCTCTCGCCAGTTCCATATCCAAAAGTTGTTATTCCGGTCCCTTCGATTTGCAAACCGCTTGTGGTCGCCGTTGGTTCCGGCTGTTCGCGAGCGGCAGCTCAGACGTCGATCTGGCGGGCACAGTTCTGGAGCGAGTGGTGGCGCCAGTGGCCTGAAGGTCGCGACGAACGAAACGCCGGCCCAGATCAACCCGCCCCACGTATTTCAAAGCTGCGGGGATCGTTCTTCACCAAGCGGTCTGCGGCCTCGACCGCAGTTCGTAGCCTGCTGCACAGCGCGAGATTCTCGGCCAGCATTTCTTCAGTGCGTTGAAGCGCGAGCTCGGTCCGGTGGATGCGCTGCCTGGCATTGGCAACTTCCGATGTCAAAATATCGGCCGCTATCCCATGGCCCCGGGGTTCCATAGTGTCCATGGATCTCTAATACATGGGGGCCGATATCGTTCCCATGATGTCGTGCGAAGCTGGGTGTCGCAGCGTTCTGGATTGCGACTGGCGAAAAATGAAGGCCTCGAGCGTTCATCGATTGACCAGTGGAAACGGCACCTGAAACTCCACATTGAACCATTCATCGGAACGACGCTGCTTTCCCACATCACGGTGCCGGCGGCGCGCGAGTTCGCGGACAAGCTGCGCAATGAAGCAACGAAGGCCGATTGCACGCGATGGCCCGGAAGGCTCTCGGCTCGCTTGGGGCGCTTTGCTCAGACGCACAGGAACGCGGCCTGGCTACACGCGATCCGGTCACGGTCTCCGCGGCGCGCGGCGCAGAGGCAATGAGCGCTAGCCGGAAAAGCGACAGAAAGGCAAGCTCAAGATCAGCGTCGACATACCGACGCGCGAAGAGATCAAGGCCCTTCTTGCCTCGTTGACGGGACGCTGGTGCCCGCTTCTCCGCACTCCCTCTTTACCGGCACGCGATCGTCGGAGCTTCGCCGGCTGCGGTGGAGTTTGCAGCCGGGCCTCAACTCATCCCACGCGATGCCAGGCACTATCCGAGCTCGTGAATTGTAACGCCGGGAACAACAGCCTTCGCGATCTCGCACAGGTGCTGGTGATGCGTCAGATAAATCACCTGGCCAGCGCGTGCCATCTCACCAAACAACCTAAAAACCTCCTCGGACCGGAAATGGTCGAAGGTCTCCATGATGTCGTCGGCAATGAACGGCACCGAGGGTCGAACCTGGGCGAACTCGTAGTATCCGGCAAGCCGCAGCGCCAGGTAGAGCTGAAAACGCGCACCCTTTGATAGTGCGTCGGCGACCTTGGACTGCCCGTCGCGCTGCAATGCGATGAGGACTTCCCCGCCCTTCACAGGTTGGGTCGCAAGCCCCGAATACTGACCGCGCGTGATGAGTGCGAAAGCGTCAGATGCCCGCTTCATCATCCCGGAGCGATGGCGCTCGCGGTACACGCGCAGAGCGTTCCTTGCGGCCATAACTCCTAGTTTTAGCTCGAAGTAGCGGACTGCCTTTTCTTCGATTTCCAGCACGACGGTGCGGCGCTCGGCATCTATCCGCGCAACCGCGCTGTCGCCGCCAATCGCGTCCAGCTTGTCGGTCGCCCGGGTCTGGCGAATAAGCTGCTGTTGTATCGCTTCATCGAGATCCCGAAGCCGTTGCTCACTTTCAGCTTTCTCGACCAGGAGACTATCGACCTCGACAGAATCCAGCATCGAACGCGCCTGGTCGAACCCTTCGACCGCGAGCTCTGCCGACAGCTGCTCCTCAAGCTCGGCAACGGCAGCGCGCAGGCGATCCCTTTCCCGTAGCAACTCGTCGCGTTCCACGACTTCCGACAACGTGGTGACGCCAAAGGCGGTCAGGACCTCACTTTTGCGTCGCTCATGCGCCATTGTCTCGAGATTGAGACTGTCACGAGCGTCCTGCAGGCGCTTCAGGTCATTGATGAGGTCTGCCTTCATCTCTCTGGCGCGATCGGCGCGCTCCAAGCGCTCAGCAAGCCGGATCGCCAACTGCTCCGGTTCGTCGTCGTTCGCCGGCTCACCCGCTTCAGCTGCGGCAGCGGTGACCTCGACAATGAAGTTGTCTCGGTCTGCCTCCATCTTCTCTATGCGGAGCCGCATGGCATCGCGCTCCTGAATGCTTTGCGACAGCTCAGCCAATTGATCGAGCACGTTGCCGACGCCGGGCGCCGAAATGCCGCTTTCAAGCCAGGTGCCGGCAAGCGCTTCGGTAATGCCTGCCAACCATTCCTCCTCGCGCCTTTCTGCCACGTCCAAAGCCCGTCGTCTGGCGGCCAGATCCTCCTCTTTCGCGCCCACGGTCTTAAGCGCCTCGGCACGCTCCGCATCGATCTTGAGCTGCCTGTCGAGGAACAGTTCTGCCACGGCCATGACAGTCTCCAGGCTGTCGCCGGGTTCCGAGTCTAGGCCGACCCTCGCCAACGCCCCGATCAACTCCAGCTGGACCTGCTCTCCCTCGTCGAGCGCGCGGCGGGCCTTCTTGCGTGCCAGCTCGACCTCCTTCCAGGCCGCGAGCGCATCAATGCGGGCAGAGGTACGATCCTCGATCGTTTCGATCAGACGCTCGGGCGACAATTCCACGCAATCTGCCAGCAGCTCGCTGGCCACCGCGCGAAGTTCTGAGAGTACAGCCTGATCGTCCAGGTCGATCTGTGCAAGCTGGTCGCGGATACGTGTGATGGCGGCTGTTGTTTCGGTGAGGCTGCGGAGCGTTCTCCGGATCTCGGCGAGCTCTCGCGCGTTGGCCAGCCGAACCGCTCCAACACTGTCGTCACGCGCCAATAGCGCCTCGAAATCGTCAGCAGTTTGGCCAGTAAATTCGCCCCGATGCCTGGCCCAAGCCTCGTCTCGGGCGCGGCGAATGGCGGAGGCCGCCTCATCATCGGGTACATCGACCGAGGCACGAAGCGCATCCAGGCGAGCCGAGAGCAGGTCGTGACTCTCCTGGTGTTCGGCGAGACGTTCGCAAAGGACAGCCCTGCCCTTTCCCAACCCAGCTGCCCGCACCTTCCATGCACCAACCTGCCTGACACTCGGGACGGGCACCCTGGCCAGTGCCCCGGCGTCTCCGGACCAGGGATGCAGTCGAGCGATTGCCGCCTCCCATCGAACCGTGCTCGCGTCCTCCGCCTCGCGGGCCATCTTGAGGTCTTTTAGGTGCCCGCTGGCTCGCGCTTTCGACAAGGCCGAGGCCAGCCTTGCCCTGGCAGGTTCGGGCACCCCCCTCTCTTGCCCAACCCGCTCGCGTGCCGCCTGAAGTGCATCGAGCGCCGCCGCGCATTCGTCGCGGGCAACGCGTACGCCGGTGGCGATTCCCGATCGCTCTTCGAGCATGGCGCGAACAGCGCCGACTCTGGCAGCAGGCAAAAGCAGCGCAGCCGGATCTGCTTCGGACGATCTTCCAAGGCCGGCAAGGCAAGTCGCCACGGCGCTGTCGAGTATCTGCAGCTCGGTCCTGCGGCTTGGCAGGTCCAGGCCTGCGGAGACATGGCGCACTTTGCGATCCGCGAGCGCCCGAACCCGCTCAGACATTGCCAGGATCGCCTCGTCCACCTCGACCGAGCAGATTTTCATTGTCACGCGCTCGGCGTCGTCGATGTTCCCTGACAGCCGCGTTCTCAGGCTGGCGTCGTCATCGATCAATCCGGTGACGGTGCCTGTCCAGGTCCGTAGTGGTGAAGCGATGTCAGGCAGCTCGGCAAGCTGGGCCCCCTTGCGTCGGATCTCGGCGAGGATCGGGATAGCGCGAAGATACCTGGCAATGGTGTCAAGCCGACCCGACAGCAACGATCGTTCAGCAATACTGCGGTCGTATTTTTCCGCCGCGTCAAGACGTTCGGCCTCAAGGCTCTCAAAAGTCGAAGCCAAGGTGTCGATCGCGTCCCTGCGTGACTTGAGTTCCGCGAGGCGCTTCTTGAGCAGCGCAAGTTCGGTTCCGTGAGCCTGCTTGCGATAGAGCCCGTCCGCTTCGGTCTCTAGCGCGCTCAACGTGTCGCTCGCATGCCCGAGACCGGCGCTGGCCGTGAACAGGAGCTTGCCCAGGTCGCCACGCGACTCCAGGATTGATTTTCCGCCTGCTTCCAGCGTCTCGTCGTCCAGCGAAAACATGGTCTCATATGCGTCACGCGACAGACCTGCGAGAGGGGCCGCTATCGCCACTTCGCTCACCGGTTGCTCCATTGCGTTCAGCAGCGAGTTGGTGCGCTGCTTCGTGCGCGTGAATGTGTGCTCAGTGCCGGCGAGTTCGAGCACCCCGCCGATACGCATCGCGCTGTACTCGTGCAGGAAATTGTAGCGGCTGCGTTCCTCGATACCGAACAGCAGGTCCAGATAACCGGAAAGTGCGGTCGACTTGCCGGCTTCGTTCAGCCCGAACACAATGTGGAAGTCGGGACCGGACTCCGGCCTTGGGCCGAATTCGATCGTCCCGTCGGTGAACTTTCCATAACGAATAAGATCAAGGCGCCGGAGCCTCATTGCGCTCCACCTGCCTTGAGGCGGGCCGTGACCAGGTCGGCACCGCTGGCAAGCACCTTGTCGATGAACAGTTCCAGCCCAGCTTCGTCCCGTCCGGCGAAGTCGCGCCCGTCCGGCGGCAGATCGGCAATCATCTTTTGGACAAGCGCCCTCGCCTCGGCGCGGAAGGCCTCTGACTTGACATCGGCACGCATGGATTGCGCGAGTTCGAAAATCGGATCGGCGACGTCATCGGCTGTTTCCGCGATCTGTGGAGCCAGGTCAAGCTCAAGTTTTTCGACCCATGTGTCGCCCGTCTGCTCCGCCGCCTGCTCGGCTTCGGCCAGCAGCAGGTCCCTGTCGCGGATCAGCGCCCATGAGAACGGCGACGCCCCGGCCAGTCCGAGACGGACCACAACGTGGCGGGATCTGACGGAACCCCGGATACCTTCGAGCGCGGAACTGACACGGCCGACGACCTCAGACCATTCGACCGTCCCGGTCAGATCGACGCGCGCCCGCTCGAACTGCGCGATACTGGTCAGTTTTTCCTCGATCTCGACGGAGCGGTCATCTCGTATCGTGACCAGAGTGACGGATTTCTCTCCGGCCTCGTTGATGTCCCTGCCCTGCGGCATTCCCGTCATCACAACGGTGCTTGCTCCAGGATGGACTTGGCGCACGTGGATGTGCCCAAGCGCCCAATAGTCAAAACCATGGCCGTGCAGGTCAGCGATGCTGCAAGGGGCATAGACATCGTGACCGGGCGATCCAGCGAGGCTGGTGTGCATGATGCCCACATTGACCGCCCCTTCCCGGGCCGCCGGATACTTGGGCAGCAGGCTTTGCGGGGCCTTTGGGTTCGCGAAGCTCAATCCATGGAATGCGACGTCAAGCCCGCCGGCCGTTTGCAGCACCGACTGGGGGCGGCCGCCGAAGATTGTGACCGTGTCCGGAAAAACGAGCTGTTTCGATATGCGCGATAAGGCGTCGTGGTTTCCGCGGATCTTAAAAACCCTGATGCCGGCCTGGTGGAGGCGTGTCATTTGCGACGCCAGGAAACGGGCGGTTTTCATCGACGTCTGGTCGCCATCATAAAGATCGCCGGCAATGACGAGCGCATCGACACGTTCCGCAAGGCAGAGGTCTATTATCGAGACAAATGCCTGGCGACTGGCGTCCCCCACAAGTTCGGCAAGATCAGGGTTTCGCAGCGCCAGCGAACGTAGCGGCGAGTCGAGGTGAATGTCGGCCGTGTGTACGAATCGAAATGCCATTCGGGTCTCCGCCCGGAGCATAGAGGGGTTCGGCCGCGGCTCGATGAAAAAATTCCAGGATGCGCGTTGTCGGTTGTCCAAATGGTGCGCAATCGCTTACGCTTATGCTTCCGTTCAACTCCATCTGCGTCGCCGCTATCAGCGCCGTGCCGATCAGCCGATCAGTAGTCGTCTGATCGTTTGTCATCGGCATTGGTCGGTTCTTTGGAGATAGCGCGCCGCAAGGTGTCGTTGATCCGATCCTGCCAGCCCGGTCCATCTTCCTGGAAGTGGTCCAGCACCGCCCTATCGATCCTGATCGAAACAAGCTCTCTGATACTTGGAGCAGCCGACGGTTCGCGAACCGGCGCCGCCGGCTTTTTGATCGGCTTGAAGGCGGCTTCAGCGGCTGACATCGGATTTGTGGGTCGGCGTGGAGGATTTGCCATTTGATGATCCTGACTGGTCATAATGCTTGTCGAGCGGCCCAGTGCCAATGCGCATCATAACCAATGTACCGCAGCCCGCACAAAAAGAAAAAGGCCGGACTGTTGAGCCTGGCCAAGTATGAAGGCAGCTTAAACCTCCAAAGGGGGAAGAAAAATCCGACGCGATGTCCATGTGGGCCAACTCAGGCTATCTTCAATGACATTGCTTTACGATACAACAAGCCAAAGTGCTCCACGGGGCAACACCACGTCGCCGACCATCCTACGCTAGAGGACGCAAACGCGAAAAACGCGGGGGACTTCCCGCCTTCCGTTGGTTGACAACCTGTTTCACACGCAATCTGCGGCCCAGGTCTCTCCATCATACCAAGCTTCGCGCGCTTTTTTACACCGCGGTCA
This sequence comes from Mesorhizobium sp. M1307, assembly GCF_040318155.1. Classification (NCBI taxonomy): domain Bacteria; kingdom Pseudomonadati; phylum Pseudomonadota; class Alphaproteobacteria; order Hyphomicrobiales; family Phyllobacteriaceae; genus Mesorhizobium; species Mesorhizobium sp. M1307. Next base: position 9,875 of record NZ_JAMYLR010000067.1, on the reverse strand, counting down.
GTGCATTCGTGACTTGCCGCGCTCCTGCGGCTTTCGCCACGGCGCGCCAGAGAAATCAACCTGCTTTGCGGAGATTGCCAGCAGAAGACTTGCCGGTACGTCGGTCCTGCTCGATGTCATAGTTGATCTTTTGGCCCTCAACGAGGTTCGACAAACCAGCGCGCTCGACGGCGGAGATGTGAACAAAAACGTCCTGACCGCCATCGTCGGGCTGGATAAACCCAAACCCTTTAGTGCTGTTGAACCACTTCACGGTTCCAGTTGCCATGTGCATATACTCCATTTGTGACTTCCCAGCGTGTTTGATCCGACGAAGAGACCAGACCGGTTCATAAATAGACGCAGCAAAAGCGAGAAATCGCAAGGCCCGGATGGATCGACCAGAATACCAACTTCTCTCGATGGCCCACTCGTCTCATAGTCGACAGGAATTTTCCTTTCCGGCGTGAAGCCCCTCCGGCCATCCTTGCTGTCCTGGGTTATCACGGCCCGCTCGTTTCCCTCCGGCCCTTAGCTTGCCGACTTGCGTTTCGAGTTCTTGGTCGACCGTGCTGACGCGGGCGTAGCCTATCCAGCTCATAATGTGTCACCTCAATGTCCAGACTCTAGGCTTGGTCACAAATAGTCGATGCCAACTCCGACGTTACGGCTGCCCAAAAGCCATTGATCCGGGAGCACGACCCCTGCAAAGTCCGACCTTTACAGGAACATTTCGCCTGTGGCGGAGTTGGGCGCGTGGCCCGCGATCGGACGCCAACAGATGATGCCGGCGGGCTTTTGGGAGGAAGCCATGATACGTGCCATCCCTTCACTTTGCGTTTCCCGCCGCGGCGCATTGCAATTTGGGCTGGGAGTCGCCGCCGCGACCGGCCTGGCGCCGGTTTCGCGCGCCTATGCCAAGGAGGAAGTGCAGGACGAAGACATCTTCCGTTTTGCGCTCAACCTGGAATACATGGAGGCCGAATACTACCTTCGCGGCACCACCGGGAAAGGCATCGACGCCGCCGATGCCGGTTCGAAACCCGGCGATGTCGTCGGCGGAAAGAAAGTGTCCTTCGAGACACCCGCCATCGGCGAATTCATGCAGGAGGTTGCTGAAAACGAACTCGCGCATGTCCGGTTCTACCGCAAGACGCTTGCAAAGAACGCTGTCGACAGGCCGGCCATCGATTTCGATGCGGGGTTCAAGGCGGTTGCGGAGGCAGCGGGCCTCGGGCGGGACTTCGACCCCTTCGGCAACGAAACGAACTTCGTTCTCGGCGGCATGCTGTTCGAGGATGTCGGCGTCACCGCCTATGCCGGTGCCGCGACGGTTCTGAAGAACAAGGAGTTTCTCGCCGCCGCCGCCGGCATATTGGCGGTCGAGGCCTACCACATGGGAATGGCGCGTTCCACACTGTACCGGAAGGGAGAGAAAGCCTGGAAGGCCGCCAACGCCGTCTCCGATGCACGAGACAAGATCGACGGGCCGCAAGACAAGGACCAGGGCATCCAGGTGAATGGCAAGGCCAATTTCGTTCCCTCGACGCCCGACGCGATCGCGTTCACCAGGACGCCGAAAGAAGTGCTGCGGATCGTCTATCTCACCGACAAGGACGGAGTGAGCAAGGGCGGCTTCTATCCGGAAGGGATGAACGGGACCCTGAAGAGCACCTGAGCCGCTCGCGACAGGGCGATCGGATCGCCGGAAGAGACGCAGCGGGCCTGCGGGCGGCACTCCTGGTACGGCTGCGCGACGATCACGAATGAAATCCGCCGCATGAGTCCCCCAAGATTGATTGAATTCCGAACCGCGATCATTGCGGCGTTCACAAGAACGTCAGGAAAGTGCGCTCGTGCTCGTTCCGATGGACGGAACGAACCGACCGCTTTGCCGAGAAGCAGGCTCTGCAGAAGCTCGCGGGCGGTGTGGTCGACGGGCCCGACGCAGAGGGGTGGCAAGCGACGCTGGCGTCAAAATGCTCGGCGGTGGCTGGATCCGTGCCGTCGGCGCATCCATCCCGAGAAAGGCATTCTACACCTATTATCTCCTATCGGCGCGGTTACGATCGGAGTTCCGGCCGGCGGATCGTTCACGCGCAGAGATTCCTCAACTGATGCTCGGCTGGCGGCAACTTGCTCGCCAGCGGAGTTGATTTTAGCCGGTGGTCGGGGGAGACCAGCCAGCCCCACCTTGGTGATTCCAAACCCGAGCCGATGTGCCAATCAGCAACCTTCGTCGGTCTTTTTCACCTGGCCCGGCGCGGCGGTCTTGGATGCCGTGTCCTGCTGACCTGGCGCCGCCTGCTGAGCGCCGCCAGTCTGCTGGCCGGGCGCGCAGTCTCTGGCCGAGTTCGGATTTGTGGTGCCGCTGGTGGTGGTCGTGTCGGTGCCCTGATCGCCGGACATGTTGGTGCCGCTGCTCGTCGCGCCGGTGCCCTGATCCGTCGTGCTGGGCATGGTTGTCGTGGTCGAGGTTCCGCTCGTTGAGGTTCCGCTCGTCGTCTGGGCGAAGGAAAGCCCGGCCGACACCGCCAGCACGGTCGAAGCCAAAAGGATGCGTTTCATCTTCTTTCTCCTGTCTGAATGCGCGGGGTGCGCTGTAAATCCAACAGGCAGACAGAAAGAGTGTTCCCCGAAGAAGCTCAACTTTTGTAACTCTGGTCGAAGGTCAGCCTTAGGATGGGGCGTAGCAATCTCTGACTGCAGGCAGCCCGCCCACGCTCATTCCATGGCGCGCATCAGCATCGAGGATGATGAGGTTGCAATAGCCGCTATAGTTCGGCGTAGGGTCACAGAGGGCCGCGTAAGCGCGCCGATACTGCCGGCTCCACCATTCAGTCTTCTGACGAGAAACTGGAGCGGCTTCGGGAAGCGAGGCGGGCAACCCAAGCGTCGGCCGGCAGAGTTGGAAAGAGCCAAGTTGCGCCGGGAGCGTCTAAAAGTCAAAACCGGCCGGGAAATATCGATGAAACGCTATCGATAGCGGGGAAACCGGGTCGCGGCTCGCCCACCCAGACCACACGCCGCTCCCACCTGATCTCGACCAGGGTCCGAAAACGGATGGTCTCCATTCCTGCCCGGCAGGATGGAACGTTCCGCTGTCATCGAGGCCTTGCGGCCGCATTTTTCGCAACGGACCTTTGCCCGCACCCGATCTATGGTGATGTTCCCGATCTCTTCTCGGAGTTCGAGAGGGTTGTAGAAGCGCTTAATGTGCCCGCAGCTGACGCGGCCACCTGCCCGGCACAAAGGTCGAGGCGCAGATCGCGATCGCGCGCATAATGATGGGCGCCGGCCGGCCGCTCTGGCCTTGGCGACCCTCAGGCTGTTGACACCATGTCCAATAGCTTCGAACTCAGCTTACGACCCGATCAGAAGACAGCACATCTCGAAAGTGTTTTTGCGGGTCCATCGTGCAGTCCTCCATCGCTTTTATGCCATTTTGACGCGACGGGAATTCGGAGTTAGCGGGTTCCCGCGAGCCGTTGATTGAGCCCTCCTGTGCCGTATATTAGAAATACCTTGAACATCACCCAGTCCGCTCCAGACTCAACCCATGGCTCGGGGAATAGGCATTGGTGACCAGGTGGCGATTACTGCCACGGTTCGAAGGCGGATAACAGAGGACCGCGTAAGCGTCTCTATCCCAGGTTACGACTTCCCACATTCCATCATCGACCACGCCAAGGTGAACCGAGGCCAGCAGATCGACCTAAAAGGCGAGGTCACGCGCATCGACGAGGACACCGTGACGATCGACCTCGGGCCGCTGGTCACGGTCGACCGTGACAAGGTCCGGCTAATGGAGAAATATCGGCCGCCAAAACGACGAAAGGCACTGTCGTTGCCCCGGATTAGAACCGACAACATCGCGACAGGCTATGAGGGCAGGCCGCATGACGGGCCGGTAGAGGACGAGTCGAAGCACTTGGTCTACTGCCCAGTCTGCGGCCAAACGTTCGACGCGCGCGATCTTGGACAGGTCTTCCACCACGCTGAGCCGCAGCACGAGCCGCTTCCGGTCGAGCAATAGTCCAGCTAGTTGAGTTCCGGCGGCAGACCGTCATTGAGCCCCTTCAGCGCGCCACCGACGTACGTTGGATGAGAAAAGGGTGCTGCGTGCACCGCGCCTTCCCCGCGCGCCGATGCTCCACCTGGACCGCAAAAAAGTCCCGCCGCACTGCCAGAACGGCGGGACCGATCAAACGCTTTGCACCAGGCGGGGGGATGCGGGGGGGTGGCTTGCCAAGTGAGCGCGGACCGTAACCAACCCTAAGCGCCACAGCGGCAACGCGTCCACCAACCGCCGGTTGGAGCGACAGGACGATTGAGCCGCCGGCAGGTCAGGTCATCCCGGGTCGCTATCGCTCGCAACTAGATGGTAGCGGAAACAGTTGCGGATATGGTCGTTGAAATAGCGGCTCTTGGCGAACGCCGCCCGGAACGCGGCAAAGGTTTCCGGCGGTACCCCCTCAAACTCGTACCGCTTACCGCTGGCCACGAACCAGACCGAGAGGATTCTTCTGTCGGGATCGTATTCCGTTTTGCGTATCGATGTGGAGGGCATGACGGCGGCTCGATTCGAAAAGCAATCAACGAGCGGAGAGGCCGTCGCGTTCTTGCGATCGTGATGGTGCGGTGAGGCACGAGGCTCAATGCGGAGCGCCAGCGGCCGCGATCAGCGCCTCGTCGAGGCGAGGAAGCGGGCCAGTGCCAGTTGGGCTTTGTAATGGAACGCGCAGTGGCGAGCACGTGTGATTGATCGGCGCGGCTCGTGTCCATGGCCCGTTTTCCTTGCGCCGATCTTCCGCGATCTTGGCCTTTCCCACGCATCGCTGCAGAATTTCGCGAGGTGAATTGAGGGCCGCTACGTCGCTGATCCTCTGGGACTGTCAAGGGCCGTTCGGCGGGCTTTGCTCCGGAACAATGTCTTCTTCCGAAAGTTTTTCCTTAAGTAGCAAAGGAGATTCGAAATGTCAGAAAGCCGGGAATCTTTGTCCAATGGCTTAGAGATGCTCATGCCATGGAAGAGCAGGCAGAAACGATGTTGAACGGGCAGTTGAGCCGTATCGAGAATTATCCCGAACTGAGCGACCGAATCCGACAGCACCTCGACGAAACGAAGCAGCAGGCTTCCCGGCTGAAGACCTGTCTCGATCAGATGGACGAGGGTTCATCCACGATGAAGGACGCTGGCGGCAAGCTGACGGCGATGGCGCAATCGCTGAGCGGCGTCTTCGCCGGAGACGAGGTGATGAAAGGATCGCTGGCGAGCTACACGTTCGAGCACATGAAAATCGCCTCCTACACGATCCTTATCGCCGCTGCTCGATCGCTCGGCGAAACCGAGGTCCTTCGGGCTTGCGAAGAGAATCTGCGAGAGGAAGTCGCGATGGCGGATTGGCTGAAAACCCATCTTGCCTCCACGACCGAGCAGTTCCTCGCGCGGGCCGAAGCGGACAGCGACAGCGCCAAGCGGTGAGCGGTTCGCTAGCGCGTCCCCTTCGTGAACGCTGGGCGACGAACAAGGCTGACTGTAGCAGGTGGTCGTCGAGCTGAGCATTTCAGAAATTGCTACGACGAGTGATGCTAACATTGCGGCGTCGTGACTTTGAGAGTTGAAGCGTTCGTCTGCGTAGGCCTGGTCAAATACGCATTGGCAATAGCCAAGATCGGAAGGGCTAGCGCCGCGCTCGGCGAGATCAAGCTCGAATGGGCGTATTCAAACGTTCGAAACGAGGTCGCGAGCGGAATGCCCGAGAACACTCGTCCCTGATCACTGAGCAGTTGCGTGGGCGGGCACCGACGAACGCCAAGCCGGATCGGCGAAAGTTCGTCCCGACAGCGGTCAGAGGGCGCCAGGGACGGGCAGAGGTTCCTATCAGCCCAGCCCAACAGGGAACTTACATGGAAAACTGGCGTTAATATCGCGCAATGCGGGAGCGTGCAGATGTTTTTGCTCGCAAAAGACACAATTAAGTTCAGCATTCTTGTGGCGCTTTCGGCTATATTCGTCGATGCTTCCATCGCCCACGGCCTGCTTTGGGAGAATGACCCATACTGGACCTATTGGATAACCAAGACTTTCCTGATCGCAACCGTCTTTCTATTTGGTACGGCCTTTCTCGGCATTGGCATCATTCCAGGGTTGGTCCTGACGGCGGTCCACACGCTCATTCTGGAGATTTACTATCAATGGCTTGCGCCCGTGGGGCTGCCGCAGGAACCCGAATGGCTCGACTTCAATCACCTGTGGATTACCGGCGTGCCGGTGCACTTCTTAGCGATCCTAGGTGGTTATCTTATGGCGCTGTGGCTTTGGCGGCGAAACCATGTTGTTGCTGAGACCGACCGTGGGGAGACGCGGCGGTTCGTTGTCTACGGGCTCGTTACTGCTGTGATCATCGTTGCGGCGGACGGTGTTTTGACCCAGACGGTGCTATTGCGCGACTTCCCAGGCGTCACCTTCTTCGTCCAGCACCTTTTGATCAGCTTCGTTTTTGTCTGTGTCTGGACTGCTTACGCCGGTGCCGGCCGGCTGGGCTGGACCATCGGCGCGATCATGCTCGCCTTCGTCTGGACCACTTACAGCATGTATCTGGGCCCACGTGGCCTGCCGCTCGATCAGCCTCATTATTCCGGCTACAGGGATCTTTGGTGGCTGTCGTTTCCAGGCGGTTTGGTTTCGCCACTTATCGGCTGGTGGGTCGGCGGTTGGCTGATGAAGAAGCGAAGCGTAATCGGCGTGGCTGGGATCAGCACGCTAGCCGTCCTGCTGGGTGTCCCTGCCGAACCTGCCCACGCTCAATCGAGGGGCACCGACGGTTTGATCGCAACCGCACGGGCTTCAGGCGAGGGCATGCGGGTGACCGGGGCCGATCCGTACGCAGTGAACAGCACCGTGCCTATGAACGGCACCATTGCAATCCAAACCGTGGAAAAGGGCAACCGCTGGTCGCACGTTCAGAACACGGATGGTTTGCGAGTCTCGGCCGGGTTCACCTCCGGCGACGTCGCCTATACGGTCAGCATTGACAAGCCAATGCAGCGCCACCCGCTGGGAAAGTATACGACATGGTCAGGCGTAGCGTATGAACACGAGATGCATGGCAACACTGGCATCGGCACGGGCAAGCTGCCGAAGGTACGGCCGGAAATCGCCCTTTGGGGCTGGGCACAGGTGAGCCGCAACGGGGAAGTGATCGCACGAGAAGCTCCTGCCCATGTCATGGTGATGACGGAGGGCCCCATCAAAGGCGTAATGCTCGAAATCGACACGGAGGACCAAGGCCTAATCGCAGAGCCGGATGGGTATATCAACGTGATGTGGCCCAAGGTCGAGGCGCTTCAAATGCCCGAGGGGCAGGAGCGGATACGACAGATCATCGGCTGGATCGCAATCGTCGCTTTCGTTGTCCTCTTCGGGGGCTTGGCCATTGTCGACCGGAACGACGTCTCACGCGCACGGGCCAAAGAGCTCTGAAAGGTTGCCAAAGGCATTCGGCTTCATCCACGGCGAGCGCCAGCATCGCCGCCGGCTTGAGCTGCCAGTCTTGCTGACCACCGGTGAGCCAAACTGACTTTGCCTTTCATGGACGTTACTTTGCCGGACAAGACGCGTCCGCCGCCAGCCAGTTCTCCATCGCCTCGTATGTTTCGTCCGCCGAGCTTGGCGCCGGCTCGCGATCCGCTCCGGAGGGCCCAGCCGCAGGCAACCAATTTGTCGTACCGCACATGCAGCGCCACATACCGCAGACTGCGCCCGCCAAGCGCAACCGCTACCTCCAGCGTGGTCGTCGGCAATGCCTGCTTTCAGGCAGTGGCAAAGCTGACCTCAACGGCCGACACTGAGGCGCAAAGCTGACAGACCGTTTAGTGGACTGGAACCCAAATGTCGGGTTTCTAAAGCCGATGGCAGAAAGCGGATATTGCTGTGGCGGCATTTGAGGGCACGTTCCTGCTCTTGATTATTGCCAGTGAGCTGTGCGGGCAAATCGGAGGATGGAAGGGCCGGAGGCAGGAAGTACGGCGTCAGGCCGAGGCGCTAATCAAGCGGGTCGGCAATAATCGCGAAAAGCTCAATACGGCCTGCAGCGAAACTAAAGAAGGAGTCGCGCGTTGGACGCGAACAACGCTTATTTCGCCTCTGAGTATGGTTTAGGTCAGAGTGGTCAAGCCAACGTCGCGGAAGGCAATCAATGGGTCGAACGCTTGTCAAGCGAAGTCGCCCGCTCGTGACGAGGTCACTTTGGCGCCGCCCGCTTTCCGGCCGGTCCAACTCGCAACGCTCGTGGACACGGTCCCTGCTGGCGATCGTTGGATCCATGAGATGAAATACGACGGCTATCGTATTCTCGTTGCCGTCGGCGGTGGCGAGGCGCGAGCCTACACACGATCTGGTCTGGACTGGTCTAGGCGTTTTCCCTCGATCCTCTCCGAGGCTCGCAAGCTCAAGGTGCGCTCCGCCCTGATTGACGGCGAGGCCGTGGTTGTCGATGCGGAAGGAAGATCTAACTTCCAGGCGCTTCAGAATGCATTGAAGGGTGCCCCGGCGACTATCGACTTTTACGCGTTCGATCTGCTGCAGCTCGACGGCGAAGATCTGACAAGGCTTCCTCTTGTTGAGCGCAAAGCAAAGCTGGAGGCGATCTTGCCTGCGAAAAATCCGGTCCTTCGTTACTCCGACCATATCCTCGGCCGCGGAGAAGAGCTGCTCGATCGCTTCTGCGCAGCCGGCCTTGAGGGCGTCATCTCAAAGCTCGCGGATTCGAGTTATGTGGCGGCCCGCGGCTCAAGCTGGCTGAAGATCAAATGCATCAGGCGGCAAGAATTTGTGATTGTCGGCTGGACGCCGTCCGACAAGCTCCGCGCGTTTCGGTCCTTGATCCTTGGCGTTCATGATGGCGGCAAGCTGCGTTACGCCGGGAAAGTCGGCACCGGCTTCGATACCGCTGAACTTCTTCGTCTCTTGAAGATCATGGCGCCGCTCGAGCAGAAGGCCGCCAGCGTCGACGCACCACGCGCCGAAGTGCGCGGCGCACACTGGCTCCGTCCGAAACTGGTCGCTGAGATTGCCTTCACCGAAATGACAAATGAAGGAACGTTACGACATCCGAGCTATCTTGGTCTCCGCGAAGACAAGAAGCCGGAGGCGGTCGTGCTCGAGACGGAACGTCATGCAGCCGATCTCGCCGCGTCTGCGACGACCGCCATCGCGATAAGTAATCGTGACCGCGTCATCTATCCGGAGTCCAACATCACCAAGGGACAGCTCGCCGACCATTACGCAGCGGTCGCGGCGATCATGCTTCCTTGGGTTGGCAGCCGGCCGATCAGTCTGGTTCGATGCCCACAGGGCCGCGCGAAGAAGTGCTTCTTCCAAAAACACGACGCTGGCAGCTTTGGCGACAAAGTCCACCACGTCGGCATCACGGCGAAGGACGGGCACGAGGAACCATATCTCTATGTCGACGATGCCGACGGACTGATGACTTGCGTCCAGATGGGAACGATCGAGCTGCATGGATGGGGGGCTCGGATCGAGGATGTCGAAAAGGCCGACCGCCTCGTGTTCGACCTCGACCCTGATCAAGGCCTCGATTTTGAGGCCGTCCGCGCCGCTGCCTTTCAGTTCCGCGCTATCCTTAAATCGCTGGGACTTACGACTTTCCCGATGCTGACGGGAGGCAAAGGAGTGCACGTCATCGCGCCGCTCACCCCTGACGCCGAGTGGCCAGAGGTGAAGGACTTCGCGTCTCGCCTGGCGCAGGCGGTCGCCCGGAGCGATCCGGCCCATTTCACGGCCGTGTTGTCAAAGGCGCGCCGCAAGGGTCGCATCTTTGTGGACTATCTACGCAATCAGCGCGGGGCGACCGCGATCATGCCCTACAGCG
>NZ_JAMYLR010000066.1:0-20244 GCF_040318155.1 Mesorhizobium sp. M1307 | reverse complement strand
TGACCAGCCAGACGGATGCCCGTGGCACCGTCACCGCTCTCGCCTATGACCAGATGGACCGGCTGACCCTGAAGACGGCAACGGCACTGGGTGGCAGCGCGGTGACGCTGACCCAGAACACCTACGACCAGGCGGCGGCCGGCTATCACAATATCGGCCAGCTGACGACCTCGACAAACCCTGCCGCCACTCAAGGCAACAAGTATGACGGCTTTGGCAAGGTCGCGCGCCAGGACGCCACCATCGGCACGCTGACCCACACCACGACCAGCGTGCGCGATGCATCTGGCCAGACGCTGCGCACGCAGTACCTGCCGGTGCAGCTCGACTTCGGCACGCTGGCTGCCCCGCTGCAATATACGGCCGGCAACAAGCTGCTCTCGGCTTCAGGCTTCATCACCTCGACTGTGTATGAGGCCGACGGCCAGACCAAGTCGATCGCGTATGCCAACGGCGTCACGACAAGCTTCATTTATTCGCCCACCCGCCGCTGGCTGACCCGTGTCACCACGGCAAAGGGCGCCACAGTCCTGCTCGACGACCAATATGCCCGCGATCTGCTCGGCCGCATCACCGGCACGACCGGGCTGACGGCTTCGGACAGCTGGACCTATGTCTACGACAATGCCGACCGCCTGACATCGAGCAACAATCTCGGCGACAACACGCTCGACGAGACGTTTGTCTATGCCGCCAATGACAATCTGACCTCGCGCACCCGGGTTGCCGGCACGTACGTCTATCCCGCGGCGAGTGCTGCCCGTCCGCATGCGCCAACAGCGGTCGGCGCCAAGGCGCTCACCTATGACGCCAACGGCAACATGACCGCCGACGGCACCCGGACGCTGACCTGGGACGAGGCCAACCGGCTGAAGACCGTCACCCAGGCCGCCAATACCGTTTCTCTCTCCTACGGCCCGGACGGTGCACGCAGCAAAAAAAGCTCGTCCTTCGCCACCACGCTCTATCCGGACGCTTCGGTCGAGATCAATCCGGCGATACCTGGAGCAGAAATCTACACCCGCTATCCCCATCCCGACGTCAAGGTGACCGGCGCGACAAAAGCCTTCCTGCATCGCGATCACCTGGCCTCGGTCCGCATGGTCACCGATGCCTCAGGCGCCATCGCCGAGCAGACCAACTACGCCAGCTATGGCGAGCGCCTCAACTCCGGCTTCCAGACGCAAAAGTCCTATATCGGCGAACGCTTCGATCCCGAGACCGGGCTGCTGTATCTCAATGCCAGGTACATGGATCCCGTGCTGGGGAGATTCATTCCCAAAGACCTGGAGGGAGGGGCCAGATGCCAAGAACAAAACCTCGCCGTGACCAGGAGAGCGCAATGATCTTGGCAATCAAGCTCGCTTCGATCCTGCTTTTTGTGCTGGCCACAGGCAGCCTGTCCAAGGCGGAGAACGCCGACGGAGTGAACCCGGCTGCCTTCGTCCGGACCTTGGTCAATGCAGCCAACGGGCAGGCGGATTTTGCTCGCGTAAAGCTCGCGGTCGACAGGTTCGTTGATCCGTCGATCAACGAAGAGGCCGCTCTCGGCGAGATCGACGCAATGGTCGTCACTGTCAACAAGATGCTCGGCAGTCTGCCTCCTGAAGCGGCTTCTACCAGCATGGAGAAGATGAAAGCGCTCCGCACCTTTCTCTACGAGGGTGGCTGGTGGAACAATGGCAGGCCGTTTGAATATGATCTCTCTGATCCGTACGGCCAAACTCCCGGTTCGCAGTCGCTGCCAAACTACCTCGCGACCAGGAAGGGCAATTGCGTCTCGATGCCGACCTTGTTTCTCATTCTGGGCAAGCGGCTCGGGCTCAATGTGACGCTGTCGACAGCGCCGCTGCACGTCTTCGTCAAATACATCGACGACGCGACAGGCAAGACCTGGAACCTCGAGACCACCAGCGGCGCTGGTTTTACGCGAGACGCGTGGTATCGGCAAAAGGTGCTGATGACCGACGAGGCCATTGCCAATGGCGTCTACCTCAAGACACTTTCGCAGCGCGAGGCAGTGTCAGTCCTATCAACGCCGGTCCTCGACAACCTTATCGCCACCGGGCGCTACGACGAGGCCGTCGCAGTCGCTGACGTGCTGATCGAAGCCTATCCAGCCAATGCCTATACGCTGGTGAAGAAGGGCACGGCCTACTACCGGCTGCTCGAGACCAACATCATCCAGAAATATCCGAAGCAGAGCGACATTCCGGCCGACCGGATCGCCTACGCAAACGAACTCTATCGGGCCAATCGAGAAGCCTTCGCCAGAGCCGAAGCGCTCGGCTGGCGCGAGCCGAAGCTGAATTGACCTTAAGATACGAATTTACGGGCAAGGGGGATTTTGGATGACCAGATCGAACAGCAGCAGCATAATTCAACGGGTGCTAGCGGTTATGCTGGCTTTCGTAATGGTCGTTCCAGGGACTTACGCTTCCCAGGCGTCAGCAGCGTCCGGATTCCAGATTCAACTCCACAGGACGAGCGCCAATGCCCAGCCTGCCCGTTTCATCTCGCCCGACGACTGGAACCCGACGCTGCCTGGTGTCGGAACCAATCGATATGCCTACGCTCAAAACGATCCGATTAACAAATCCGATCAGAATGGGCACAACGGTTTGGCAGTTCAAGCGGGCATCTGGGGAGGGAGAGCCCTGTTGGCGATGGCCTGCGCAGCAGGCGGCTGCGAAGTTGCTGCAGGGATAGCGCTAGCGGCAGCCGTTGTCGCAGTTGGTGTGCTGGCAGTTAATGCTATTTCGTCTGAGGAAGAGCCGAAGGATAAAGATGTCGACGCCCCGGCACCAAGAATTGCCACCGGAAACCCAGATGTTGATTCAGTCTTTGGAGGAGCAAAAGCAGCTGATGATGGGGAAAAGGGATATGTAGTTACGGGAGACCCCAGCACGTTTGCGGATAAGTTAAAAAACATTCCCGGCGCGATCCAAAATCCGACCAACGTCGGAGGTACGACAACAACACTGCCCGATGGCACAAAGGTCGACACTTACCCGGAGCGGAGAACCACCGGAAAACCTGGATTTGCAATCACGAAGCCAGGTCAAAAAAAGGCTGAGATCAAAGGGTCATTCGTGGATGGGACAAAAGAGAAGACCGAAAAAGACACTAAATCCGATACTGACGGCGGTAACTCGGATAAGACGTCATCGGACGATACGGCTAGATAGGTGAATTAAGATGGGCTTTTTTCAAAAGAAAATGGAAGCATTCTTATTGGATTCGGCTAGGGCGCACTTTGATAAAAATGGAATTAAGTTGATTCAGTTCGATGAAGCTAACGATATTCGTGTAGATGAGTTGTTTTCGAGCTATCCATTGGGAGAAGGTTATCTATGCCTACCCAAAGCAGATTGGGTGAATACACCAATTCCATACGATCCTCTTTTCCACGACGAGAATTTTATGAACGGAGATTCTCTCGAATCTATCGTTGAAAGGCATGTATTGTCGACTTTTTCAAACAGAAAGTTTATCATGTCTGGCAGGCCGGATGTATTCCTCGCAATTGAATTTGGTGAATTTAAGTACGATATTCTTCGGGAAATTCAGTCTGGGCACATGACAACTCCACTCATTCTATTCGATGACAAAAAGAATAAAGGTATTTTTTTTGAATACGACCTTGAGATAAATACTTATTCAAGAGAGTCAAGTCTGAAAGAAGAAGTACTCGGCGGGATTCCTGACGATATTTGGATAAGGTACTTTAATGATAATTTTTTATCTGGCATATCCTATAACAAGCATCATCTGGACGTAATAAATAATTACTATAGGCCCGTAATCCCCGGACTGAAGAAATTTCAGTGAAATCTTAGAGTTGGCCCTTGTCCGGGCGAGGGTGCTGACTAACGACATCCTAAACCTTGTTCCGAGCAAAGCCGCGATCTTCCGCGAGTGACTGGATCGTTAGACTAGTATTCTGACGGGGGTATCTGCAGAAGCGTCCGACTCTCAAACCATTCCTCCAGGCTGGCACCTGACGCACCGGTAGGATATGCCGCGCGTCTCGCAGCGACTAAAACCAACCATTGGTCGCGCCTAAAAATCATCGTCACCAACCCTGTGGATAGATCCGGAATAACGCGGGCAATTCCAGCGTCCATCCCCAAGAAGCTCTAGACTAAGAACCTAGGGGAATCGGGCGGATGTCGATCAATCTGAGTAATTGCGTCGTGTTGTGCATGCTGCTCGCATGCGCAGGCTGCACGTCACCGTCGGGCAAGGATTTTTTCACCGAAACCGTTGATAGCCTGCATGCAAAGAACTCGCCGCTGCGAGCGGGATATAACGCTTCCCATCCCTTAACTGCAGCGGGCGAGGCCCAACGCTTTTCCGGTGCACAGTATCAGGGCTCCGGCAATTTCGTGTCGTCTGGTGCGCCAATCGCCCAAGTGACGGCCGATGGTTCCGGCCAATTCGAGCTCAATCTGGTCAACGCACCTGTCGCGCAAGCGGCGAAAGCCGTGCTCGGCGACGCGCTGCATCTCAACTACATCGTCGATCCGCGCGTGCAGGGGACGGTGACGCTGCAGACGTCGCAACCTGTATCGCAGGATGCACTGGTCGATATCCTGGAATCCGCACTTGCCGTAAACAATGCCGGTATCACCAAGCGCGCAGGCACGTACCAGATCGTTCCGCTGTCCGACATCATGTCCAGCACGCCGTCGGTCAGCGTGCCGTCGGTTTCGCGTTCCGGCCCCGGCATCAAGGTGCAGGTGTTGCAGTTGCAATATATCGCAGCTGACGAGATGAAGACCATTCTCGAGCCGATCACCCGACAAGGCTCGGTACTCAGGGTCGATTCCACCCGCAACCTGATCACGGTCGCAGGCTACAACAGCGACCTCGACGCAATTCGCGAAGCGGTTTCGGTGTTCGATGTCGACTGGATGCGCGGCATGTCGGTCGCGCTTCATCCCCTGAAAACCTCAAAGCCTGAAGCAGTTGCCTCAGAGCTCGATTCGATCTTCGGCACCAAGAACGGCCCTGGCGCCAAGATCATCCAGTTCATTCCCAACGATAGGCTGAATTCGGTGCTGGTGATCACCTCGCGTCCCGCCTATCTCAGCCGCGCCGCGGTGTGGATTGGCAAGCTCGACAAGCTGGCCGAGACCAATGAAGACCAGCTGTTCGTCTATGAAATCCAGAACCGCCCGGCCAAGGAACTGGCTGCCGTGCTGAGCTCCGTGCTCGGCACTTCGGTCAAAACCGAGGGCGAGATGGCCGGCGCGAACGTCTCGCCCGACATGACGCCGATCGCCTTGCAATCGGATGGCGTGACGCCTGTGCCGTTGACGGGCCCGTCGCCCTCGCTCGTTTTGGCGCCAGACGAACAGTCTCCCACCCACGCCAAGGTCGTTGCCGATGTCGAGAACAATGCGCTGCTGATACAGACCACGGCACGAGACTATGATCGCATCCAGCAGATCCTGTCCAAGCTCGACATCCTGCCGACGCAAGTCATGCTGGAGGCGGTGATCGCCGAGGTGACGCTGAACGACGAGCTGAAGTTCGGCCTGCGCTGGTTCTTCGAGAACAATGGTATGAAGATCTCGCTGTCCGACGTGGCCAGCGGTTTCACCGGCGCAACCTTCCCCGGTTTTGGCTGGACCTACGCGACCGACAACATCCAGGTTACGCTGAACGCACTCGCCAGCATCACCGACGTCAATGTAATTTCGGCGCCGACCATCATGGCGCTCAACAACCAGAAGGCAATCCTGCAGGTTGGCGATCAGGTGCCGATCATCACGCAGCAGGCTGTGGGAACATCGACCGCCGACGCGCCGATCGTCAATTCGGTCGAGATGAAGGATACTGGCGTCATACTCACGGTCACGCCACGCATCAATAATGCCGGCCGTGTCATGCTCGATATCCAGCAGGAAGTCAGCAACGTCACCAAGACGACCAGCTCTGGCATCGATTCGCCAACCATCCAGCAGCGGAAGATCCAGACCCGCGTGCTGGTCAATGACGGCGAGAGCCTGGCGCTCGGCGGTCTCATTCAGGAGCGTAATAATGTCGATCGCGGCCAGGTGCCGATCCTCGGCGACATCCCGATCATCGGCAACGCCTTCAAGCACAAGAGCGACAGCGTCGGGCGAACCGAGCTGATCATTTTCATTCGACCGCGCGTTATCCGCGACATTAGCGAGGCCCGCCAGGTCACGGATGAATTCCGCGGCAAGATCAGCCTTCAGACGCCGATCCAGCAGCGCCGCGGCGGAACCCGCCTGCAACAGAATCTAAAACGACTGAAATACTGATGGGCGCCCACTTGTCTGTCGTGCTGATTGCGACGATCGCGGTGGCGGCAATCCTCGTCGCCATTTCAGTCGCGGATTTCCGAAGGCTGATTATTCCCGATGAACTCAATCTGGCGTTGGCCGGCACGGGCCTTGGCTTCCAAGCTGCGACACAACCAGATCAAGTCCCGAGCCAAATCCTGTTCGCTGTTGGAACCTTGTCCGCTGTCTGGCTCATCCGGCATGGTCATTTCGCAATTACCGGCCGGATCGGTCTTGGGCTCGGTGACGTCAAAATGCTTGCCGCCGCCGCATGCTGGATCAACCCGCTGCTGCTGCCGGTCTTGCTGTTCATAGCAAGCGCAAGCGCGCTGCTGTTCATCGGTGGTCAGGTGGTCGCGGTGGGTCCAGCGGCCGCGCGGGTGCGCGTCCCCTTCGGTCCGTTCATCGCAACGGGCCTTGGCTGCTGCTGGGCGCTGGAACAATTTGCAGGTTGGAACATGGGATCACTCCAATGACGTCTCTCCATTTCATTCGACCAAGCAGGAAACACCGTCGTGAACGCGAAAATTATGAAAGCGGTTTTACGCTCGTCGAGCTTCTGGTCGTGCTTGCCATCATCGCGCTGATCGCCACGCTGGCTGCCCCGCAGGTCCTGCGCTATCTCGGCTCGGCTAGAACCAACGCGGCCAAGGCACAAATTCGAAACATCGAGAGCGCGCTCGAGCTCTACTATGTCGACAACGCAAAATATCCGACCGCCGAGGAAGGCCTGTCGGCGCTGGTCGCGGCGCCTGCCGGCGAAGAGCGCTGGAACGGGCCTTATCTCAAGGGAACCACCGGGCTGAACGATCCCTGGGGGAAACCTTATTCCTACGAGGTGAAAGACGATGCGGGCGGTGTCTTGATCCGCACCTTCGGCCGCGACGGCAAGCCCGACGGCAGCGGCGAGGATCAGGACATCACCAATTGACCAGGCGCTCCGGATTGGAGATCGTCAGTTCATGGGCTCTGCTTGGGTATCAGCCAAATCGAGCCGCGCAAAACCTGCGGATGAGTAGGTCGCGCCGTCCCGATCGACCGAGATCGTGAACCGCACGGCGGCCGGCAGGCGGCGCTGGGCGCTCCAGCTGTCCGACCACAAAGATGCTCCTGTCGAAGTGTCGAGATATTCGAATCTTATGGCGGTCACGCCGGCAATCAGTCGGACGGATTGGTTCTCGTCTGACTTGCTGTTTTCGCTGCCGCGCCGTGGTTTTTGGACGATGGTCAGGATGTGGCCAGATTGATCCTCGTTCCCAAGGGAGACTGCGATTTCCCGCAGTGCCGAAGACCTGAAGCCGATCGCTTGAATGCCGTTGAATTCAATCCTGTCCGGTTCGCCGCTGAGATAGATTACATTGTCCGGCGACGATTTTGATAGCGGCAGCGGCTCTGCATGACTGATTGCCGTTTCAAGAAACCGCGAGGCAGCATCGACCTCCATCTGCATCTCGGTTGCCTTCTCGATGCGCATCATCGTGCGGGCTTGCCCGAGGAAAACAATCATCAGCGAGGAAATCACGGCGACCAGAGCGAGCCCAACCAGCACGTCGATCAGTGCAAATCCCTCGACCGATACCGATGACTTGCGAGTTCCGCCCGGGGAGCGCAATTCGAAGCTGGGTTTGAAGCAGAAAAACCGTGGGAGCCGCTGTCCGCAACTATCCGATGAGCGGCTCATTGTGAGTCCGTATCCTGCCCGGGAACAAACGTCAGAAACGGCTCGCCGCGCCCGGCACCAGCGGCGCCGGTTCTCTCAATGATAATCGCAGTTAGTTTCGCCTTGGATACCTCAATCGTGCGGGTTCTTAGACTCCATCCGGGCTGCGTGGTATCAGAGCCACTTGAGGTGGATCCGAGACCAGCTTGGTAATCGGCCAGCATCGCACGTACTGCGCGAGCGACTTCGACCTGCGCCTTGGCAACCGCGATGCTGCGGCTGGCCATCACGATCGACTGGCTCGCAATGCCGAGAACAAGCGCCAAGATCGTCATCGCGACGATCATCTCCAGGATCGAAAAACCGTCTTCACCGGAGGGAGGGTTTGCCTGCGAGATCATGGCAGTCTCCGCCGCGTCGCGAGCCCGGTCAGCCAGTTTACCTCGATGCGAGCGGTCTGGCCTTTTCGCTGCAGGTCGATGTCCAGCCCGGAAGCGCTGCCATCCGGGAGGAATGTCAATGTCGCCTGCTGATCCGCAGCGACGGTTTCCAGCCCGGTCGTCACGGTCATCGCGACGTCTTCGGGCAGGACGAACGTGTCTCGCCCATCGAAACGGATCGCGCCGGCACCAGGATCGATGATGATCTGTTTCGGCCTGGCGGTGGCGATCGCCGATGTGCGCGACAAACGCAGTCGCGTGGTGATCTCGCTCGTCAAAGTCTCCAGGTTCTTGGTTCGATAATTTCTGGCGATGCCTGGCGCTGCAATGGCCGCGACGACAGCCATGATCGCCAGGATCACCAGCATCTCGACCAGAGTGAAACCGGCTGTCACGTGCTCTCGTGGGCAGGTTTGAGGCGCGCTCGTCATTTCAGCGCCAGATCGTTGATGCTGAGGATCGTCGTCATCACCGAAATGACCAAGCTGCCGACGAGAAAGCCGAGCGAAATCGTCAAGGCTGGCGTCAGCAATTTCAAAACAGTGTCGATCCGCCGTGTCAACGTGGCCTGGAGCATCTTTCCGGCACGATCCAGCACGACGGGAAGCGCGTTGGCGTCTTCGCCCAGTGAAATCAGCGACATCGTCGCGTTGTCGAAAATGCCAGACTTGACGATTGCGCTATGAAGGCGGGCGCCATTGGCTACGTCGTCTCCAATCGCGGTAAAACTTGCCCATAGTGAACTTTGCCGAGAGACGTTCGCCGACAGGCCAAGCGCTTCGGTCATTGCCACCCCGTTGCCGAGAAGGAGGGACAAAGTCTCAAGATAGCGCGCTATCACCGTGTCCTTAACCAGCGAACCGATCAACGGAATTCTCAGCAGCCAGCGCGAGAACAACGCCTTCGCCCCCGCTGACCTCGAAAGAAAGAGATAGAAGAGCAAAGCAGCGGTTGCGGCGAGCGGGAACACGAAGGGGTAGTCGGTGAAAACGATTCCGAGCCCGGAAAGCAGCTTCATGGTGAACGGTTTTGCCGCTGACGAGCCTTCGAATATCGGCTCGAGCGCGGGCACGAGCACAGTCGCCAGAACGACAAGCGCCCCGCTCATGACCACCAGCAGAAAGGCGGGGTAAGTCAGCGCTTCGACGATCGCTGCACGACGCTTTGCCTTTGCTTCGAATGTATCGGCCAGCCTTTGGCAGATGAATGCCATCTTGCCGCTGCGTTCGCCGCTGGCGAGCAAGGCCGCAACGTCGGATGTGATCCCCGGCAGGCTGGCAAAGGCCTCCGCAATCGGGCGACCGCCGGTCGTGAGGTCGAGCACGGACTGCAATTGCTGGCGCCGGGTATGATTGCCTTCGCCGGAAATCACCGCGCTCAAGGCGCGATCGACGGTGAAACCCGCGTTCAAGAGCACCGAAAGCTCGGAGAAGAGACGGCCGAGATCGACCCGTCGTGTAAATGTCAGCGCGCCGCGTCCCGGCAGCCGAACGAATTGCTTTGCTCTGCCTACGGGAGCGAGATGATAGGACCGGCGTCCCTGTTGCGCCAATTTGCGCGCAGCATCCTGCTTGGTCGACGCGTCGAGAACGCCAGTTTCCCTGCTGCCGTCGACCAGATAGGCGCGATAGGCAAAGGCCGGCATCAGCCGCCTCCGTTGAGGTCGATGACACGCCGGACTTCTTCCATTGTCGTCACTCGCGACTGCGCGAGCGCCTTTGCGTGGACCGCCATCGGAACGAGATCGTCTTCCGCTGCTACTCTGCCGATCTCCATTTCGCCGGCGCCCTGGTCGATAAGCTCGGCGATACGCGGCGACACCTGCAGCATCTCGTAGGTCACGGTGCGGCCGCTGTAGCCGGAACCATTGCAGCTTCGGCAGGCCGAGCCTGTTTGGTCTGTTCCATGGCAAGTCGGGCAGACGCGGCGCAGCAACCTTTGCGCGATGACCCCTCGGATCGTCGCGCCGAGCAGATAGCCATCGATGCCCATATCGCGAAGGCGGGTCAGCGCGCCGGCCGCACTGTTCGTATGCAGCGTCGAAAACACCAGATGGCCGGTCAAAGCCGCCTGGACCGCGACCTGCGCCGTCTCACGGTCACGGATTTCGCCAAGCAGGATGATGTCGGGATCCTGCCGCAGGATCGAACGAAGGGCTGCTGCAAAGTCGAGATCGATCGCCGGATTGACCTGCAACTGCGTAATGCCCGCCATCCGGTATTCGACCGGGTCTTCAACCGTGAAAATCTTCACGTCCGGTCGGGACCGCTCGGCAAGGATCGAATAAAGCGTCGTCGTCTTGCCGCTGCCGGTCGGCCCGGTGATCAGCACGATGCCGTTGGCGGATTGCGACATGCTTCTGATCTTGGCTTGCGCGGCGTCGTCGAAGCCGAGTTTTGCCAGCCGCAACTCGACGCCGGCGCGGTCGAGAATCCTGAGCACGATCGCCTCGCCATAAATGGAGGGAATGACCGAAACACGAAGGTCGATATCCCGGCCACGCACCGCAATGCGCATCCGTCCATCCTGCGGCAGCCGCCGTTCCGCTATGTTGAGCCGCGACAGGATTTTAATGCGCGTCGAAATGCCGGACAGCATGGCGGCGGGTGCGGTATCGACGGTGGACAGCATGCCGTCATGCCTGAAGCGGATGCGGACGTGATCCTCGAGTGGTTCGATATGGATGTCGGTGGCTCTCGCGTCGACCGCCTTGTGGATGGTGTCGGCGACAAAGCGGACGATCGGCGCCTCGCGGGCAAAATCCTTCAACCGTTCGAGATCATCAGGGCCGAAATCTGATGAGGCTGCACTGTCTTGATCAGATGACACAGCTCCCCTGGCGGACTGCTCGATCCGGTCGATGCATTCGGTAATCACCCGCCTTGGCAGTACTCTGAGGGCCGGTATCCGCTCATAGTGAAAGGCCAGCGCATCGATCATCGCCGACGAGAACGGATCGGCGACGGCGACAACCAGCCGCTCGGCGTCCATCTCGAGCGGAAGAATGGCGTTCTCGCGCAGGTAGATCAGCGGAACGCCTGAGAACAGCTCGGGATTGAACTGCTCCGGAATGTCTACAGGTGACGGTAGGTTCATGAAGCGGCTGAGGCTGCCGGCAAGCTCCTGTTCGCCGATCAGCCCGAGTTCGGTCATCACCGTATCGAACGGGTGCCCCGATGTCGTCGACGCACCCAAGGCGCGTTTGGCCGCGTGGGGGGTGAGCACTTTCTCGCTTTCGAGAAAAGCGAGAAATGCCTCGACGCCGGAGGTTCGGGCAGCCGCGTTCATGACGCAAATCCCCTCAGGATCTGTGCTGCCTCAGTCCCGAAAAGCGCGACGCAATTTCCAGAGGATGTCGTCGCTGCCAAGTCCGGGATTTCCGCAACGGGACTTCCTGAAAGACGCCGGAAGCCTGCCGCGCTGGCCGGGAATTTCTCGATGACAAACCCGGCCTGACCTGTAATTCCCGATCCATCTCGCCTCGCTGTGACTTCGACGGAATAGGTTGAGGCCTCGGTGGCCCCTTGCGTGATCGAAAGGCCACTTCCGGACGCGCCGGCAACGACGGTTCGCAGCCGGCTCGGAGCATGATCGAGGCTGAGCGTGCCGCGCTTCGAAAAAACCGTGAAGACATCATGGAGATCATGCAGCGGTGTCGTAGCAAGCGCGGAAAACTCCTGCAATTCGGAGACGGATTCGAACGGCGCCTGCTTGTTTTGAGCTGGTCCGACGGCGGTTGCAGGCTCATCCTGCGCGGCGAAAGCATTGATGCTGCCCCGGAATTGGATAGCGGCTTCGGCCAGTTCTTCGGACGTCTGCTGATTGAAACCGAGCGAGGCAAACCCCAGCGACAACAGGTCTGCATCCGCGGCATTGAGATCGATCAGCCCGCTATGGTCCTGTATCCGGACATCGAAGGTGAATTCCCCCGACCTGCAAGCTGCCGGCGTGGAGTCCGGCGGCAGCTTTTCCGTCGCAAAACCGTCGGCCAACTCGCTCGAAACCACATTGGCCAGGCCTTCGGCAAGCAGCGACAGCCTTTCCTGCTCGACCTCGTTGTTGGCGATCATCAACCGTGTTTTTGCCGTCACGGCAAAGGGAACGACGATGGCCGAGACGATCAGCATGAAGACCAGCACCGCGACGAGCGAAAACCCCGCACTGCCGCTTTCGTTTTCAGAGCGTCCCGCGGTCATTGGCCAACACTCCCGACAGGTTGGCCATCCTGGACTGAAGGATAAAGCGAGATACGGGTGATCTTGCCGTCCCGCTCCAGCACAGCCTCATCTTTGTCGATCGTCGAAACGGTCCAGCCATCGACAGTCTCGCCATTGCCGTACCAAAGAGCGATATCGCCTCCCGCGATCCGCAGCAGGGCCTTAGCGGTCCCGCCGTGAATGCTGATCCCCAGAAGCGATGGCGCAACTATTGGCGCAAGATTCTGCGGCGGTGGCTGCTCGACCGCTACGGAGGCGACTTCGACTGCCGGCGGCTGTACCGGCTCGGGCACTGATTTTCTGCGCGTCGGGCTGAACAGCGGCCGTTCGAAGGTCTCGCTGAAATCAACGGCGTCCGGAATCTGAAGTGACCCTCCGGGGGCGGACATCATTCCTCCGTCGCGCCCCTTTGCCGAAGCGATCGGTGCAATATCGACCGGCGTATCGTAGAGCGCGACATTGACCGCGACGAGGCCGGCAATCATCGCCGTTAGGGCCAAAGCCGTGAATTTTTCGATCATGGTTTTGCCCCACCAGTAGGGGGCGTCGCCTTGGTTTGCAAAGCGCCGTAAAAAACGACCTCGGCGGAAAGCTCCGGATCTCCCGTTCGGCCGGCCGCTGGTCCGATATCATTCGCTCGCAAGGTGGCTTCGCGAATGAACAGCACCGGAAGCGAGGTTTCGATCGCCAAAATGGCATTGTGGACACCTTCCAGGGGGCCTGAAAAATTTGCCCGCAGCCCGATGAAGTCCACGCCCGCTTCGCTGAGCGCCGGCGCGTTGCCGGCCGAGAGCACCGTCACCCCATTCGAAGCCGCAATCGCATTCAGCTTGGTCTGAAGCCCACCGCGAATGACCGCCTCGCTTTCCCCGGTCAGAAATTCAGAATTTGTCGCTGCGGCCGGGTCTAATGCCGCTGCACTGTCAAGGCGTTTTGCGAGTGCTGCCACGGCCTGCAACTGGCCGAGCATCTCCCGTTTTTCCTCGATCCCGGCCTTTGCCGAGGAGATGCTGTCAAATGCCATGAACACCACCCAGCCGGCGATGCAGATCACCGCTGCCGCTATGGTTAGGGCGACCAGGCGACGGACTATCGGCCGTGCGTTGAGGATTGAGGAGAGCATCGCTAGAGCGTTCCGATCTTTGCGGAGATGGTGAAGCGCTCGCCGTCCTGGCCCGGTATCTTGACCACGGGCGCCGCGAACTCCGGCATTGAAAACAGCGGCGATTCATCCAGCGGTTCGATCAGTTCGGCGGCGGATGTCGAAAACCCGGTGATGGTCAGATCGCCGCCTTTGGCCGACAGGTCGGTCAGCCAGGTTGTGTCGGAAAGCAGGTGCGTCAGTTCGGTCCAGACGCGAACCATTGAGGCAGAAGTCTTTTTCTCGTTCCGGATCCTTTCGACCTGTTCGATGTTTACCTGGCGTTTCTGCAGCGACGATCGCGCCGCCTTGGCCTGCACCTGAGCATCGGCGATTTGCGCGTCCAGCTCCGTGCCGGCCTGCCAATAACGCCATTGCGCATGGCCAAATGTGAAAAGTGCTGTGCCAAACAAGACCGAACACGCCGCCATCCAGGCGGTTCTTTTGCGACGGTCGCGTTTTGTCGGTGGCCAAATAGCAGCCAAGCTTAACTGATCGGCCTGGCGCGCCCGGTCTGCATCCGTAACAGACAGTGAGCCAACGGTTCCGCCGGCACGGCGAACAGCTTCCAGAACGGCCGCTAGCGTCTTGGTCTTCACGACGTGGTAGGAACAGTCTAGGTTAGAGTCCTCCGCAAAGACAATATGCACCTGCGCCGGGTCGATTGGCGTTGAGGCCAGCAGGTCGAGCTCGGCCATGCTTCTCGCTTGCCGAAGCGGCAGTCGTCTCGTCCCCAGTTGCCGCGTCAGGAACAACCCGCGCTGGATGCTGATATCGAAGGTCGGCTGCTTTCGCCGAATTCCAGTCTGGAGAAGTGCGGAGATCTCGTCTGCCAACGCGTTCGGCGCCAATGGGATTGATTGAAATTCGGGGGCATTTGCCTCGCGCACGCGGATGCCATCGTCGGCTATGCTGACTATCCAGTTGCCACTGTAAGATCGCTTTTGCTCAGGACTAACATGCGTCCAGACCCCTCGCAGCTCATCGAGCCACCAGTCGAAGAAATCCAGGAATTGCTCGTTGAGTGTTGCCAAGACCAGTCGCCCGCCACCCCAGCTGATTCTCGGCCGAGGTTTTCTGACAAAGACTACAGTTACTGGTGTAACGCGGATATCAGAGAGAACGCGGAGGGCGGACTAGCCACAACTTTGTGGCGGAAACCTGAGGTGCCGATCGTTATTGAGGATTTGTTGGTGATGACGGGGGGATGCTCCGGGATTCCGTAGGTGATCCCCGTCCGTGGCAACGACGCGCGAAGCGTCTTGTAAAAACATGCCCGGTTCAGTAGGAGCGGATAAAATCCTCGCCCGCGCCATTGGGCAGCGGTGTCAGCTTGGCCAGCGCCTGTGTCGCCGGATTGCCCTCGTTCTCGAAGCGGGTCTTGGCATAGGCGCCGGTGATGCTCTGCGAGACCTGGTAGGGCCGGCAGAACGGATCGTAGGTGAAGGTCTTGATCAGGCCGTTGAAGTCGGTCTTTGTCGCCGGCAGCCCGCAGAGTGCGTTGTAGGTGGCGGTCGAAACGAAGCGGGTGTCGGCGCTCTGGCCGCCGGTGGCAAAATAGCGGGGACTGCGCTGCGTTATGGGATAAAGGTGATAGGTGTCCCCGGTCGATGTGGTGAAGCCGCAAGACTGAGGCCTCGGCTGACTTTCTGAACGTCATTTTGTCTATTATAAGTCACCCTCCGGGATAACCTGTCACAGAAATTACCGTGTCTCACCTATGGGGTGCAGTCTAGCACTGTCACCGTAATTCTTCGCGTTTGTGACAGCACAAGCCGCAGGATACTACCTGTAATCATAATCCAACAAACCCACGAAATTACTTGAATGCCGCAATGAGCCATCCCAACAGCCGCGTTAATTATATATAATCTACTCGCCACCAGATACTTTTAGTAACTCTTTCACTTTTTCCAAAGTTATAGGGCCATTCAAAACGGCACTTGCAAGAGTAAATATGACGTCATTTATCCAATCTTCGTTCTTTTCCTCGTATTGAATGTCTTCCCGCAATTCGATTGCGTCGGCCCACGCTTCAAGTTCTTCAGAGCTCAGCTTTCCATCTATGTATCGCTCTAAAATGTCAGACACATCATCGCGGGTAAGGATATACGGAAGTCCATCGTAATCCCACTCAAATTCTCTTAACATATCGATGAACAGCGATGGAGCGCCCCCGTCTAAATGGACGAGTCTGTTTACAATGTCGATCCGCCTACCGTCTTCAGACTTTCTACTCACCGGTTGGAACCTCTGGTTTTTTTGATTGCGCTGCATCGGAGCCGGACGCGGCCTTTTTCGCTTCTGACATTTTTTCAAGCTTGTCTTTGTCTGAGATAAGGTTTCCGTAAGGGTCGAACACTTTTTTGCTAAACTTAGCCGATTTGCCGTCAGGCGTCACGACCTTCTCGTAAGTCGCGTACGAACCGGGGACCTTCCCGGGAGATACAGTATTGAAAGTCGCGTTGCCCGTACTTGGGTCTATTAATACGGACATATTATTTTTCGAATTCGATACCGCCTTGCCGACAAATTCTTTTAGACTTTTTCGCTGTGCAACTGTCAAACTAGGTGCCCTTTCAAGCAATCCATAGTTTTGGCCCTCCAGGTTACGCCTGCAGTCGCAAGCAATTTTCCACCTCCCGCCGCAACATCATCGAAGGCAAAGGGCGTTGTTATTGCAGCATTGTTAGCAACATCTGCATAAGGGTCAAAAGAAGCGGCTAGGTCAAAGACGGGACCCGCAACCATGTTCGCTCCAGAGACGAGTGAATTAAGCGCTTCATCAACATAGGCATTGCCGGTGTCGACCGGCCCAATTCCACCCGGACCCCAGTAGCCCGGATTGCCTTCGGCATGCCCATTTGCATCACTCTTATTGACGGGATCATTCTGGGCATAAGCATATCGGTTCGTCCCGACGCCCGGCTTGATCGGATCCCAGTCATCCGGCGAGATGAACCGCCCCAGCACGGGATCCATGTACCGGGCATTGAGAGAGCAGGCCGGTCTCGGGATCGAAGCGCTCGCCGATGTAGCTCTTTTGCGTCTGGAAGCCGGTGTTGAGGCGCTCGCCATAGCTGGCATAGTTGGTCTGCTCGACGATGGCGCCTGAGGCATCGGTGACCATGCGCACCGAGGCCAGGTGATCGCGGTGCAGGAAGGCCTTTGTGGCGCCGGTCACCTTGACGTCGGCATGGGGATAGCGGGTGTAGATCTCCGCCCCCGGTGTCGCCGGATCGATCTCGACGGAGGCGTCGGGATAGAGCGTGGTGGCGAAAGACGAGGCTTTTTTGGCTCGCGCACCGTCCGGGCCGTAGGAGAGAGAAACGGTGTTGGCGGCCTGGGTGACGGTCTTCAGCCGGTTGGCCTCGTCCCAGGCGAGCGTCCGGGTGCCGTCCGCGGTCATGTTGCCATTGGCGTCATATGCGAGCGTCTTGGCGCCGACCGCTGTTGGAGCATGCGGACGAGCTGCGCTCGCCGCGGGATAGACATAGGTCCCGGCAACACGCGTGCGCGAGGTCAGATTGTCGTTGGCGGCATAGACGAAAGTCTCGTCGAGCGTGTTGTTGCCGAGATTGTCGCTCGAAGTCAGCCGGTCGGCCTTGTCGTAGCCATAGGTCCAGCTGTCTGAAGCCGTCAGCCCGGTCGTGCCGGTGATGCGGCCGATGAGATCACGGGCATACTGGTCGTCGAGCAGGACCGTCGCGCCTTTTGCCGTGGTGACGCGGGTGAGCCAGCGCCGGGTCGGCGAATAAATGAAGGACGTCTTTACGCCGTTAGCATAGGTGATCTCTTTCGTCTGGCCGTCGGCCTCGTAGATGGTCGAGGTGATGAAGCCTGAAGCCGAGAGCAGCTTGTTGGCGGCGGTGTATTGCAGCGGGGCGGCCGCCGTGCCGAAGTCGAGCTGCACCGGCAGGTACTGGGTGCGCAGCGTCTGGCCGGAGGCATCGCGCACGCTGGTCGTGGTGTGGGTCAGCGTGCCCAGCGTGACGTCCTGGCGCGCGGGTTTGCCGAAGCCGTCATATTTGGTGGCCTGCGTTGCCGCAGGGTTGGTGGAGGTGGTGAGCTGGCCGATATTGTAGAAGCCCGCCGCCGCCTGATCGTAGGTGTTCTGCGTCAGCGTCACCGCACTGCCGCCCGACGGGGTCGCCGTCTTCAGGGTCAGCCGGTCCATCTGGTCGTAGGCCAGGGCGGTGACGGTGCTGCGGGCATCGGTCTGGCTGGTCAGCCGGTTGGCGACGTCATAGACATAGGACCAGCTGCCGAGATCGGGATCCGTTGCGGAAAGCCGGTTGCCGACCATGTCATAGCTGTAGGACCAGTTCGAGCCGCCGGGATCGCTGACCCCGGTCAGCCGGCCAAGCACATCGTAGCTGCGGCCCTCCGTCAGATTGAGCCCGCCGAGATCGCGCACGATCTGCACGACATCGCCGCGCGTCGACGACACGCTCTTCGACTGGCGCGTGGTCGTCGCATTGATCTGGTCGGTCTGGGTGACGGCGTAAAGCCGCGGATTGGTGCCGCTGCCGCCGTCGAGGCTGTGGGCAAAAATCGTCTGGCTGGCATCGGCATAGACCGTCTTTACCAGCCGGTCGTTCCAGTCGTAGGAGTTGGTCGTCCACTGCGCGGTGTCGCCGACGAATCTTGGGAAAGCGGTGCGCAAGACATTGCCGCGCTCCCGCCGCCGTCTCTCCGGGCGCCGATACGCCGGCAGGTTCTGTGACATTCTTTTGGATTGCGGGTCGCTACCAACGTTCTTCCGAGGCGGCGATGCCGCCGCCAGGAGCCGGTCGGGCCGATGCATGATCCTGATCTGGCGCGATCCGCGGTGCAGACGCAGCTATCAACCGAAGAAACGGGGGCGGTCGCTTGGCACTGAATTGGATTGGCAGCTTGCGCCGCCAAAAAAAAGCTCTGTGCTCTTGACAGCGGTTCACCGTAATTCCATTAGATTTAAGTTTCGATACCCAAGAATTTCTTTGCGCTAAGGTAGACCATTCCATCGTCAAGTATGCCTGTTTCGATTGAGCGCTTAATGCTTGTCGCATCCTTCATATTTTCGAGGAATGGCAACACAAGCGTGGAGACAATCTCTGACATACTGGAATCCCTCTCACGATCTGTTAACGTTGTACCTTCGAGATCAAGCACAGTCTGGATTTTACGTTGATGCTGTGGAAATGCCGAATCGAGTCTGATCCTTATAGGACACTTGTGCTCCTTTGGAGTAGGCAATCCGTCAATAATCATTCCATCTGGAACACAGCACAGATTAAGATAGAATTTCAGCCCAAAATTTGACTTTTGCAAATCAACAACTTGCAGAGCGCCTGTCTCACGACGATACCAAGAGGAATATTTCTTAGAGAATCCCTTAGAAGCGAGGTCTCTATTCAACAAAGATTCTAAACCTTTTTTATCCATGGCTAGTCTCGCTTATATGTTTCTACAATGCCCTGCCACACGCCGCCAAGCATTTGTTCCAGCTCTCTCGCGTAACCCTCCACCTGCTTAGTACCGCGTTTTATGGCATTGGGATTATCAGGCTTTAACTCCTTTACAACCTGGGTAGCTTTATTGACCGCATCTGCACGTTTGCCACTGTCAAGGGTCACCTCTCTCTTAAACCCTGGACCTGGATCCCAATCTGTGTGCGCTTTGCGCCCTGCTACTGTAGCAAGTGTTTCGCCTTTTTTTGCTGTGAATTCAGCTGCTTCTTTTGCAACAAACGCCTCCGCACCGTCTTTAAATGCGGTCTTTGCGCCGAATATTCCAGCCCCAACTAGCACGCCGGCCCTGACTGGCAGGCCGCCTGGCACAATTGCGAAAACACCATCTTCCGGGTCGGCTCTTCCAGAGCTGCTTAGCTTACGCTGACGATCCACTTCGTTAGCCAGGTCCGGACTTAGACGTTCGTGGGGATCATAGGCGTGAGGATCATAAAAATCTCGATCTGCCCTTATTGATCGAGCTCGTTCTTCAAGCTCTTTGGCCTTTGCCTCTGCTGCCTGTGCCGCCGCTCTGTCCTGAGCCGCCTGCCCAGCGATGCCCGTTGCATGCCCATTTTGATCGCTCTTGTTGACGGGGTCATTCTGGGCATAAGCATACCGATTGGTGCCGACCCCGGGCAGCGTCGGGTCCCAATCATCGGGCGAGATGAACCTTCCGAGCACGGGATCCATGTATCGTGCATTGAGGTAGAGCAGGCCTGTCTCGGGATCGAAGCGTTCGCCGATATAGGACTTCTGCGTCTGGAAGCCGGTATTGAGACGCTCGCCGTAGCTGGCGTAGTTGGTCTGCTCGGCGATGGCGCCGGTGGCGTCGGTGACCAGGCGCACCGAGGCCAGGTGGTCGCGATGCATGAAGGCTTTTGTGGCACCCGTCACCTTGACGTCGGGATGGGGATAGCGGGTGTAGATCTCCGCTCCGGGTGTCGCCGGATCGATCTCGACGGAAGCGTCGGGAT
>NZ_JAMYLR010000065.1:0-20458 GCF_040318155.1 Mesorhizobium sp. M1307 | reverse complement strand
TCGCATCAAGAAATGCGCCTGGAACGACGACTATCTCATCAATGCCATCACTCATATGCGATAGCCCTGCCCTCGAGGGGGAGATCGCAGCCTCACCCCGCCGTGTATCCTCCATCCACGGCGAAGATTCCGCCGCTGGTCCATGCCGCTTCGTCGCTGGCGAGATAGACCGCGATGCCGGCAAGGTCGCTGGTCCGGCCGATGCGGCCGAGCGGGTAGCTGCGCTCGACATAGGCCTTGAGCTCGGCTTGCGCGGCCTCAGGCAGGTTTTCGATCGACCTGCGCCGCATCGCTGTATCGACCGTGCCGGGCGCGATGCCGTTGACTCTTATGCCGCGCGGCCCGAGCTCGAAGGCGAGCGACTTGGTCAGCGAATTGAGCGCGCCCTTCGACAGCGAATAGAGGCTGGACGGCCGCTTCGGGATCATCTTGTGCGCGAAATAGGACGAGATGTTGATCACCGAGGCCGCGCCCGGCGCGAGATGCGGCAACAGCCGCTGGGTGAGGAAGAATACCGCCGTGACGTTGAGTGCGAAGGACTGCTGGAACTGATCCTCGCTGACGGTTTCGAACGGCACAAGGAACGCCACGCCGGCATTGTTGACGAGGATATCGACAGGTGGGCCGCGCCTGGCATGCTCGACCACGGCATCGATGCCGGCGCTGGCCGACAGGTCGGACGAAAGCGTTCCGACATTATCCCCGAGCTGCTTGCGGGCGGCGTGGAGCTTTTTGCCGTCGCGGCCGACGATCAGCACGTCCGCGCCTTCGCGCAAGAAAGCCTCGGCGATTGCCAGCCCGATCCCGTCCGAGCCACCGGTGACCAGTGCCCGTTTGCCGCCTAGTCTCATCCAACACTCCCGCACGTGCCGCCTTGTCTGATAACGAGAACAGCGCCGTTGCCAATTGTGGTCAAGCCGCCGGCCTATCCTACAATATGATGCGCCTGTCTATTCGGCAGCGGCTGCACCGCGCCGAACAGCCAGCCGCGTAGCGACGAAATCCTTGACCTGATGAATGGCCTGTTCACGCGTGACGCTGCCGGGTTGCAGGCCAAGCCGCAACCACAGCCCGTCGATCAGGGCGGTGACGCCGAAAGCGATCTCGTCAGCATCGCGCGCCGGCGCCAGACCGCGCAGGCCGGACAGCAGGTTGGAGCGCATGCGCGCATGGATCACCTTCTGGATGCGGGCAAGCTTTTCGTCGCGCGGCACCTCCGCGCAAAGTGAAAGCCAGGCGTGGCAGAGCGAAGGCTGGAAGAGATGCGGCTCGAAATTGCCTTCGATGATGGCATCTATCCTTTGCATTGGCGTGCGCGCCTGTCTCAGCCGCTCGACCACCGCATGCCGCAGCACCAGGTTCGATTCCCGCATGGCGTGCTCGAACAGTTCCCGCTTGCTGTTGAAATAATGCAGCACGATGCCCTTCGACGCGCCGGCCTGTGCCGCCACCTTTTCTATGGTCGCGCCAGCTATGCCTTCGCGCTGAAGCACGGCAAAGGCGGCTTGCCGCAGCTCCTTGCGGCGTATGTCGCTGAGACGCTTGAGTTTCACGGGCCGGGATCCTGCATCGAAAACCGACGTTGACATTTTTGTCCGCCGAGATCAATGATTGACCACTGGGACAATATAAAAACCGAGTGGTCAACATCGTTGGTGAAATGAGGAGAACCGAAATGCTTCGTAGCCTTGGAATAGGCGCCTCGCTCTGCGTCCTGCTGGCGATCCAGCCGGCCTTTGCGGCTGAACCTGAGCAATGCAAGGTCGTGCGCATGGCCGAGCCTGGATGGAACGACCTTGCCTTCACCACCGGCGTCACCAGCGTCTTGCTCGATGCGCTCGGCTACAAGCCGGCAAGCTCGCTTCTGGGCATCAACGTCATCTATGAATCCTTGAAGAACAATGATTTGGACGTGTTCCTTGGCTATTGGGATCCGGCGATGATCACCTACTACGAGCCCTATAAGAAGGACGGCTCGGTAGACGATGTGCGCGTCAATCTCGTCGGCGCCAAATACACCTTTGCCGTGCCGACTTACGTGTGGGAGGCCGGCGTCAAGGATTTTGCCGACCTGCAAAAGTTCGCCGACAAGTTCGGCAGGAAGATGTACGGCATCGAGCCGGGCTCGAACCAGCTGATGATGGACGCCATCGCCGATAAGTCGCTCGGCCTCGATGGCTGGCAGGTCGTCGAATCGAGTGAAGCCGGCATGCTTTCCGAGGTCGGCTACGAGATCAAGGAAAAGCGCTTCATCGTCTTTCAGGGCTGGGCGCCGCATCCAATGAACACGATGTACGACTTCAAATATCTGAGCGGCGGCGACAAGTTCTACGGCCCGAACTTCGGCGCCGCGACGGTGACGACGCAGGTGCGCAATGGCTATCTGCAGCAATGCCCGAATGTCGGGCAGTTGTTGAAGAACCTCGCCTTCGATGTCGATTTCGAAAATCTCGGCATGGGCTATCTCATCAATGACGGCATGAAGCCGGAGGAGGCCGGCCTGAAGGCCCTCAAAGAGAATCCGGATAGGCTCGGCGCCTGGCTTGCCGGTGTCACCACATTCGATGGCAAGCCCGCGCTCGATGCAGTCAAGCAGCAGCTCGGCCTGTGATATCGGCCGATCAGGCGGGCTGGAACGGCCGCAAGCGCAAGGTCGGTGCCGGCTGCACTGAAACGGCCTGCGTCGAAATCGCCGGGCAGGAGCCCGCGCTGGTGCTGGTGCACGGCTTCTCCGACACGAGCCGCAGCTTCTCCTTGCTGGCGCCACATCTCGCCGGGCGCCGGCTTGTCATTCCAGACCTGCGCGGGCATGGCGCCTCGCCGGCCGGGACACGCGGCTTCGCCCCAGCGGATTTCGCGGAAGACGTGGCGAGTTTGATCGAGCGATTGCGGCTCGAGCGGCCGGTTCTGGTCGGGCATTCCCTGGGCAGTATGGTGGCGATCGAGGCAGCCGCGCGCTACGCCGAGATGATCGGCGGCCTGGTGCTGATGGCCGGAACGCTACGGCCGCAGATCGGTGAGGATCACCCGATGACCATTGGTGTGCGGGCGCTTCGAGATCCGATATCACCGGCCGATCCGTTCTATGACTATTGGCATGCCTGCGAGGCCGAGGTTCCAGCGGAATTCCTGACCATGACTGCGGAGGAGGCGTCAGCCATGCCGGCGGCACTCTGGCGCGCAATCCTGGAGCAGGTTCGGCGCATCGATCTGACCGACAAGGCGCGCATGCTGCGCCTGCCGGCGCTTGTCATTGCTGGCGGGCGCGACCTTCTCTTCGACGAAACGCACCAACGGCGGCTCCTCGAAGAAATCCCTAGCGCCGCGTTCGTAAGCGCGGTGCGATGCGGACACAACCCGCACTGGGAGGATCCGGCATTGGTCGCGGCAGCCATCGGCCGGTATTTCAAGGTCCGGACCAAAGCTGGACCCCAGCCGACAGCCGAAGCGACCGGTAGTCCGGGCTGAGAGCAGTCATGAATCTTTCCGAATACGTGGCGTTGGATGCCGTCGCCCTGGCCGGGCATGTTCGCTCGGGCGAATTATCCGCCGTCCAGGTCGTCGAGGCGGCTATCGAAGCGATCGAAAGCATCAATCCCGCCCTCAATGCCGTGACGCTGATCGATGCGGATCGGGCGCTTTCCGTCGCGGCAAGCTGCAACCGGCAGGCGGCACTCGCCGGCATTCCTTTCCTGGTCAAGGACACCGGCGTCAATGTACGGGAGTGGCCGACGACGCACTCGTCGCTCTACTTCAAGGATGCCGCGCCGAAGCCCGACAGCGAGATCGTCCGGCGCTGGCGGGCCGCCGGTCTGATCTTGCTGGGCAAGACAAACACGCCTGAATTTGCCAACGACTTCGTCACCGAACCCAGCTTTCGCGGCCCCACCTCGAACCCCTGGGATCCTTCGCTGACGGCGGGCGGCTCAAGCGGCGGAGCTGCTGCCGCGGTGGCGAGCGGCATGGTGCCGGTCGCCCACGGTTCCGATATCGGCGGATCGATCCGGGTGCCGGCTGCCTGTTGCGGCGTGTTCGGCATGAAGCCGTCGCGTGGGCTCACGCCTGTCGGGCCTGGTCGAGGTCAGGTCGGCGCCGGGCTCTACGCCGAGAACGTCCTGTCCCGCACCGTTCGCGACAGCGCCGCCATGCTGGACATGACTGCCGGTCCAGAACAAGGAGCGCCTTACTCCGTGTCCAAATCGGTGCCGTCCTACCTGGATTGGTTGTCTTCCCCCGGCGAGCGTCTGCGCATCGCATGCCTGGCGCACCGGCCGGACGGCACGCCCGTCGCATCCGAGATCGGGGCAAGATTCCAGGAAGCCATGATCCTCCTCGAGGAAATGGGGCACGAGGTCACAGAGGCGCGTTTCCCGCGGGAAGCCAGCGCCGAAGCGGACTGGAGCATCTTCTGGATGTCGGAGGTCGCGCGGCTGGTTGACGAGCGCGCCGACGAGATCGGGCGGATGCCGGGGGCCGGCGAAATCGAAAGCCTGACTCGTCACGCGCTCGACTGTTTTCGGCGATCCTCGGCCGCCGATTATCTCAGGGCGCAGGACCATGTGCACAGCGCTTCGCTGGCGATGGCGATGGCGTTCGATGGGTTCGACCTGATCACGACGCCGACGACGGCCGAGCCTACGCCCCGGCTTGGCGCCATCCATGGCGATGGTGCTCTCTTCGATTACGAGGCTTGGGCGAGCCGGGCCTACGGCTTTGCGCCTTTCACAGAAATCTTCAACGTCACCGGCCAACCGGCCGCCAGCCTGCCGCTTTTCCAGTCGAAAGACGGCCTGCCGATTGGCATCCAGCTCATTGGCCGCAAGAACGAGGATCACCGGCTGCTGCGCGTTTGCCTTGATCTGGAGCAGGCAACCGCATGGACCACGCGTTACCAGGTGATCCATGGCAGGCATTTTCAGGCGTGAACCAGACAGGGGTTCAGTGCACATAGGTGGCTTTCAACGGCGTTGGTCACGCCGGCGTTGGCTGTCCGAGCAGCGACCGCGCCGTGGGCGCCAGGCGCAGAACCTCCACGGGCCTGGCCAAATCCCGCTGCGCGGCCTGCTCGAACACTTGCCACCCCGGGGATGCGGCCAAGGCTGCCTCGCGGCGGGCATGTGCATCGGCGCTGGCGAAACCGGTGATGCTGATGAAGACGTTTTCGCTGGCCCGCACCGGCAACCGCGGAAAGCTGTTTTCGGCATGCTCGGTAACGAAGGCGGCGAGCGGCGACGCGCCAAATGCGGCGAGCACCGGAAGGGCCGCGGTCTGGAAGTCATTGGCGAAACGGGCTTCCAGGCCCGGTTGCAAATGATGAATCCTGATGACAACAATTGCCTGCAAATCACTGCTTGCGCTCGGTTTTTCGAGGTCCGCCTGGGGTAATCGTAGCGATCCCGAGAGGTCTAGGCCGGCGCCTGGCCAGGCCGGCTTCAGCAGCAGCACGTCGTCAGAATCGATCATCGTGGCGTTGGCGGCGTCGCGCCAGGCAGCCCAGACCGGCCCGTCATAGAAGGCGGTCAGAGCGTTTTTCCGCGCTTCCATACCGTCGAAGCCGCGCAGCCAGACGAACATATCCGGCCGGTCGAGATCGCGGAACTGGCCGATGATGGTCATCCCTGCGGTTTCCTGGCCCTCGATCAGGTGATTGTCGAAGATGCCGATCAGCGTCTCGCGCCTGCCGGGTTTCAGCGTGTATTGCCTGAGTTCGACAACGGGCGAGGCGAGCATATCGGGATTAGGTATGGCGTTCAAAGGCAGGTTCATTGCGCGATCTCCAAAACAGGACAGTCATCCTGTTTTACAAAACAGACCGGTTGTCCTGTTTTGTCAATCTGCTATCGTGTGAAGATGTCAGCAGAGATATCCGCTCGCCCAAGGTCGCGGGCTCAAAAACGCACCAACGACCCCCAAGGCATGCGCAAAAAGGTGCTCGATGTGAAGCAGCCAGAAGCGCCAAGGGACCCCGAAAGAGAATACGTTGAGGCTGCCATATTGCACCGTCAACTACTTGAAATGGGGGATGTCAAAGGATCGAATGCGGCTCACGACCGCTTAATCCGCGCAATAAGAGAGATCAGGAACCGACCTGATCTTGGCCGATCTTTTCTGTTGGGAACCCTGAGGCATACAGACGAAAATGTCAGGTTCTGGAGTGCCGGGCACCTTTTGCCACTCGAAGAAAAAATGGCTCTTGCCGATTTGAAGAGCCTCGCAAGAGACGCGAAATCGTCGGTGGTTAGTTTAAGTGCCGATGTGACCGCAACGGAGTGGCGAAGAGGCACGCTGGATATTGATTGGTTCATGAAAGAGTAGAAGCAGCGCCTCGTCCGAATCGATCACTGGCCGTTGGCGGCGTCGCGCCAAGCAATCCCGACCGGCTGTTTTACAAAACAGACCGGTTGTCCTGTTTTGTCAATCTGCTATCGTGTGAAGATGTCAGCAGAGATATCCGCTCGCCCAAGTTCGCGTGCTCAAAAACGCACCAACGACCCCGAAGGCATGCGCAAAAAGGTGCTCGATGTCGCCGAGGAGGCGTTTCAGGCACGCGGCTATCATGCGTCCAGCATGGGCGACCTGATGGCGACGGCGGGCGTCACCGGCGGCGCGCTGCACCACCATTTCCCAACCAAGAAGGCGCTCGCGCTCGCAGTGATCGAGGAGCGGGTCGCCGCCGCCGTAGAAGAGACATGGATCGCGCCGATGCGGATGGCTCCCTCAGCGCGCGAGGGCGTGCGCTCCGTGTTCGCGGCCGTCGCGGCGGAGCTGGAGCGGCAGGGTTTCGTGCGCGGCTGCCCGCTCAACAACCTGGCGCATGAACTGTCGCTTGCCGATCCGGATTTCCGCATTGCCCTTGCCAGCATTTTTTCTACCTGGCGTCAGGCGATCGCCGACAAGATCAGGGCCGACCAGCAGGCGGGCCGGGAGCAGGGCATCGATCCGCAGCGCTTCGCAGCGTTGGCTGTCGCCAGCTATTCCGGCGCCATGTCGATGGCCAAGACCGCGCAGGACGCAAGCGTGCTGCGCGATTGCCTGATGGCATTGGAACAGGGAGTCACGAGGCGACGTCGCAGGATACTGCACAGAGCGCTTTAACGCTGGCAGGACAGAGGCCGCAGTCGCTGATATCGCGACCGAGGCGGGGAGGCCGAGCTCTCCTAATTCGGCAGCGGCTTGATCAGCTCGTAGCCGACCACGCTTTCGGCACTGGTGCCCTCGTCATAGCGCCTGGCCACAACTGCCTGCAGGTCGGGTGCGTAAAGCGCGATGAATTCGTCCCGCGTCTCGCCGGCCTCGCTCCTGATCGTCTGCTTGACTGCGAGCACGGAGTATTTGCAATCACCCAGGCTGAACGTCTCCTTGCCCTTGACGTTGATCTCCAGCGTCTCGGTGCCCTTCGGCGGCTTGTTCGGTGCGAGACGGGCAAATACGATCTTGCTCTTGGCACCCGCCTTCAGCGGGAACACCTTCCTGAGATCGGAAAACGGGATCATCGCCAGCTGCCCCGTGCTGCTGTCGCGAAACACTTCGATCAGCCCGCCGAACAGGTACTGCGACTGCGGCGATTGCGACTGGTATTTGTTGGCAACCGCCACCATTCCGCCCGCCGCCGGACGAAATTCGCTGTGGATGCCGGGCCTTTCGAGAATGAAGCCGGCCTTGGCCGATTTGGCGTCGATGCACCCGGCGCCATGCGCTGCGCTCGTCACCGCCAGAATCGCCATTGTCATGCCGATGGATGTAGCTTTCATGGCGTCCTCCTTTGCCCGCGCAAGTTGAATGCCGAAAGCAATGCCAGACCTGGGAGAACGTGTCGACATACTTTGCGAGCAACTGGACTGCCGGTCCGCGTCGTGCTGAATTTTAGCGCATGATGTATCGCATTCCCGCCCGGCCGGTTTCCCGGCGCAGCTTCCTGATGCAGGCAGCGGGCCTTGCCGCGGCCGGCGCCGTTTCGCACCCGGCCTTCGGCCAGACCGGCCAGCGCATCCCGCCGATCGACGCCACTTTTCTGTTCATCGCCGATGTCCATGCCTGCCGCATGGCAAACGGATTGAGCCCGCATTGCGAGCAGGAGGGCAAGACAGACGCTGCCTTGCTGCGCAATGTCGCCGCACTCAACGGCGTCGGCGACAGGCAATGGCCGGCTGAAATCGATGGCGTTGCCACCGGCCTGCGCTCGACGGGCAACATCGGCACGCCGCTCGGCCTCGTCGTTGGCGGCGACATCACCGATGATGGCGGCGGCCAGATCACCCAGCCCAGCGAGGGCACGCAACTGCTTCAGTTCAGCCAGCGCTACCAGCAAGGCGTCGGCCCTGACCGCGTGCACATGCCGGTCTATGTCGGCCTCGGCAACCACGACCTCGACCAGAACGGCCCGCGCTCGCATGTCGACTGGTACCGCCGCGAAATGCGCGACTACGTCGAGATCAACCACCGCCCCGGCGTGTTCTTCAAGCCGCCTGCGCCGGCGACCGACTACGATGTCGGGACCGATTGCTATTCATGGGATTGGGGCGGCCTGCATCTTGTCCAGACGCACCGTTTCGCCGGCGATACCGGCCATGGCGCCACCAGCAGCCTGCCATGGCTGAAGCAGGACCTGGCAACCTATGCCGGCGACGGCCGCCCGGTCATCCTGTTCCAGCATTATGGCTGGGATACTTTTTCGATCGAAAGATGGGACGCCGCCGAGAAAACTTTCGACGACGGCGGCAAGGGTCCGCCCCACTGGTGGAGCGAAGCCGACAGGCAGGCGCTGCTGGCTGTGCTGAAGGGTTACAACGTCGTCGGCATCTTCCATGGCCACCAGCACGCGACGCCGATGATCTACCACCGTGACGAGGTCGACTTGTTCAAGCCGAAGGCCGCCTTCATGGGCGGCTTTGCGCTGGCGCGGGTGACGGGAAACAGCATGGATGTGGTGCTGGGCGAAGCCGCCGGAGATCATGGCGAGGTCACCTTCACCAATGCATACAGCAAAAGCCTGACTTTCTGACGGGCAGGAGAGGGCCAAAAAAGGCGGCCGAGCCGCCTTTTCCTCGTTTGCGAAGGGCCACCCTCAAAGCGCCTTCTTCACCTTGTCCTTCACGTCGCCGTAAGCCTTCTGCATCTTGCCGGTCGCCTTGTCGACGTCGCCTTCGGCCTCGGTGCGCCTGTTGCCGGTGGCCTTGCCGGCGGTCTGCTTGACCGAGCCCTTGGCTTGCTTGGCAACGCCGGCAACCTGATCCTTGTTCACCATCTCGCATCTCCTGAACCGTTCGCCTGGAGAAACGGTCGCGGATCGCTTAGGTTCCGGGTTCTGCCCGTCGATTGGGATAGCTTCCGGCCGCGAAGCCGACAGGATAGGGTGCACCAGAACGCCCGAACAGACAGGGCCGGAGGGACAATGGCTGAATTCACGCTCTTCATCGGCAACAAGTGTTTTTCGTCGTGGTCACTGAGGCCATGGCTGGCGATGAAGCACCTGGAGATCCCGTTCGAGGAGGGTTTTGTGCGCCTGCGCACGCCCGAGACCGCGGCCAATCTGGCCAGGATATCGCCGACCGGCCAGGTGCCGGTGCTGAACCATCGGCTGCCGAATGGCGAGGTCCGGATCGTCTGGGAAACCCTTGCCATCCTTGAATATCTCGCCGAGCTGTTTCCCGGGAAAGAGCTTTGGCCGGCCGACATCGGCGCCCGCGCGCTGGCCCGCTCGGCGGCGACAGAGATGCATTCCGGCTTTCGCGAGGTCCGCTATGGCTGGCCGATGAATTTGCGCCGGCCGAAAGGCTACAAGCCGCTCGACGCCGAAGGTGAGACGCAACGGGCGCGCATCGAAGGGCTATGGCGCGAATGCCGCGAAAAACACGGCAAAGTCGGCCCGTTCCTGTTTGGCCGTTTCACCGCGGCCGACGCCATGTACGCGCCGGTCGTCACCCGCTTCGACACCTATGGCGGCACGCTGGCGCCCGACACCCGCGCCTATGTCGACGCCGTGCTTTCAATACCGGCGATGCGCCACTGGTATGCCGAGGCGGCGAAAGAGCCTTGGCCGGAGCCCGGCCCAGACGAGTAGAGCCGAGCAACCGGCAAGCTGGTCTTC
Source organism: Mesorhizobium sp. M1307 (assembly GCF_040318155.1). NCBI lineage: Bacteria > Pseudomonadati > Pseudomonadota > Alphaproteobacteria > Hyphomicrobiales > Phyllobacteriaceae > Mesorhizobium > Mesorhizobium sp. M1307. Next base: position 10,371 of record NZ_JAMYLR010000065.1, on the reverse strand, counting down.
CACTTCGCGGCCCGCGGCCTATCTGAAGATCGGGCAGGGGCCTTGGAGACTTCACAATGACTTCTGTTTCTTCCGCACTAGCCGGCAAGGTCGCACTCGTCACCGGCGCCTCCTCGGGCATCGGCGAGGCAACGGCTGTGGCGCTCGCAGCCGCCGGGGCCAAGGTGGCGATTGCCGCACGCCGCGCCGATCGTCTCGAAGCGCTGGCCGCGCGTATCGAAAAGGCCGGCGGCACGGCGCTCCGCATCCAGGCCGACGTCACCAGCAACGACGATGTCACCGCCATGGTCGACAAGGTTGTCGCCGAATGGAGCCGCCTCGACATCCTCGTCAACAATGCCGGGGTGATGCTTCTGTCGCCCGCCGCCGAGGCGGTGCTCGACGACTGGCGCCGCATGGTCGAGCTCAACCTGTTGGCGCTGATGGGCGTCACCAAGGCGGCACTGCCGCATCTGAGGGCCGCCAAGGGTCACATCGTCAACGTCTCGTCAGTCGCCGGCCGTGTCGCCAATCCCGGCGCCAGCGGCTATGCAGCAACCAAGTTCGGCGTCGTCGGCTTTTCCGAATCGCTGCGCCGCGAAGTCTACGCCGACAAGGTTCGCGTCACCGTCATCGAGCCCGGCCTGGTACGCACCGAGCTCGGCGACCACATCACCAATCCGACGTTCAAGGCTGATCTGGATAAGCGGCTTGCCGCCATGGAGGCGCTTACCGCCGAGGACATCGCCGCGGCCATTCTTTACGCGGTGTGCCAGCCGGCACACGTCAACGTCAACGAGATCGTCATCCGCCCGACCGACCAGGAGCGGTGAATGACGTCAGATCTTTTCGCTACGTCTCGAAACCCGCCCGCAGGAAATCGCCACACTCCTCGACCAGCCGGGACGGGTCCCTCGCGAGATAGACGCCGAAATCCGCTGTCGGCGCCGGCGGCAGGTTGAAGCGTCCGTTGAGGCTTTGGCAGTCGGGCGGTAGTCCTTCCTGCAGCAGAAGGCCGATGCCAAGCCCGGCCCTCAGCGCCGAGTTCAGTGTCGCGAAGGTCGACACGCGGCAGCCGATCTTCCAGCCGATCCCGGCCTCGGCGAGCGAAGCCAGCATCCTGTCCTGCCAGGAGCAGGCGCCTTCGAAGATGATCAGCGGAAGCTCAACCTCGTCATCGATCTCGATCATGCGGCTTGCCGCCCAGACCAGCTGTCGTGACAGATGGCCTCGCGGCGCCTTTGTGAAGCGCGCCGGATCGGCCATGACGATGTCGCATTTTCCTTCGCCCAGCGACTTGCTGAGATCGGTGCTGCTGGCTGATGTCAGCTCGATCTCCACGGAAGGATGCCGGCGGCGGAAGTCGGCGATGATCAACGGCAGCCGTGTCACCGCCAAATCCTCGACGATGCCCAGCCGGACACGGCCGACCAGACTGCGGCCCTCTATCTCGCGCCTGGCATCGTCGCCGATCGCGATGGCCTTGCGGGCGAAGGCGAGCAGGATCTCGCCGGCCTCGGTCAGCGTCACGCCGCGCGGCGAACGGCGCAGCAGCTCGGCGCCGACTTCGCCCTCGAGGCGCTGAAGCTGCATGCTCACCGCCGCCTGGGTGCGGGCAAGCCGATCGGCGGCCCGGCTCACCGTTCCCGTATCGGCCACGGTGACGAAGGCGCGCACCAGCCTGACGTCGATATCACCAGTCATAAAAATTCCTGATAGCTGGGTCAGCACTATCAGGCTATCCGAAAGCCCGGTCTGAATTCAAGGTCCGCTCGCGCCAACGAAAACAGGAGCAGCCACCTTGTCCTACAGAAGAAGATTTGAGGAGTTCGGTGTCGCCTGGCCGTCGCTCGATCGGCCCGCTTTGCCGTTCTCGCCGACGGTTCGGGTCGCAGACATCGTCTATGTCTCCGGTCAGATCCCCGAGATCGGGCAGGAGATCGCTGCGATCGGCCAGGTCGGCGCAGAGATCGATCTGGCCGCGGCGCGGAACGCCGCCCGGCTCTGCGCGGCCAACATCGTCTATTGGCTGGACAAGGAATTGGACGGCAATCTCGACCGCGTCGTGAGATTCGCCAAGCTGACCGTCTATGTGAACGCGGCGGCCGGCTTTGCGGCCTATTCGGAGGTCGGCAACGGAGCATCCGAATTTCTGCTCCATGTTTTTGGCGAGCGTGGCGAGCATGCCCGCTGCTCGCTCGGCATGGCCGGCTTGCCGGCCAATGTTCCGGTCGAAGCCGACGCCATTGTGCATGTACGCTAGGGAAGTCGCCCGAAAAATGGGCAGTGAAACCAAGAGGACGCTTGGCTGATGGCTGCAAATCTTGAGGGAAGGAAGGCGCTTGTTCTCGGCGGAGGCAAGGGCCTCGGTTTCGGCGTCGCCGAAGCGCTCGCGGCGAAAGGCGCCGAGATCATCCTGGTCGGACGAGGGGAGGAGACCCGGGATGCGGCGCGGCACGCAATCGAGTCCGCCGGCCACATCTGCTCGACTTTCAGCGCCGATCTTTCCGATAACGACAGCGTCTCCCGGCTGATCCGTGCCATCGAGGACGAGCATCAGCGGATCGACATCGTCCTGCTCAATGGCGGCGGCCCGCCGCCCTTCGCGGCCAGCGTCTTCGATGCGAGCGTCTGGGAGAAGCAGTTCACCAGCATGGTGCTGAGCCAGATGCGCATCGCCATTTCTTTCCTGCCAGGCATGCGGGCGCGGCGCTGGGGACGCATCATCGCCGTCTCCTCCACGTCCGTCCGCGAGCCGATCCCCGGCCTCACCGCTTCGAATGCGTTGCGCGCGTCGCTTGCCGGCTGGGCCAAGACCCTGGCCGGCGAAGTGGCGGCGGACGGCGTCACCGTCAACCTGTTGCTGCCTGGCCGTTTTGCGACGGACCGGACGAAGCAGTTCGACGCGATGGACGCCGCCGACAGGGGTGTGGACGCTGCTGTGATCGCCGCCGAGAGTCAGGCCGAAATCCCGGCAAAGCGCTACGGGACCCCCGCCGAATTCGGCGCGGTTGCCGCATTCCTGGCCAGCGACGACGCCGCCTATATCACCGGCGTGGCTTTGCCGGTGGATGGTGGGCTCAGCCGCGGCATGCTGTGAGGGGCAGGCGGCGCGAATGCTCGCATCACACAGGAACGCCCCTCGTGCCTTTTATCTGCGCGGGGGGCGTCCTGTTTGTCGTCCGCCTCTCTCAAGATCGCTCTTTCAAGAACGGCTTTCGACACCGAAAGAATGCCCGCGGTGCCAAAATGGTTCCCGGCTAAGTGGTTTTTTCGGCGGGCAATAGCCCGGCTTTCGCCGTCCGATGTGCTGGCGCGGGCCGCCGCCGCGCGTCTTCGCGAGTGTGGCAAATCAAAAAAATTGACACAACGCGCAAAGAAGTCTATAAGAATTTTGTCGATATTTGTTTGACCGACTTTTGTTATCCGCGTGCTTAGGCGCGCCTTTGGCGAACTTCCCCCATCAAAATCGAGACAAACGTTGTTGTGCATCCGCATGACGGCGAACGAATATTTGCCATGGAAAGGGTTCGTTATGAGCACAGGCACAGTTAAATGGTTCAACGCCACCAAGGGTTTTGGTTTTATTCAGCCTGACGACGGTTCTGCCGACGTTTTCGTCCACATCTCAGCCGTCGAGCGCGCCGGAATGCGCGACATCGTCGAGGGCCAGAAGCTTGGCTACGAGATGGTCCGCGACAACAAGTCGGGCAAGATGTCCGCCGACCAGTTGAAGGCGGCCTAAAACGGAATTCAGCCTCACCGGTGACCACGGATGTACTGGCACCGGTGAATGGCAAATTCCAGCGCATGATCGCGGGATGTTAAATCTCGGAGCGGATCATGTGCATTGAGAAGAACGTTTCTTTGCGCGTTTCTCGGGATGCGCAGGCGCTCTTATGGAAGGTCAGGCGGTGCCTGGCCTTTTTCATTTTTGCGCTTCGACCGCCGAAAGAGCGCTGCTCGACGGCCCGGACGTGCTAAGGACGTTCCAGCAATTTGAACCGGCTGCCGTATTGCTTTGTGCGGGATCCTGGCCGAAAGACCAGTCTCGCCACTTTTCGGCGGCGTGCTCCGAACCGGGAGAAAGACCTTGACCGCAACTTCAAAAAAACCCCGCGACCAGGCCGAATCCATTTTCAGCAAGACGCGGACCCAGTCGATGTCGCTCGACCGCATCAATTCCGAACGGGATGCCGTCAGCCAGGCCCGCGAAGCCAAGACCGCGCGGCTGCGCGAATTGCGGCTGGAGAAGGAAGCCGACGACATGGCGGCGGCGGTTGCGCTCGCGGCCTCGCCGAAACGCGCAGGCAAACGCTGATGGCCACCAAACGCGTGCCTCAAAAGGCGATCGCCGCAGATTCGACCATCGCCGATGTCGTGGGCGAACTAGACAAGCCGGTCGAATATGTCCGGCGCGTGCTCGAAAAGCTCGAGCGCTGCAGGCGTGTCCACGGCGATGCCCAGGTTCGGCTCGGCGTGCGCGGTCGTGCCGAATGCCCCAATTATCTGATTGAATACGTCCGGGAAAACGCCAAGACCCGCGAGCGCATGACCTTTCAGGATGCCGCTTACAGCGGCAGCACGCATCGCGAGCTGGCGCCCCGGCACATCGAGGAAGCCAGGAACTGGTCGCCCGAAGAAATGAACATCACGGCCGTTTCGGCGCTCATCGGCCGCCTTCGCAATCCGAATGCGCCATCATCGCGTTTCTCTGACGAGGATTGATATGGCAATCAAGTTTTCCGCCAAGGGCCAGCCGGCAGCGCCTGCTGCCGCCGTGAAGCCGGCCAAGCCGGCGGCCGCGCCAAAAACCGGCGAAGCCGCCGAAGCGGGCACCGATCTGTTCAGGTCGCCGGCGGAAGCACCGCCGCGCAAGCCCAAGAAGAAATAGCGTCCTTGCAGCAAAATGCCGACCGGAAATCTGCGCCAAGGCTGCTTGCCCTGGCGGTCGCAGAGGAGTTTTCGTCGCCACAAGAGGGCGTCGGTCCGATTGCCTTCGATTGCCAGACCTGTGGCGCCTGCTGCGCCTACTCGTCCAGATGGCCGCGCTTCTCCACCGAGGATGACGCGCAGCTCGACCTTATCCCGCAAAAATACGTGGCTGCCGACGAAGCCGGTATGCGCTGCGACGGCGCGCGCTGTTCGGCACTGTGCGGCGAGGTCGGCAAGTCAACGGCCTGCGGCATCTACGACATCCGCCCCGACGTCTGCCGCGCCTGCATGCCGGGCGATGACGACTGCCTGATCGCGCGTCGGGCTCACGGTCTGCCGACGCTTGAATGACGGCCCTCGGGCTGGCGTCCCAGTTTGAATTTCGTCAATCAGATGCGCGAAAGTCGCTGCGGTAGAGGCCGGGCGATCGTCCGGTCAATCGTTTGAATGCCTGCGAGAACGACGGCACCGATTCATATCCGACGGCGCGCCCGATCTCGCCAATGTTCTGGTTCGTTTCCCGCAGAGCCTTGGCGGCAAGGTTCATCCGCCACCGGGTCACATAGGACAGCGGCGGCTGTCCTACCAGTTGAGCGAAGCGACGCGCGAAGGTGGCCCGGGACTGTGCTGCGCCGCTGGCAAGGGAAGCGATGGTCCAGGGATTGCCCGGCCGCTCGTGGATCAGGCGCAAAGCCTGCGCAATGCCTTTGTCGCGCAAGGCGCCAAACCATCCCCCTGTTCCGAGTGGCTGATGTTCGATCCAGGCGCGCAACAAGAAGATCAACGTGCTGTCGAGAAGGCGTGGGGCGACAATGTCGTGGCCGCCGAGATCGCCTTTCGCTTCGACCTGCAGAAGTTCCAGGGCAAGCCGCAGCGGCTCGCTGGTGTCGATCTGATTCCGGGTCAAATGAATCAGCGGAGGAAGCAGCGAAACCATCGGATATGGCCCGACGCCGTCGAGTGAATATCTCGCACAAAGAAGAGTTGTCGCGCCGCTCTCGCTTTTCGGTTCCAGTCCGCTCCGATTTGCGGAAAGGACGGCGGATATCGATGCCGTCGGTGCATCCGCCGGATTGCAAAGGGCATGCCCGATACCGCTCGCGACAAGGATGACATCTCCCTCGCCTAAGCGGATCGGCTCCCTTTCACCGGCTAACCGCAGCCAGCATTCGCCGTTCTGTATGACGTGGATGGCGGCATTCCTTGTCGGATCCACCGAAATACCCCATGGCCGATGCAGGGTCGCGCTGCCGATCATGGCGCTGCCAAATCTCAGCGAAGCAAGAACTTCGGACAAGGCGTCCATGAGAACCATCCTCCAACGATGAATAGGACGACGCTATTAGACGATTGGATAAGAATCTAGTGGAATAGCGTATCGACCATCTCACAATCGCAACAGATCATGTTGGCAATGTCGGCGTGCGGACGCTCCTGTCCACACCGGGCAGAAGCAGGCACGGGAAGGAGCAAAACATGCGTGACGAACCATCAAATCCATTTCCAGCCGAGAGTCATAATTCGCTCGAGACCAACAAGACGATCGTCCTGGACTTCATCGACAAAGCAGTAAACCAAGGCAACATCGAAGCTGCTTCGATGCATTTTGGCGAACGCTACATCCAACACAATCCGAACATTGCGGATGGTGCGGAAGGCTTCAAAGCCTATCTGCAGCAGCTCAAACAGTCATTTCCCCTCGTGAAGGGAGAGGTGAAGCGGATTTTTGCCGAAGGGGATTTCGTCATCGTGCACATGCACGCAAAACGCGAACCGGAGGAGGAGGGCTTGGCCATTGTCGACATTTTCAGGCTGAAGGACAGCAAGCTGGTCGAACACTGGGAAGTTCGGCAGCCCATCGCGGATAGCAAGCTGCACGCCAATAGCATGATCTGAATGCGGACAGGCTCTCAGGCTGGCTTGTGCCCGCACGTTTCGCTGATTACGCTGCCGGCGGCGGGGCCAGCACCGGGAGACCATCTGTGAGCATCGAATTTCTGTTGACGTCGCTGATTGTCGTGGCTTCGCCCGGCACCGGCGTTCTCTATACGCTGAGCGCCGGGCTTTCACGTGGTGCGCGCGCCAGCATCATTGCCGCTTTCGGCTGCACGCTCGGCATCATTCCGCACATGGCGGCCGCCATCACCGGCCTCGCGGCACTGCTGCATACCAGTGCCGTCGCCTTCGAGACGCTGAAATATCTCGGCGTCGCCTACCTGCTCTACATGGCCTGGAACACGCTGAAGGAGAAGGGCGGCCTGAGCGTCGAAGAAAATGTCGCGCCGCGCTCGGCCGGCAAAGTGATCACTTCGGGCATCCTCATCAACATCCTCAATCCGAAGCTGTCGATCTTCTTCTTTGCCTTCCTGCCGCAATTCGTCAGCACCACCGAACCGCATGCGCTGTCGAAAATGCTGGAGCTCAGCAGCATCTTCATGCTGCTCACCTTCGTGGTCTTTGTCAGCTATGGCATTTTTGCCGCGTCGATCCGCAGCCATGTCGTGTCGCGGCCAAAGGTGCTGACCTGGATGCGCCGTACCTTCGCCGGAGCCTTTGTCATGCTCGGCGCCAAACTGGCGCTGGCGGACCGGTAGACAGGAAGGTCGCGGGCAGCGCAAATCTATCCCTTCACATAGCCCATGGCCTCGACGATCTGCCCGTCCGCCACGCGCATCAGGTTGACGCCGCGCAGCGAATTGCCGTCGGCCATGCAGTAGCGCCAGCGGATCGTCGCCCGGTCGCCGGCGACGAAAGTTTCTTCGATGTCGAAGCGCGTGCCGGGTCCGGTCGCGATCGCCGACCACAGTTCAACGCAGGCGCCCTTGCCGATGCGGCGGGCGCCGTCCGGGGCCGGCGTGGTGTTCTCGATCACGCAATCTTCCGCCACCAGATCGTCGAGCGCCGAAGGGTCGTGGCGCTGGAAGACGTCGTTGTAGCGCCGCATGATCTCGGCCGTTTCGGCGGAGCGTTTGGCCGCCGCGATGTCGATGATGAGTTCCTGTGTCATTGGATATTCCTTCCCTTCAGTGATCGGTAGCGGTTTCGACGAGGCGGGCCTTGAGCGTGATCACGGCGACGCCGGCCAGCGCCCCGCGACACGAGGCAGCTCTCCTTGGCCGTCTGCGCCAGCCGCTCGAACTCCCCCGCCGCCAGCCCGGCGACGCTTGCCTCGGTCTCCAGCTCGATACGGGTCAGCGTCGGTCCGGCCGCAGTGGCGCTGAGATGCGCTTTCGCGATCGTGTGGATGCGTGCGGGAGTGTAACCTTCGCGGCCGAGGATGGCGCTCAGCGCCATCGAGAAGCAGCCGGCATGCGCCGCGGCAATCAATTCCTCGGGGTTGGTGCCGGGACCGTTCTCGAAACGCGACGGGAACGAGTAGGCGCCTTCGAAGACGCCGCTGCCGAGCTTCAGCCGGCCCGAACCCTCCTTCAACGATCCCTGCCATTGGGCCTCTGCTTCACGAATGGTCATTGTGTCTCTCCTTTGATTTGAGGGGTCGATCAGATTTTGGGGCGGACCAGTCAGGCGCTGTCGACGACCACTTTCCCGAAGACGTCGCCTTGCTGGAAATAGCGATAGGCGTCGTTGGCCTCGTCGAAGGCGAACACCTTGTCGATGACAGGCTTAAGCCGATGCACCGAGATGGCGCGCAGCATGGCTTCGAGGTTGGTGCGATTGCCGACGAACAGGCGGCTGATGGTGGCGAGGCTGCGCTGGTAGACCGGGCCGGGGATCTGCACCGTCCCGCCTTTCGCATCCTGTATGGTGAGAAGCACGATGCGCCCGTAAAGCGCGCAGGCGATCATCGATTGCGCGAAGGTCGGCGGGCCGCCGGTCTCGACGACGAGGTCGATGCCGCCGGTCTGCTCTCGCACCGCAGCACCCCATTCCGGCATGTCGGCGGTCGAGACGACGAGGTCGGCGCCTAGCGCCTGCAGCCGGTCCAGCTTCTCGTTGCGCGAGGTAACCGCCACGACACGGCAGCCGAGCAGCTTGGCGAATTGCAGCGCAAATAGCGCGACGCCACCTGAACCGATGACAAGAACCCATTGGCCGGGCTTCGGCATTTCGGCCCCAGTCACGGCATTCCAGGCGGTCAGGCCGGCGCAGGTTAGTGTCGCCGCTTGATGCCGGTCGAGATGATCGGGAAGCCGCACCGCCCATTGCTCGTCGAGCACGGCGTATTCGGCCAGCATCCCGTCCAGCGTGCAGCCAAGCTGGTCGATCAGACCGGCATTGATGCGGCCATCGATCCAGCGCGCAAAATAACTGCCGGTGACGCGGTCGCCGACGGCAAAGCGGGTGACGGCATCGCCGACCGCAACGACTTCACCGGCGCCGTCGCTCAGCGGAACGACCCCTTGGCGCGGCGCCAGCGGATAGCTGCCGTTGAGGATCATCGTGTCGCGGCGGTTGAGCGAAGCGGCGCGGACACGCACGACGATCTCGTGCGGCTTCGGCGTCGGCTGCGCCTCGTCGCGCATCACCAGGCACTTGGTCCCGCAGGTTCCTTCAAGACGATAACTGCGCATTTGCCTCTCGATATGTAGACTGATCTACATATTATGTAGACCGATTGTCATATTCGAGGCAAGGCCTATAATGCTCACTCCTGACAGAGGTTGACATGGCGAACGACACCCGTACCCGCATACTCGAGACCACGGGACGCCTGCTTCGGCAGCGCGGCTATCACGGCACTTCGCTCAACGACATATTGAGCGCCTCAGGCGCGCCGAGAGGCTCGCTCTATTTTCATTTTCCGGGCGGCAAGGACCAGCTGGTCATCGAGGTGACGCGCGACAGCGTCGCCGATGTGACGCAGAGGCTGGACGCCGCACTCGCTGCCGAAAAGGATCCGGCGGTGGCCGTCCACCACATTTACCAGTCGGTCGCCCGCATGTTGGAGGACAATCGGTTCACGCTCGGTTGCCCGATCGCGCCCGTGGTGTTGGACTCGCCGACAGACGTGCCGGAACTGGCCGAATTGTGCCGGTCCGCCTTCGAGCAGTGGATAGGCTTGCTCAGGGCGGCCTTCGTCAGGGCAGGGGTGCCCGAGCGCCGCGCGTACGCGCTCGCATTGCTGGTCGAATCATCGCTGGAAGGGCTGATGGTGATCGCACGCGCCACCCACGACCGCGCCCCGGTGCTGGCGGTAGCCGATGAGGTCGCGGCGCTGATTGAGGGGGCATTGCCGGCCAAGAGTGCCGCTGCCGCGGTGCATTGATATCGCCGCTTGAGCCGGGGCAGCCCGCTATGAAGCAAACAAAAAGGGCGGCATCGCTGCCGCCCTTTCCGTAAGCTTGCGAGATTGGCTGGATTAGAAATCCATGCCACCCATGCCGCCCATGCCGCCGCCGCCCATGCCGCCAGGCATGCCGCCGCCAGCCGACTCCTTCTTCGGAGCCTCCGCGATCATGGCTTCGGTGGTGACCAGCAGGCCGGCGACCGAGGCCG
>NZ_JAMYLR010000064.1:0-21123 GCF_040318155.1 Mesorhizobium sp. M1307 | reverse complement strand
CAAGCTTCTCACCATTCTCAACGCTATCGTCCGGGATCAAAAACCGTGGCAAACAACTTGACAGCCAAGACAGTCGCTCTCCCCTTGTGGGAGAAGGTGGCCGAGCGAAGCTCGGTCGGATGAGGGGTGTTCCAGCTTGGCACCGACGGCAATCCGTCCGACACCCCTCAACCGTCTCGGCGCTGCGCGCCGATCCACCTTCTCCCACAAGGGGAGAAGGAAAGAAGGGTCACCCCTTAGGGGCGGGCGCCGGCAAGGGCTTTACGTTCGGGGTTTCCTGCGCCGTGTTGGATTCGATCGGCGGCAGGCCTTTCATCAGCTTTTGCTGCAAGGCGGCAAGCACATCCGGGTCCGGCTTCAGGTCGCGGGCCTGGTTCCACTGGAAGGTGGCTTCCAGCTTGCGGCCGACGCGCCAGTAGGCGTCGCCGAGGTGATCGTTGAGCACCGGATCCTCCGGCTTCAACGAAACGGCGCGTTCCATTTCGCGCACCGCGTCGTCGAACTGGCCAAGGCGGTAATAGGCCCAGCCCAGCGAATCGACGATGTAGCCGTCGCTCGGCCTCAGGTCGACGGCCTTCTGGATCATCGCGAGGCCTTCCTTGAGGTTCATGTTCTTGTCGACCCAGGAATAGCCGAGATAGTTCAGGACCTGCGGCTGGTCGGGGTAGAGCTCCAGCGCCTTGCGGAAATTCGGCTCGGCCTTCGGCCATTCCTTCAGCCGCTCATAGGCGATGCCGCGCTGGTAGAAGATGTTCCAGTTGGCGGCGGTCGGCGTCTTCAGCACCTCGACTGCCTTGTCGTAAAGATTGGCGGCGGAGCGGAAATCCTCCTTCGAGGAATAGACGCCGCCGAGCGCCAGATAGGCGCGCATGTCGTCTGGATGCGCATCGACGATGGCCTTGAGGTGAGTGATCGCCTCGTCGTTGCGGTCGAGATCGGCAAGGTTGAGGCCAAGCTGCAGGTCCGAAAGCTGCTTCAGCGGCGAGCCGGCGGGAATGCGGCGATAGAGCGCGATGGCGCCCTCGCCGTCTTTCAACTGCTCGGCAACGGCGGCAAGCTGAACGAGCGCCGCGTCGTTGTCGGGCCGCAGCGCCAGGGCATATTGCAGATAAAGCCGCACGAACGGCTCGCCGCCGCCGCGGTTGAGCGCGGTGGCGAGATCGAGCAGGATTTCCGAGGCGCCGTCCGACGGACCGGCAACGAAGGGCTCGATCTTTTCGCCCTTGTTGATCTTGTCGCGAAGGGACGCAATCTCGACCTTGCCGGGCGCAAACGCCTCGGCCTTGTCGAGCACCGACAGCGCCTTGGCCTTGTCGCCTTTGCGGGCGAGGAAAGACGCGTAGGCCTGCGCGTTGCGCATCCATGTCTCGGGGGCCGCACCGCCGGCGGCGGTGTCCTGCACGGTGGCGGTGTAGAGCGCATCCGCCCTGTCGGGCAGGCCGGAGGCGTCGGCAATCAAGGCGCGGTGGAAGGACTTGAACAGGCTGAACCAGTCGGGGCCTTGCAGCTTGTCGATGGAAGCCATGGCCTCGCCGGCGTCACCCGCACCCTGCTTGGCCCAGCCGGTCATGACGCCTGAGATCAGCCGGTCGAGATCGGATTCGAGCGACAGCTTGAGCCAGTATTCGGCCTTGGAGAAATCCTTCTTGTGGAAGGAGTCGATGGCCAGCGCCAGGCGCGAGAAGCGCTCGACATCGGGAACCGCCTTGAGCTTGTCGGCATAGACCAGGGATTCGTCGAAGCGCCCCTGCGCGATCAGCGACAGCATCAGGCTCTGCTGCAGTCCCGTATCGTTCGGATCGAAGGCAAGCGCCTGCTTGTAATAAGAAATGGCGCTGTCGAGGTCGTTGTCGCCGTCGGCAATCCTGGCGGCGAGATAGGCCCCCGAGAAGGATGTGATCCTGACCGGCTCGGCGGTCTGTTTGGCATGCGCCGGCAAAGCCGAGATCGCCATGCCCGTCGCGATTGCCAGCCCCGTCAGCCAGCGCGCATATCCTTGCCGCATCATATCCCTTTCAGCCAAACGCCATCTCCGCGTCAGCGGGATCGCACTAGACTCGATCTTTACAGGAAAAGCATGGCCTTTTTGGGGTCGTGCTTCAACCCGGCCCGAATTCACAATCGGGCCAAGCAATTAATAAACCATGCCGAAAGAGGTCGCACGACCGCATTGCGACAATTCGGCAATGGGAAACCGGCGTCACGGCCCCGAACCTCAGGGTGCTTGCGAAAGGCTTGCGTCGAGCGCCTGCATGGCGACGGTGACAAGATCGTGCAGCCGCTTTTTCGGCACGCCGTCGCGTGCCTGCACCGAAAGGCCGTGCAGCAGCGTGGCGTAATAATCCCCCAACGTCTCGGCGTCGGCGTCCGGCTTCAATTCGCCATCGCGCACCGCCTGCTTCAACCGCTCGACGATCGATGCGGTACGCGCCAGCCGATGCTCCGCCAGCCATTGCAGCACGGCGTCATTTTCGACGGCGCAATTGGTCGCGGCCGTCACCACCATGCAGCCCTGCGGCTGCCCCGGCCGCGTATAGATTTCGACGGCGTCGCGAAGCATGCGCTCGATGACGCGCCGGACATTTGGTTCTTCCTGCAGTGCGCGTGTGGCGAAGCCGCCCTCATTGGCCTCGTAAAGTGCCACCGCTTCGCGAAACAGATCCTCCTTCGAGCCGAAGGCGGCATAGATGCGCGCCGATGCGAGACCAAGCGCCGATACGAGATCGGCCATCGAGGTGCCCTCGTAGCCGCGTCTCCAGAAAGCGTCGCGGGCTTTCTCCAGCGCCTGGTCGCGGTCGAACTCCCTTGGCCTTCCCGCCATGGCGGTCTCCAATTTTTGTCGATCAACAAATAATCCGCTTGACTTCGGATTGCAAATCTCAATTCTTTGTCGATCATTAAATAATTGTCGACAAGGAGACCGGCATGAGTTCACTGGATCAAGGCGCGCCGCTCGGGGCGATAACGCAGGGAGCAAGCAGGGCGAAACATGGCGCAACGCTGGCGCTGCTCGCCTTCGCGCAGCTCATCATCTCGCTCGACCTCAACATAGTCTTCGTGGCGTTGCCGGAGATCGGCGCCGGCCTCGCATTTTCAGGCCAGACCCTGCAGTGGGTGGTCAGCGCCTACACCGTCTTCACCGGCGGCTTCCTGCTGTTCGGCGGCCGGGCCGCCGACCTGATCGGCCAGCGCCGCGTCTTCATCTTCGCGCTCTGGCTCTACGCGCTCTCATCTCTGGTCGGCGGCCTCGCCTGGTCGCCGGAAATCATCATCGCGGCCCGCGCCGTGCAAGGCATCGGCGCCGCGTTCCTGTTTCCTGCGACGTTGTCGCTGATCAACCGCCTGTTCGCCGAGGGACCGGAACGCAACCGGGCGCTCGCCGTCTGGGGCGGCGCGGGCGCCAGCGGCCTGACGCTCGGTTCGCTTGCCGGCGGGTTTCTGACCAGCGCCTTCGGCTGGCCGTCGGTCTTCTACGTCAACGTGCTGTTGGCCGGGATCGCCATCATCGCGGCTTTCGCCATCATCCCGCGCGATCGCAAGCGGCACGAGCAGCGCAGCTTCGATCTGCCGGGCGCGCTGACCGTCACCGCCGGCGCGACGCTGCTTGTCTTCACCCTGGTTCAGGGGCCCGAATATGGCTGGGGCTCTGGCGCAATCATCGTCAGCGCAGCACTGGCGGCATTCTTCCTGATCGCCTTCACCGTGATCGAGGCCAACAGCGCCGACCCGCTGATGCCGCTGCGCCTGTTCCACAACCGCAGCCTCGTCGCCGGCATGACGATAACCTTCCTCTACATGGCCACTTTCGGCGCGCTGCCCTACTTCCTCACCGTGCTGCTGCAGAACGTGCACGGCTTCACTGCCTTGCAGACGGGCCTCGCCTTTCTCGTGCCGTCGGTCGCCATCGCCACCGGCACGCAAGCCGGCGAGCGTCTGGCGACGCTCTTTTCGACGCGCAGCACGCTGGTCGGCGGCATGATCGTCGGCGCGGTCGGCACAGCATTGATGGAATCAGGCGCGACCGCGGAGAGCAGCTATCTGGCCCTCGTACCTGGCCTGATCGTCTCCGGCGTCGGACAAGGCATCGTCTGGACCGCAATGTGGATTGCCGCCGCTTCCGGCGTTGCCCATGACCAGCAAGGCGTCGCCTCGGGGATGGCTTCGACGACGCTCAATGTCGGCAACGCCATCGGCATGGCCGTGCTGATTGCGATTGCGAACAGCCAAATCGGCGAATTGTCCGGCAATGCGTTGAAAATTGCCGTCGCCGACGGCATCCAGGTCGCCTTCTGGCTCGCGGCGGCGGGCATCGTCGTTAGCCTGCTGGCAGCAATGGTTCTTCCGGCAAAGGCTCGATGAGAACAAGCGCGGGGCGCCGATGCCTGTCAATTCACCCGGCTGATGCAGAAATCGATGACGTCGATCAGCGCCGATTTCTGCGGCGTCGCCTCGAGCGGCGCCAGCGCGTCGCGGGCGATCTCGCCGAAATGGCGGGCGCGCCCGATGGTGTCGGCAATCGCGCCATGGCGGAGCATCAGGCCGATGGCCTTCTCCAGCCCGGCATCGTCGGCGGCATTGTCCTCGATGGCGCGTTTCCAGAAGCTGCGCTCGGCCTTGGTGCCGCGCCGATAGGCGAGGATCACCGGCAGCGTGACCTTGCCCTCGCGAAAATCGTCGCCGACATTCTTGCCGAGATCCTTGCTGGTGCCGCCGTAATCCAGCGCGTCATCGATCAGCTGGAAGGCAAGGCCGAGATTCATGCCGTAGGAGCGGAGTGCTGCGCGATCATTGCGCGTCGCCTGAGCGATGACGGGGCCGACCTCGGCGGCGGCCGAAAACAGGGCCGCGGTCTTGGCCTTGATCACCGCGAAATGCTCATCCTCGGTGGTCTCGAGGTTTTTTGCGGCAGCGAGCTGCATCACCTCGCCTTCGGCGATGACCGAGGCCGCGCTCGACAGGATATCGAGCGCTTCCAGCGAGCCGACATCGACCATCATGCGAAAGGCTTGGCCGAGCAGGAAATCGCCGACCAGAACACTGGCCTGGTTGCCCCAGATCATGCGTGCCGTCTTCTTGCCGCGCCGCATGCCGCTTTCATCGACAACATCGTCGTGGAGAAGTGTCGCGGTATGCATGAATTCGACCGATGTGGCGAGCTTGACATGGCCGTCGCCGGAATAGCCGAACATCTGGGCCGCGGCGAGCGTCAGCATCGGCCGCAGCCGTTTGCCGCCCGACGAGATCAGATGGTTGGCTATCTCCGGAATCATCTCGACATCGGAGCCGGCCTTCGACAGGATCAATTTGTTGACGCGCCCCATGTCGGCCGCGGTCAGGTCGATGAGGTCCTTTATCGAGGCGGCTTCGCGCTTCCCGTTTTCAATGTTGAGAACGACACCCACGGCAAAACTCCCAACCTCGATATGCACGACGGCAACATGGTCCCTGGACAGACTCTAGGGTGTCACCCACCGGCGCGGCAAGAGGCGAATTGGCGCGCCGGCTCTGGTACATGATCACGCCTACGTTTACATCAACGCCGCAAACTGCGAGTTTCATCCGATGATAGAGCTCATCCGCACCAACGACGCCGTCATCATTTCGTTTGTCGAATCGCTGATGCGCGATGCCGGCATCGGCTGTTTCGTCGCCGACCAGAACATGAGCGTCCTCGACGGCTCGATCGGCATCCTGCCCCGCCGTGTCATGGTGGATGCCGACAAGGCCGATGCGGCGCGGCGCATCCTGACGGATGCCGGCATCGCCAACGAGATCCGCCAAAAATAATGTCCGCGTCGCCCGCTGCCCTTGTCCCGGACATGCCGGCTCATACGGTCGATGCCTTTCATCGCGGTCGCTTCTGGCTGGTGCAGCCGAGAAAGGCGGGCCACCGCGCCGGCATGGATGCGATGATGCTGGCGGCTGCCGTGCCGTCCTCCTTCGCCGGGCGGCTTGCTGACTTTGGCGCGGGTGCCGGTGCCGCCGGCCTGGCGGTACTGTCGCGCTGCCCCGCTGCAGAGGCCGTGCTTGTCGAGCGTTCCCCGGAAATGGCGGCCTTCGCCACAACCACGCTTGCCCATCCCGGCAATGCGCATCTCAGCGACCGCGCCTCGGTGCTCGTCGCCGATGTCACGCTGTCGGGCCGGGCGCGAACGGCCGCCGGCCTCGAGGACAACAGCTTCGATTTCGTCATCATGAACCCGCCGTTCAATGCCGCCGAGGATCGCGCGACGCCCGATCCGCTGAGAAAGGCCGCGCACGTCTCGGAGGACGGGCTGTTCGACAGCTGGATCCGCAGCGCGGCCGCGGTGGTCAGGCCGGGCGGCGGGCTGGCCGTCATCGCCAGGCCGGAACAGCTCGGCGCCATCCTCGATGCTATTGCCGGCCGCTTCGGCGACGCCGAGATGCTGGCCGTCCACCCTCGCCCCGAGGCGGCAGCGATCCGCATCGTCGTCCGGGCAATTCTCGGCGCACGCGGCAAACTGTCGATCCGACCGCCGCTGATGCTGCATGCCTATTCAGGCAATGGCCCCTCGGAACGGGCAGAGCTGATCAATAACGGGCTGGCGTCGCTGTTCGGAGACTGATCCATTTTGATTGCCGGCGTGACGGCATTGCCGTTGGCCGGCGAATTCCTACATGCCTCAAGCA
Organism: Mesorhizobium sp. M1307; assembly: GCF_040318155.1. Classification (NCBI taxonomy): domain Bacteria; kingdom Pseudomonadati; phylum Pseudomonadota; class Alphaproteobacteria; order Hyphomicrobiales; family Phyllobacteriaceae; genus Mesorhizobium; species Mesorhizobium sp. M1307. The sequence continues at coordinate 14,472 of NZ_JAMYLR010000064.1, read as the reverse complement.
AATCGACCGGAGACCGCCCCCTCGTGAAACGCCTTTTCAACCGCCTGCTGCCGAAATCCTGGCGCTCCGCCGTCGTCACCATTCCGGTCATCCGCCTGCACGGCACCATCATGCCCGGCGGCGGCCAGTTCCGGCCGAGCCTGTCGCTCGCTTCCACCGCCGGCCTTCTCGAAAAGCTGTTTTCCTTCGACGCGCCGGCGGTCGCCATCTCGATCAATTCGCCAGGTGGTTCACCGGTGCAGTCGCGGCTGATCTTCAGGCGCATCCGCGACCTGGCGAGCGAGAAGAACAAGAAAGTCCTGGTTTTCGTCGAGGACGTGGCGGCCTCGGGCGGCTACATGATCGCGGTCGCCGGCGACGAGATCTTTGCCGACCCGTCCTCCATCGTCGGCTCGATCGGCGTGGTGTCGGCCTCGTTCGGCTTTCCAGAGCTGTTGAAGAAGATCGGTGTCGAGCGCCGCGTCCACACCGCCGGCCAGAACAAGGCGGTGCTCGACCCGTTCAAGCCGGAAAAGAAGGAAGACGTCGAGCGCCTGAAGGCGCTGCAGCTCGAGGTCCACGAGACCTTCATCGATCTCGTCAAGGACAGGCGCGGCAGCAAGCTCAAGGACGATCCAGACCTGTTCACCGGACTTTTCTGGACGGCCAAGAAGGGTCTCGAACTCGGGCTGGTCGATGCGCTCGGCGACATGCGCAGCGTGCTGAAGAGCCGTTTCGGGCCGAAAACCCAGCTCAAGCTGATCACCGCGCCGCGCGGCCTGTTCGGCCGCTTCGGCCTGTTCGGCTCGAGCTTTTCGGCGCCCGATATTGCCGCCGCCGCTGCAAGCGGCGTCATCGATGCAGCGGAAGAGCGCGCGCTGTGGGCGCGCTTCGGGCTTTGAAAAGCCGGTGAAAGCGTCTAGCATAAATCATCAACCGACCCGACCGGCCGCCTTGCCGGCCTTGCGAGGGAGGAGTTTGACATGCCGCAGATCATTTTCTTCGCCGTCGTCGGCATTGCCGCCTATTTCGGCTACCGCTCCTTCGTCAGGGAAGCCGAGCGTGTGACCGCCAAGGTGCGGCGTACCGAAAAGCAGGCCGCCAACGGTACAATGGGAACATTGGTCAAGGACCCGAAGACCGGCGAATACCGTCTGGCCAAGGATTGACCGTCGTCCCCCTCGCGGCCGAGCCAGTGAACGCCGAGGCCAGCATCCGGGCGTCGCATGCGCACGGCAAGATAAATCTCGCGCTGCACGTCACCGGCCAGCGTGCCGACGGCTATCACACGATCGAAAGCCTGGCTGTGTTCACGCGCTTCGGCGATCGCATCGAAACGGAGCTTGCCGACAGCGATGGGTTTTCCGTGTCCGGCAAATACGCCTCCGCGGTGCCGGTCGACGACAATAATCTGGTGGTGAGAGCGCGCGATGCACTGCGGCGCGAGGCCGGTCCCCAGCACGCACCGGCTGTCGCCATCAGGCTCGAAAAGAACCTGCCGGTCGCGTCCGGTGTCGGCGGAGGGTCGAGCGATGCGGCGGCTGTGCTGCGCGCCCTGGTCCAGACCTGGGGACTTGATGTCGGCGATGCCGAACTGGCGCGGATCGGCCTGTCGCTCGGCGCCGACGTGCCGATGTGCCTCGCAGCCAGACCGCTGATAGCCCGCGGCATCGGCGACGAGCTGACGCTCGTGCCGGGTTTCCCGGCGCTGGGTCTGGTGCTCGTCAATCCCGGCACTGCCGTCTCGACGGCCGACGTGTTCGAGGCGCTTGGCCGCCGCGACAATGCGGGGCTGCCGCCGCTGCCGCACAGCCTCGACTTCCACAGCATCCGCAACTGGCTGGAGATCACCCGCAACGATCTCGAGCCTGCGGCGCGTGCAATCCAGCCCGCCATCGGCAAGGCGCTTTCCGTGCTGAACAAGGCCGGAGCCGGTTTTGCCAGGATGTCCGGCTCCGGCGCCACCTGCTTCGGGCTGTTCGAGACCGGCAATGTGGCCAAGCGCGCGGCCGTCGATATTCGCAGCCGCCATCCCGACTGGTTTGTCGCGGCGACGCGAAGCGTGACATCGGAGGTTGATGCCCATGGCCAGGATTGACGAGAGCCGCCCCTTCGTTCCCGTGCGCATCGCGGTACTGACCGTTTCCGATACGCGCAGCCTCGCCGACGACAAATCCGGGCAGACGCTGGCCGACCGTATCGCCGAGGCCGGCCATGTCCTGGCCGCCCGCGACATCGTCACCGACGACCGCGACAAGATCCGCGACAAGGTCCTGGGCTGGTCGAAGGACGATGCGATCGATGTCGTCATCACCACCGGCGGCACCGGCTTCACCGGCCGCGACGTGACGCCGGAAGCGCTGGAGCCGATCTTCGAAAAGCGCATGGACGGCTTTTCCGAAGTGTTCCACCGCATCTCCTACGACAAGATCGGCACTTCGACGATCCAGAGCCGGGCAACCGGCGGCGTCGTCAACGCCACCTTCGTCTTCGTGCTGCCGGGCTCGCCCGGCGCCTGCAAGGACGCCTGGGACGGCATTTTGAAGCCGCAGCTCGACTATCGGCACATGCCCTGCAACTTCGTCGAGATCATGCCGCGGCTGGACGAGCATTTGCGGCGCGGCTGAGACGAACCGAGGTATCAGCCAAGCGACCTCGGTTTAGCGAATGACCGGCTCGCCGTGAAAACGCCGGCGCGACGGCGGCGAGACGCCGAAGCCAACCTCCATCATCAGCCGCGGCGTGCGCGTCGGCACGGTGCCCATATGGAAGCCGAACGGATCCTCGACAAAGCCGAGGCCGGCCGGCCCGGTCAGCGTGACCGGGCTCTGCTCGCCGTAGACGCCCAGCACCTCTTCCGCCGAATGGCCGACCAGCAGCGTCAGCTGATGCTTCAGGATGCGGCGGTTATGGGAGCCGCGGACATAGACATGCGGCCCAGTGTCGGCGTCGACCGGCACCAGGTAGAAAAAGAACTTCAGCATGCGCCAGTCGTCGAGGTCGAAATGGTATTTGCCGAGCGAGGCCATGTTCTTGTCGGCGTCCGAGACGCCACCGGTCGGAAAGCTCCACCAGACGCGGGTCGTGATCAGCTTGGCCTGGCTGCCGAGATAGTGCGCTGCGATATCGAGAAGCAGCGGATCGCGCTGCACGGCGACCGCAGCGTTGCAGTCGAGGACCCGTTCGAAATAGTGACCGCTGAGCAGCGGGCGGCCGAAATGCTTTTCGGCATCGGCGTGTTTTTCGGGCAGGAATTCCAGCCGGCGGTCGAAATTGCCGAAGCATGGCGTGCGCTCGGCGAAGCGGGCGATCTCCTCATGGATGGCGGCCGGCAGCATCAGGCCCGAATAGAGCCCCTCGGTGCGCAGCGCGCCGACGACGGCATCGCGGTCGACGCCGGCGAACATCGTTTCACCGACATTGCGCGCCGGCGGAACGGGCTTTGCACTGCGCCAGTGCAGCCGCCGCGCCGGCATGGTGCGGGCCAGCATGAACATCGGCAGCCATGCCGGATTCTCGCGAAGGTCGGAAAGATAGGTCGGGATGCGGGCGGCGATGCGGCGCAGCGTGCCGCCGTTTCGTGCGATCGCCTCGAGGCTTGCAGCGCCGGACTTGTCAGGGCTTGAAAGGGTCATCGGGGTCCTCAAAATGTCGATGGAACAGCATCGACGTTAGTCGTCGCCGCTCCGGCACACCCCAAACCCTATTCGCCCATATCGCCGGGAATGGTAACCCCCGGCCAGATTTTGTGCAATGCACAATAAACGACGACCCGCCAGAAAATGTGCTTGGGCGGAGTTCCCATAACCGGGACGGTAAGCTGTCACTTCCGCGGCGCGACCCAGATCTCGGCGTGGAGCCTCCTGGTCGCCAGGCCGCGGGCGATCGCTTCGGCGCTGCGGGCATTCTTCGACAGCGCGGCGGCCTGACGCTTGCTGATCACCAGGCCTTCGGCGAGAGCGCGATTTCCGGCAAAGACGCGCGACAGGAACGGCGCGCGGCTGCCGCGTGCCCGCGAGAACCGCGCCGCCATGGTTTGCCTCGCCGTATGGGCGACGACCTCGTCGATCCAGCCCTCTCCCAGCCGCGCTCCCGGTTCGAGCAAAAGCAGCCAGTCGCCCTTGGCCTGCCTGATGCCGGCGGCGATGCCGCCGCTGACATAGTGGCAGCCGGCATGTTCGGCGACGCGGTGCGTCTGATCGGTCGAGCCGGTGTCGCAGACGAGAACGTCGCGCACCACGCCTTCGACCGCGCCGCCGATCAGCGAGGCGAGCGTGCGGGCAAGGCCCTCCTCGTCATTCAGGGTTTCGATCAGGACGCTGAGCATGTTTAGCCGAATAGCGGAAAGCGGTGGGCAGCGCCAGTTTTTGCGGCGCGCCGCGAGAAAGTTCTTGCTTTGTTCTCATCAATGCGATAGGAATACATTCATGAGCAGAGCGATTCGACAGCGGGCGGACAGTCCCTGGGAAAGGGCCAAAATGGAACAGATCGTGCGTGCCGACATTGCCGCCTTCGGCGCTGGCAGGGCCGAGATGGCGAATGCGATGATCGAGCAGAGCGGCATGCGCGTCCGTCCCGACCGCAATCGCGGCAGGTCGGCGGGCATCAATCCGTCCGGCCGTTTCGAGCCGGTCAGCCGGCACGTGTTCGACGACGGCTGGAATTCGCTGGAGGAGCTGCCGCCCTTCAAGACCGAGGTACAGGTCGAGAAGCCGCGCACCATCATCACCCGCAACGAATCGCCCGATATCTCCTTCGACCGCTCGATCAATCCCTATCGCGGCTGCGAACATGGCTGCGTCTATTGTTTCGCGCGGCCGACGCACAGCTTCATGGGGCTGTCGCCGGGGCTGGATTTCGAATCGAAGCTGTTTGCCAAGCCGGATGCGGCGCGGCTGCTCGACAAGGAATTGTCCAGGGATAATTACCAGCCGCGCACCATCGCCATCGGCACCAACACCGATCCCTATCAGCCGATCGAGAAGCAATACCGGATCATGCGCGAGATCCTCGAAGTGCTGGAGGCGCGCGGGCACCCGGTCGGCATCGTCACCAAATCGGCGCTGGTGACGCGTGACATCGACATTCTGTCGCGCATGGCCGAACGCGGGCTGGCCAAGGTGGCGTTGTCGGTGACGACGCTCGACCGCATGCTGGCGCGCACCATGGAGCCACGCGCGTCGATGCCGACCAAGCGGCTGGAGGCGATCAGGCAGCTTTCGGACGCCGGCATACCGGCCTCGGTGATGGTCGCGCCGATCATCCCCGGACTGACCGACCCGGAAATGGAGCGCATCCTCGATTCGGCGCAGGCAGCGGGCGCGCGTGAAGCCGGCTATGTGCTGCTGCGCCTGCCGCTGGAGGTCGCGCCAATCTTCAAGGACTGGCTGCTGCGCCATTATCCCGACCGCTATCGCCACGTCATGTCGCTGATCCGGTCGATGCGCGACGGCAAGGACTACGATTCGGAATGGGGCAAGCGCATGAAAGGCTCCGGCCCGTATGCCTGGCAGATCGGCCGGCGCTTCGAGATCGCCGCCAAACGGCTCGGCCTCAATGCCGAGCGGCGCTCGCTCAGGACCGACCAGTTCGTCCCCGCAACCAAGGCAACCGAGCAGCTGATGCTGCTGTGACAAAGCGTCTTGCGCCAGCCGCTTGAAGCGGTCGGCAACAGGCAAAAATCCCGTCCGGCCTGTCCTGTCCCCGGGCTTGCAGACGGTAGCCCCTCCTGGTCCGGTGCCCCGCCCGACCCGGAGGGACTTGCGGAGAATCGGAGCCGATGCGAACCTCGCCGCACCATGGCTCGCCCGCGTTCCGATTCTCCGCTTCTCTTCGAAATCGTCGAGAAACCCGACTTCTCGTTCGAGACGAGGGCGATGGCCGAAGGCCTGTGGCCGGTGGCGGGGATGGACGAGGCCGGCCGCGGCCCGCTCGCCGGACCGGTGGTGGCGGCAGCGGTGGTGCTCGATCCAGCCAACATCCCCGACGGCCTCGACGATTCCAAGCGGCTGACGCATTTGCAGCGTGAGGCGCTGTTCCTGAAAATCCTCGGCTCCGCGCTCGCCATATCGATGGCGTCGGTCAGCGCCGAAGGCATCGATGCCTCCAACATCCTCAAGGCCAGCCTGGAGGCGATGCGCCGTGCAGTGGCCGGCCTGTCAATCCGGCCGAAGCTGGCACTGGCCGACGGCCGCGACGTGCCGCCCGGCCTGCCCTGCGAGGGCAAAGCACTGATCAAGGGCGACCAGCGCTCGCAGTCGATCGCCGCAGCCTCGATCGTCGCCAAGGTGATGCGCGACCGCATGATGTGCGGCTGCGGCAGCCATCATGCGCGTTACGGCTTCGAACTGCATATGGGCTACGCCACTGTGCGCCATCGCACGGCGATCGATCTGCATGGACCAGTGGCGCGGCTGCACCGCGCCTCCTTCGCGCCGTTCCGGTTCGGCGGCACCGAGGTGCTCGAGGAAGAGGGTTTTTCGGGTTTGGATTGAGCGATTCGGTGTGATCTCCCCCCTCGAGGGGGAGATGTCGCCAAAGGCGACAGAGGGGGTCGGTACGTCCTGGCGCGACGCCATGCGGGACGAAAGAGAAGGCTGGCGCTTCACGCGCGGCGACCCCCTCTGGCCTGCCGGCCATCTCCCCCTCAAGGGGGGAGATTACGCGCTTGGCCGCTTTCGCTAACAAAAAAGCCGCCAGGTTTCCCGGGCGGCTTCGATGACTTGTAGATGCAGCCGTTCAGTCCAGCTTCGACTTCAAATCCTGCAGTGAGGCATTGAACAGGTCGGCGCCGGCCTTGGCGTCGATCTTGCCGGCCAGCAGCGCGCGCGGCTTCGACGGCGATATCGACTGCGCTGGCACGCACTTCGCCCATCGCCTCACAATCGGCCTTCTACCTTTTAAGTCTTCGTCGCAGCATCACAATATGTAATTAAACTCATCTAAAGAGCAATCGGTGAGCTTTACGCTCACATACCATTGAGGCTTGCGGGGTTAGATATCCGTCGTGGTCGGTTGATTTACTCACACCAACTCCACATGCGACAGAAATGTCAGTATCCGACGAAAGCAAAATAACGTGAAACGTACTCCCGGAACCTTGCTGTTCCGCAAATTGCGTAGTTCCAACGGAAATCGTTCCTACGGTAAAGTTGTTCCTGTCAATTCGAATCAATACTTGGTTAAATGCAAACAATAGCACTATTAATGTTACACATGATATCACAATGGCTAGCAGTAAAAAAAAGAATCTCTTCATAGTCATTTATGCCGACACGCCACATCTGGCTTTGACGTCTGCAGGATTCCATTGCGCCAGAGCCATTCGTGCGGTTTCCCTGGGCCAGATCCCCAGCAATGCAGCGCCGAGAATGCGCCCGTTGTCATTTTTGGTCTCATCGATACCGAGGGTCTGCGCCGCAATGGCATTTAACGTATCAAAAATAGCAACATTCGCTAGGCGCGGATCTCCCCCCTTGAGGGGGAGATGTCGCCAAAGGCGACAGAGGGGGTCGGTACGTCCTGGCGCGACGTCATGCGGGACGAAAGAGAAGGCTGGTGCTTCACGCGCGGCGACCCCCTCAGGCCTGCCGGCCATCTCCCCCTCGAGGGGGGAGATTACGCGCTTGGCCGCTTTCGCTAACAAAAAAGCCGCCAGGTTTCCCGGGCGGCTTTCGATGAATTTCTCGACGAAGTCGCTTAATTCAGCTTCGACTTCAAATCCTGCAGCGAGGCGTTGAACAGGTCGGCGCCGGCCTTGGCGTCGATCTTGCCGGCCAGCAGCGCGCGCGCGGCTTCGACCGCGATGTCGACGGCGCTGGCGCGCACTTCGCCGATTGCTTCGCGCTCCGCCTGGCCGATCTTCTGCTCGGCCAAGGCGGTACGCCGGGCGACATAGTCCTCGGTCTTCTTGTGCGCCTCGGCGGCAAGCATGTCGGCTTCGCGCTTGGCGGCGGCGACGATGGCCGCGGCCTCCTGCTCGGCTTCCTTGCGCTTGCGCTGGTATTGGCCAAGCAGTTGCTGGGCCTCTTCGCGCAACCGGCGCGCTTCCTCGAGCTCGCTGCTGATCTTGTCGGCGCGGGCATCGAGCGCCTTGGCGATCATGCCCGGCACCTTGATGTAGATGGCGATGCCGAGGAAGATTACGAGGGCAACCGTTGCCCAAAGCGTCGCGAGAGATGTGGCGTCCATGATGCGCTCCTCACCCGGCCACGGATTTGACCGCGGCCGCGATTTCGGCCTTGCTGGCCTTGCCGCCGACAAGCGCTTCGACGATGGCCGATGCGGTGTCCTCGGCGATCGTGCCGACTTCCTTCATGGCATTGGCCTTGATGGAAGATATACGCGCCTCGGCCTCGCCAAGCTTCTGGTCAAGCGCTGCCTCGATCGTCTTGCGGGCAGCCTCGGCTTCCGCCTTGGCCGCATCGTTGGCCTGCTGGCCGATCGCATTGGCCTTGCCCTTGGCTTCCGCCAATTCCTGCTCATAGGCGGCAACGGCGGCATCGGCCTCGCTTTTCAGCCGGGCAGCATGATCGAGATCCTGCGTGATGCGGTCGTTGCGCACGTCGATGATGCCGCCAACGCGCGGCATCACCACCCGTTTCAAGAAGAGATAAAACAGCCCGAAGGTGATTGCCAGCCATAGAAGCTGCGAGGGGTACGTCGCCGGATTGAATGGCGGGAACGTGCCGTGCGCCTCGGCAGGCACGCCGGTGCCAGCGCTGCCGCCTTCGACGGCGGGCGCGGACTCTTGCGCAAAGGCAGATGTCACGAACATGGACTATCCCCGAAATTCAGGCCCGCCGCAGGATCGCGGCCTGCCTGTTCAATTCTTGCCAATGTTCAGCCGAACAAGCATTCAGCCGAACAGGGCGAGAAGCGCGATGAGAAGCGAGAAAATACCCAGCGCTTCGGTCACGGCGAAGCCGAAGATCAGGCGGCCGAACTGGCCGTCGGCGGCCGACGGGTTGCGCAGCGCGCCCGCCAGATAGCTGCCGAAAATGTTGCCGAGGCCAATGCCCGCGCCGCCCATGCCGAGGCATGCGATGCCGGCACCGATGTACTTTGCTGCTTCTGCGTCCATTTGTTCAACTCCTTTGGATCTAAAATTCCGTTGCAAAATCGATCCGGCGGCAATGCCGGAAACCTTGTCAGTGCCCGGGATGCAGGGCGTCGTTGAGATACATGCAGGTCAGCACCGCAAAGACGTAGGCCTGCAGGAACGCGACCAGCAGCTCCAGCGCCGTCAGCGCCACGGCCATCGCCAGCGGCAGAACCGAACCCGCCACGCCGACCGCGCCGAGCGCGCTCAGGCTGACGACAAAGCCCGAGAACACCTTCAGCGTGATGTGACCGGCGAGCATGTTGGCGAACAGACGAACCGACAGGCTGACCGGACGCGAGACGAAGGAAATCACCTCGATCAGCACCACCAGCGGCAGCAGGTAGACCGGCACGCCATGCGGGACGAACAGCTTCAGGAAGCCAAGGCCGTGCTTGGTGAAGCCGTAGACGAGGACCGTTCCGATCACCAGCGCAGCGAGGCCGAAAGTGACGATGATGTGGCTGGTGATGGTGAAGAAATACGGGAACAGGCCAAGCAGGTTGGCGACAAGCACGAACATAAACAGCGAGAACACGAAGGGGAAGAACTTCATGCCTTGCGTGCCCGCCGCGTCCCTCAGCATATTGCCGACAAATTCATAGGCCATTTCCGAGACCGACTGAAGGCGGCCCGGAACCAGGCTGCGGCTCGAAGTGCTGAGGTAGAGAAACGCCGATGCGACAGCGACCGTCGCAAGCATGAACAGAGCCGAATTGGTGAAAGACAGGTCGTAGCCGCCGATGTGAATCGGAATGATCGGATGGATCTGGAACTGGTGGATCGGATCGACCTTGTCAGCAGCCACTTTAAATCCCCATCAAAGCCGCAGACGGCTTCAGCATTCTGTTCAATGCGCCGGCATGCGGCGCCTCAATTCATTCTTTCGGATCGCGCGGTTTGTCGCCCGTTCCGAATTCCGACACAAGCCCGGCTGAACGCAGGACGTTGAGCACGCCGGCGACAAAACCCAGCAGCAGCCCGACTATCAGACCCCATGGCGATGTCCCCGCCACGCGATCGATAAACCAGCCGAGAGCCGCACCGACCACTATCCCGGCGATGAACTCGCTGGACAGCTTGAGCGCCTGGCCGTACCCGGCCACACTGCCCGTTTTCGCGTCGCCTTTCCCCTCGAGCCGGTCCGGCCGCCTTGTCGCAAGCGATGCTTCAAGGTCGCGCCGGCGGCGCTCAAGATCGTCGTCGCGGATGTCGGCTTCATGCTGCTTGCCGCGGCCGGTTTTGCCGGTTCCGTCTGGCCCATTCTTGTCGGCCACGCAACCCCCCTGCCCGGTCAGACCGTCACCGTCCGTCCGCTTCTTAAAGTCGCCGGCAACATAGTTAGAGGGTCCGCGCCCGTCAAGCCACGGGCAGACGTTCAAGCTCAAGTATTTTTTTGTTATAAATCAGCTACTTGCTCGGGTGCGACATCGTGCCCGACGCGGCCTCTGGCGGGCTGCGGCCGAATCCCTACGGCGACGGGCCTTCGATCGGCCGCTCTCGCGCGAAAGATGCAAGGGCTGCCCGAGCGCTCAGCTCCAGCCGCCGCCATAGGTGCGGTAGAAGATGTGCAGGCCGATCCTGGTCATTTTCTGCATCGTCCGCGCCCAGCCCGGATGGACGTAGTTGGCGTAATAATGGGTCGACGAGCCGACTTCCGGAATGAAGATCTTGCCGGCTGTGACGGCCATGGCGACATCCTGTGCGGTCTGGTAGGCAGCGTGGTTGTCGATGCGCTTCTTCCTGCCGTCGCAGGCGAAGGAAAACTGGCAGCGGTTGAACCAGTTGTCGTTCTGGTAGACGACGCCGCAGATCGAGTTCGGATAGGTCGGGTTGCGGACGCGGTTGAGGATGACCTGAGCGACGGCGGCCTGGCCGCGCACGGATTCGCCGCGCGCCTCGAAATAGATGCCGTTGGCGAGACAGGCCTGCTCCGGTTTGGAAAAGACGCTCGCCGGCAGCGGCGTCTGCATCCAGGAATGATCGCCCTTACTCAGCGGCGGAATGAAGCGGCCGTCGTTTGGGTCCTCGTCCTGCAGCAAGGCCTCGAAGGGCGACGCCTGTGCATAATCGGGAGCCGACGAGGCGTAGGCGGTCGCCAGCACGTCGGGATGATCGTTGTTGACCAGCGCGGCAAGCATCGCCGGTACGCCGGGATCCGGCTTCTTGTCGATGCGCGTGTGGAAGGCGGCGGCGATCTGGATTTCCTTGCCTTTGATCTCGGGCTTGGCGAAAGCCATCCTCAGGCCGCTGTCCATGCTTGGGCGGAGCAGCGAGGAGGTGCGCTCGAAGATCGAGCCGGCATTGAAGTTTTTCGGCGGCGAGACGGGCGAGACCTGGATGATGCGGCCCTTCTTGTCGGCACGCGTGATGCGGTTCTCGTCCGGCGTCGTGCCGGCGATGCTGCCCTTGCCGCGAAACGAGACGGAGCCGATGCCGGGCAGTTGGACACCGGAGCCGGAGAGCGAGCCGGTGCTGCTGGAATCGAGGAAGGGCATTTCGGCGGCGTGAACGGAGCCGGCGACGGATTTCTCGACATAGGCGTTCCAGCGGACGCTCGGCGCCTCCAGGCCGGAGACCAGGCTGGTCATGTCCTGATAGGCAGCGACCGTCGGAAAGCCGATCCAGATGCCAAGGCCAATAACGAGGGGAGACAGGAAGGAACGCTTTTTCTCACCGGCGGCGGCGACAAGCCGCGTCAAAACACGTCGATGCACGGAACTCTCCAGAAACGCGACGGACCCCACTGGAGAGCTACAATGATGCATTAACCTTGATGGGGCGTTAACAGCTTAGAACGTTGTTTTCCCATCTCGTGTCGAAGTCAGGCGCTTTTGCGGCCATCGCTTGACGGAAGAAAGATCGGCCAGGCGATCAGCGCGCAAATAGCCGCACCCAGCCAGACGCCTGCCCACGAGCAGAGCACGAGAAGCCCGGGAATGGCGATCGGCACCAGGAAGAAGGCAATGAAGACCAGACTGTTGGCGAGGCCGAGCGCCGTTCCGGCCTGGCTGGCGCCGGCCAGCGTCGCAAGCTCGGTGTAGGCAACGCCATGCCAGGAGGAGACGCAGATACCGGCCACGACCAGCACCGCAACGATCGCCGGCGACAGCATCGGCGCTTGGCCTGACAAGAATTGGGCCGAAAACAAGACGAGCGCCGCAAGCACGGTGAAGGCGGCCACGCTCAGCATGCTGCACAGACGCAGGAACGACCGGCGGTTGCCGTGACGGTCGGTGTAGCGGCCGCTCCAGACGCGCATGACCATGGCGCCGACCTGCACGGCAGCCAGGCTGGCGCTGATCACGGCTGTTCCCATGCCGGCGAAATCATGCAGGAACACGGAAGCAAATGTAAGCACCGCCACCTGCGGAAAGCAAAGCAGGCCGATGGCTGTTGCGATGCGCCAGACGGCCGGGTTGCGCAGCGGCGCCGGGCCGGCCGACAATGCCATGCTGCCCGAATTGGCATCGTCATGCGCCGGCGGCTGATGCAGCCAGCGCCAGGCGAGCGAGGTCGAGACCGCGGATGCAGCCGCCAGAAGTCCGAAGACCGCCGTGAAGCCATGGGCTGAAGCGAGCGACGGCAGCACGAGCGCGCCAAGCCCGCCGCCAAGCGGCACCGCCGTCTGCCTGATGCTCATGGCAAAGCCGCGCTCGCCTTCGCCGAACCAGGCCATGATGGCGCGGCCGCTGGAGCCGTTGACGCTGCCGCCGAGCAATCCGGTGACCAGCAAGGCAGCGGCGAGAAGCGCGATGCCGGGAATATGGGCCAGTGACGGCACGACCAGCGCGGCCATGACGAGCAGCCAGACCGCGGTTGCGCCGAGCCCCGTCAGCAGCACGCGGCGGTCGCCCCAGCGATCGGTCAGCAGCCCCCACGGCAATTCGCTCAGCGCCACGCCCAGGCCGAGAAGGCCAAGCGCCAGGCCGAGTTCGCCATTGGAGAGATGATAGCCCGAGCGCAGGAACACCGCCGTCGCCGGAATGCCGGAGAAGGTCGCGGAAAAGCAGGCATTGGCGGCGACGCCGATGCCCAGCACCTTCCAGCGATGATTGGCTCGAAGCACCGCCGCCTCTGACGGGGTGGTAACGGCGGCCGGGCGAAGCGGTTTGCAATCTGCTCGTGTGGCGACAGCGGACATGGTTCAGCTCCTGCATGGGTCGGCTGCATTCGGTCTTGACGCGCTCTCTCTACCGCCATAGCTTCGTACTGAATATCAGGAAGTTTTTGACGTAATGTCCCGAATATCAGGATTATTGGCATGCGACGCGTGACATTCGATCTCGACGTCCTGCGCAGCTTCGTTACCGGGATGGAGCTGGGCAGCTTCGCCAAGGCCGCCGACCGGCTCGGCCGCTCGACCTCGGCAATCAGTGCGCAATTGAAGAAGCTGGAGGAGCAGGCGGCGACGCCGATCTTCCGCAAATCTGGGCGTGGCCTGGCGCTGACGGACGCGGGCGAGACCATGCTCGGCTACGCGCGGCGGCTGATCGAGCTCAATGACGAGGCCGCCTCCGCCATCCACGATGTCGAGCTGGAGGGTTGGGTGCGGCTTGGGCTACAGGAGGATTTCGGCGAGGCGGTGCTGCCGGAGGTGCTCGGGCGCTTCGCCCGCGCCCATCCCAAGGTCAAGATCGAGGCCAGGATCGCACGCAGCCATGAGCTTGCCGAACGGATCGTTTCGGGCAGCCTGGATATCGCGCTTGCCTGGCACAATGGCGCGACGCTGCCTTACAGCCGGCATGTCGCCGACGTCCAGATGCGCTGGATCGGCCCGGCAAGACAGATCGAAACCAGCTTGCGCGAAGGCGAGCCGTTAGCGCTGGTGGCGCTCGAGGCGCCGTGCCTGCTGCGCAGCGTGGCGACTGAAACGCTGGACCGTGCCGGCCTGTCATGGCGGATGGCCTTCTCCAGCCCGAGCCTTGGCGGCATCTGGGCAGCCGTCGCCGCCGGACTCGGACTGACGATCCGCACCGATATCGGCCTGCCGGCCACCGTCAGGGCGATGACGCCGGAGATCGCCGGGCTGCCCGCCTTGCCCAAGATGGCGCTGTTCCTGCATCGCAAGGAGGCCGAGCCCGACGCGGTCGCGGCGCGGCTTGGCGACATCCTGCTGCAGGCAGCGCTGGAAGCGTTGCCGCAAGGTGCGCGGATGGATGAGGGGCTAAGAGACGTCGCTTAGGTTTCGACAAGACAGTTTTGAGGCGACGTCGCAAGACTTCCGAAGGCACAGCGATCCAGAACCGCACATCCTGCGTCGAATTTCTTCACACCCCCCTCTGTCCTGCCGGACATCTCCCCCTCAAGGGCAGGGGAATCGCATATGGCGATTTTGGGGTTGAGTTTAGGCTGAGAAAGGATTCTTTGGAGAGGCAGTTGAGCGAAGGAGC
>NZ_JAMYLR010000063.1:0-22126 GCF_040318155.1 Mesorhizobium sp. M1307 | reverse complement strand
CATCGTCGACCCGAATACCTACAAGATCGTGATTATCCTGACCTAGTCGTGGCCAGACGGTCTACCGTGGGTTGATGCACCAAAAGCCCGCCGCGCAGCTCAGGCGGCGGGCTTTTCCGTACCCGGCTCCAGCGTCTGCAAATCGCAAATCAAGGTCCGTCCTCGGCGCGAGGAGCGAGCACGGTCTGATCGCCGGTGGAACACCACCGTGAAGGCGACCAACTGTTCCCGGTCGACGCTGGCGAAGCTGGCAAAGCGCCTTGCGCCTGCCCTCGATACCTTGGCGAACGCTAACGCGGAGTAATCTGAAGCCCCGTCAGGGCGATGTGATCCGTGGAACGAGAGAGGTGGATCACGATTGTTCCTATCGGCCGCCCGCTGACCGGGCGCCTAAAGCTCCTGGCTAGCGCGGCGGCATCCGATCTTCCCAGGTTCTTTGCTAGGCTGGCGACGATATTGACGCCGTCATAGCAGGATTGGCAGGCCTGATTGACGGCCGGCGCCAGTTCTCCAAAAGAGTCGTGGTAGGTTTCCAGGAACCTCTCGTTGGCCCGTGAGCGGACGCCTGAAAAGTAGTTCAACGCGACATAGAGGTTCTGGGATGCCTCGGCACCTATTCCATAAAGGATTTCGGCTTCTTTCTGTGCCTCGACCAGAGGATCGCCCGCCAACAGGAAGTTGGTCGTGATCTGGCCGCAGGCATAGCCGGAATAGGTAATATCGCCGGTTCGACTTGCGATCTCGAAAGACCGGGTCAGCAGATCTCGCCCGGCGCGGACATGCTGCGTCCAGGGTATGACGAACCCGAAGGTCTCATACGTTCTCGCCTGAAAGCGCTGCAGTTCAGGTCGTTCGACGAGCTCGCAGCCAAGTCGGCCAATCCTGTATCCGGCGTCGTAGTTTCCGAAATGGGGTCCGGCCAGCATCGCAAACAATTCGTAGGCAATACACGACGCATCGCTGTTGCCATGTTGAAGGCTGAGGCTGACGGCCCTGCAGACCGCCACGGCAAACAGATGGGACGATACAAAGAAAGCAGGGACGGCGACCCTGACGAGCAGATCGAGAGTTGCCAGGGAAATCGGGTCCGTCATCAAAGGCGAATCAGTCAGCTGCTCGATCGTGCGATCACCGAGCAGAACCCAGATGCCTTGGTATTCGCTAAAGGCCTCTTCCTCGGTCGGACGTGGGGACCACTCGATGCCGACTACTTTCCGAAGCGCCTCCAGACCGACGCTCACCGCATAGTCGCTTCGGTCGATCGACATGTACAAATCCACCCGCAAGCATGCGACGGTGGGTTGCTCGATCGTAGTCGTGGCGCGGCCTGACAGCGCGCTCAGTCGCTTCTCAGCTTGGTCGACGGCTCCAGAAACAAATTCGCATTGGGCCCGCGCCAGCTCGATTGAGAAGACCAGATCGTGGCGCCGCTGCCAGCAGTCATCGATGAGCAATGCCGCGCCGATCTCCAGATAATTGAGAGCGGAGGCGTACGCGGTTGACGTCTGTGCCCGCTTGCCGGCGATCAGGTTGAACTCCGCCAGTTGCTCGCGTTCATTGATCGATGTGATGAGAGCCGCGCCGCGGTTGAGCTGATTGACGATCTCGAAGATCGCCTCCTCGCGCCGCTCCACCGGCATCCTCGCCGCGAGCCTCCTGCCAATTCCGAGATGCGCTTCCGCGCGGGACGCTTCCGGGATCAAGGAATAGGCGGCTTCGTGAACCCGGTCGTGCACGAACTTGTAGGAGCCGTTCGAGTGAACGATAAGCTCGACACGAAGTGCCTCCCATAGATCGGCGATGACTTCGTGCTCGAGAACTGTGCGCAGCGTCGCGGCATCGGCGCTGTTTCCGACGCAGGCCAGGCCTTGGAGCGCGCGTTGAGTCTCGGTCGGAAGCCTGCTCAGCCGCGCGACCATCAGGTCGACCACGTTGTCGGTATGGCCCTTTGCTGCGATCCGATCGAGATCCCAGCGCCACGCGCTTTTGTCACGAGAGAAGGCGAGCAGGTCCTCTTCGACTAGGGCGTAGATGAATTGTATCGCAAAGAACGGGTTTCCCGCCGTCTTCTCATAGATCAGCGCCGCAAGGGGTGCGGCCGCCTTTGCTTTGCAGCGCAGCGCATCTGCGACCAACCGGGCCCAGTCTTTGCTCGCAAGGGGCCCAAGATCGATCTCCCGCACGCTGGCACCGCATTTTCGGATCGACTCGAGCTTGCGCATCAGCGGGTGGTCGCGGCCGACCTCATTGTCACGGTACGCACCGATCTACATCAAGTGGCGCACGTCGGACTGGGTGAGGAGATCTTCGATCAGATCCAGTGTTGCAAGATCGAGCCACTGCAGATCGTCGAGGAACAGAGCCAGTGGATGCTCAGGCCGTGCGAACACGTTGATGAATTGGCGAAACACCACCTGGAAGCGGGCCTTGGCTTCGTACGGCGGAAGGTCGGGGACCGGCGGCTGCTCTCCTATGATGAATTTCAGTTCGGGCACGAGATCGATCACCAGCGCTCCGTTCGATCCCAATGTCTGGTGAAACTGATCGCGCCACGTCGCCAATTCCGCTTCCGGTTTGCTCAGAAGCGGGCGTATCAGGCTCTGGAGGGCCTGCGCCAAGGTCGCGTAGGGGATATCGCGCTTGTACTGGTCGAATTTGCCCGTGGCAAAGAGGCCGCGCGGCAAGACCAGGATCTTGTGCAATTCGTTGATCACGGAAGACTTGCCGATGCCGGCATAGCCGGAAACGAGCAACAGCTCCGAGGTTCCCTCCCTCGCAATCCGATCGAAGGACCTGAGCAGAGTTTCTACCTCGGTTTCGCGACCATAGAGTTTTTCCGGGACGACGAGCTGATCGGATGTGTCGCGTTCGCCAAGTGGAAAGGCGGCGATGGCACGCCGCGCCTCCCGCTCGACCAGGCACTGCCGAAAATCACTCTCGAGGCCCGCTGCCGTCTGGTAGCGTTCCTCGGGGACTTTGGCGAGCAGCTTCATCAGAATTGCGGAGATCTGATTGGGGGTCGCGATTCCGCGCTCGTTTGGCGACGCCGGCGTGCGCGCGAGGTGACAGTGCACCCATCCCATCGGGTCGGTCGCGGCAAATGGGAGGCTTCCTGTGAGCGCTTCGTAGAGCACAATGCCAAGCGAATAGATGTCGCTCCGAGAGTCGATTGAACGGTTCATGCGTCCGGTCTGCTCTGGCGCCATGTAGGCGAGTGTGCCGGCGATGAACTCGGGGGGCTCAGGCGACTGACGTTCGCGTCGCAGCCGAGAGGCGATTCCAAAACCCGTCAGCCAGGCTTTACCGATTGTGAGATCGACGACGATGTTCGACGGCTTGATGTCCTTATGAATAAGGCCGTGCCAACAATTCCTGGACCACCTCTTCAGCGCGCTCTGCGAGCGTCCGGTTGATCTTGTTGATCTCGGGTTTCAGTTGCGCAACCTGCTTCTCCAAGGCTTCCTGAGCTTCGCGCTGCGTCTCCGTCGGCAAAGACCGGGCGAGCGCCTGGGAATTGTGCAAGGGTTTCACATGAGGCGAAACCGAGAAGACATACTGGACGATGACCCGATAACCTTGAAAAAGGCCGCAAGGAAGGCGCGTCAACACTCTACGTACGATTCCTGGCTGCCCGTCGTCACGGCGCATATGCGACGTTCCGTTAGCCGCCGATCGCGTTCCTATCCACGACAATCGCGTGGTGGTACATTCGGTTGATTTGGCGAATGTTTTTTGTCGTCAACTCACCGGGAAACCGGGGAGGTGGTCATGAGAATTATTATCACTCTAGCATGCGTCGCCCTTCTTGCAGGTTGCACAACGGCAGGCCCCCCAGGGCCCCAAGGGCCTGTCGGTCCACAAGGTCTTCCCGGCAAGCAGGGACCTAAAGGTGCAATGGGCGCTGAGGGTCCGGCGGGGAAGGACGGCGTCGGCGGTTGGGAAATCACCCAGTATTCAAGCGCGAGTGATACAAGCCCAGACAAATCCGCACAGGCTTGGTGTCCCAAGCCAAAAGTCGTCATAGGTGGCGGTGCCAGCGCGTCAAATTCAAATGCTCTAATTTCTAGGAGCTTGCCGGTTACTTCCCCAGCTCCAGGGTGGGTAGCACAAGCGCATGTAGCCGCTACGTCCCCAACAGCTTGGACGCTGACAGCATACGCCATTTGCGCGCTTGTCAAATAGTCGGCGCTTGGCCGGGCCGGTGAACTTTGCGTTGTCGCGTCTTGGAGACACAGACGGCGTTCTAGTCTTCATCCCAAAAATCCTGCAGCGAGGCGTGCCGAAGGTCTTCCTCGTCCCGGAGGTGCTTCACGCGGACCTTGATGCCCGCTTGCGAAGGCCATAGTTGAGACGGTTGAAAGGCTGAGCCGGTGCCCACCGCGTTGACCCTAGCGGCTCGCTCCATCCCGTGCGCGGCCCTTCAATCCAGCCCAACGCCCCGGCATATGTCACGCTCTGACGGCCGTATCTGATGCAGAACCTCCGGCCACACTTCGTCGAGCCCATCCTGTGCCGGCTCCACCATAGTTTCAGACGTCACCTCGTCGCCTGGCACGTCATGCGTCTCGGCGTCGTCGGGATTGGCGTCTCGCGGGTTAAGATAACCCTGCGCGCCTTCCGTACGCGTTTGGCCGGTGGTGTCGCGGATCTCTTGCAGCACGGCAAGCGCTGCGGCTGGATCTTCTTTGGCCGGCCAGCGCACCGCACGCATGCCGCCGCGGAAACGAGTGTTGTCATTGTCGGCACGCAGGGCGCCGGTGAATTCCCCAGGTTTGAATTCCGGCTGCCAGGCCGGGTAGTCCCATGATGCGATGCGCGGAGCGGGTAAAGAATAAATCCGAAGGAGGCGGGCGAGCACCCCTATGCCACCTTTCTTTCTCGCCATCTCGCTCGTTATTAATCTTGCCCTTTCGTAGGAGGGCTGTGTGGTGTTGGAAACAGGTGAGCAGCAATATTATCGGCAGCTTGGCGGCATGAAGAAATCTTAAAAAATGCACTCCGAGATACGTTTCTGGATGTGAAGCTAACGACAATCTTCAATTTGATTCGTATAGAATCGCGTGTTGTGAACGCGTAGTTGAGGAGCCCCCGAAATGAACGCAAAGCTCAAAAGCGAAGCCCGTCGCAAGGTAATTCTTCATGGACACCTTAATAAAAGATATTGCGACCAAGATCGGATGCTCACTCGCGAGTTTAAGAGTCAGCGCCAGTAAACTCGGTTGCACTCGAACCCCGACGGAGGCGGCGGAATTTCGGCGTGGCTTTCATATGCCGGAACACAAACGGGAAGATTACAACCAGTTGATGATCTCTGGACAGTATAAATCTCGCGATTGCGGCGCAAATCCTGGGAATCTTGACAGTGTAATCATCAGATGTCGAGTTAGGTTATTACGGACGGATACATCACTTGAAGACTTTCTGCAGATCACGAGTAGCTTTATTGGGTAGGGGTATAAAATGACTCTGATGGATAGACATAGTGATCCTGCTTCGGGTAGCCGATACATTGCGACAACGACCAAGTATAACCATGAGGCGCATACGACGCGGCCCTCTTATGTTTTTCCTCCAGATCGTGCATCGGGCGCAGGGGTCGGGGAGCCAAGAGCACGCAGCCTGGAATCCATAACCGGCATGCTTGATCGCATCGGCTGCGGCTATCTCGTGCTGAACCGCGAGAGGAAAGTGCTCGAATGGAACGCAGCCGCTCAAACCACGCTGGAGCGCCAGGGAGAAGTGGCCGATACGGCCAGCGGTCTTTCGGTGGCTTTGAGGCGGCTGCTCGCGAATGTTCCGGCCCATTTCCTGCCGGGCTCATTATCGTGGGTGGTGATCCGCAGCAACGGCGACAGGCCGGTGATATTGAACGAGAACGGGTTTGTCGCTCCTGACGGAACGAGCATTGTGGCGTTACTGGATCGCGAGAACAGGTCGGGGCCAAATCCTCAGACACTGCAAAAGATGTTTGGCTTGACGAGCGCGGAGACGCACTTGGCGTTGCGCTTGGCTCAGGGCGATGCGCCGCTGGAGATCGCCCGCAGTTGGCGCCTCAGCCGCACCACGATCCGCTCCCAGCTTGCCTCGCTGTTCGCCAAGACCGAAACGAAACGTCAGGCGGAACTGGTGGCTCTTCTTGGGCGCATTTCAGTCTTGCCATAAGGGCCGTCGTTTGGATCCATCTCAGCAGATAGCCAATCCCGAAACGCTTTGATTTTCCGTTGGGCGATGGCGCGGGGCGGGCAGCAGGAGCATGAATCTCGAAAAAGAGAGTCACTCGCACGCACCAAAGCCGCAATGGCGTCTAGGGACAAGCACACAGGCAGGTGGTTGATAGCTACTGCTGTGCTTGGGGTCGCCTACTTCGTAGCCTCTTCATATTCCCCTGGTTTGATGCGCCTCATTGGCATCGTGTTTGTAATTTGCGCCTTCTACCGCACGCAGAATCCTTAGATATCACGGCCTTGTGGTTGCCCTATTATGCCCCCGGCCGCTTGTTCTTGACGTAGTCCAAAGCCTGGACGTGCGTCCCGTCGACATCTGTGACGAGCACAAGTTTCGGCGAGAATGCGCTGGTGCCGTCGTGCCGACGACCTTGACTATCGTCCGCTTTCCGGGCGGATGGCATCGAATTGGGTGGAAAGGGCGATCATGTCGTTTTGTATTTTCTCTCCGCAGATTGAACCGCCGGTTGTCACGTTGTGATTATGCTTTTGCCTGCCTGTCTGTGCCCCTCATAATGGCCAAAGAACCGGATTCAGAAGCATGCTCACACGTACAACGAGAGAAAATAAATCTTCCACATGGTCATCAGCTCTTCTGGAAACGGCTTCATGAGATGTTCCGGGTCGGGGTCGTCAGCCAGGTCATGTAGTCTTCGGGCGTCAGAATCACCGGCATACGGATGTGGATCGTCGCCATGAGCGGATTCGGCTCACAGGTCAGCAGCGTGAAGGTGCGGATGTTGTCGCCGCTAGCGGGGTCGCGACTGCCAGAGCGCCGCCAAGGGCGAACGGCTCGCCCGACTTCATCGCGACGGCATAGGGCTGTTTGTTCTTGCCCGTGCCGGAAGATGTCCTTCCATTCAAAGAAGCCGTCGATCGGCATCAGCGCGCGGCGTGACTGATAGGCGGCTTTGAACATGCCGTTGGTCTTTACGGTCTCGCTCTTGGCGTTGATCGAAGGTGCTGCGCTTCACGCTGATGATAAACGTGGTCTGCATGGGCAGCCACAAGCATCAGAAGGGAGGAGCGCAGCATGAATCATTATGCGGGATTGGATGTGTCAGTGAAAGAGACGCCATTTGCATTGTCGACGAAACAGGCCAGATTTGCCGCGAGATAAAGACGGCGAGCCATCCGGAGGATCTGGCACGGGTGCTCAAGGAGCCCAGTTGGTGGGTTGAGCGGGTTGGGCTTGAAGCCGGGCCTTGTCGCAGTGGTTGTTCGAAGGCCGGCCAGGGCCGGCCTGCCGGTGATCTGCATCGAGACCCGCCACACCAAGGCATTTCCTTAAGGCCCAGGTGAACAAACCGACCGCAATGATGCCCGCGGCATTGCGCAGATGCGCAGATGATGCGAGTCACCTGTTTCGCCCGGTGCATGTGAAAACCCTGACGAGCCAGAAGCGCCGGGCGCTGCTGACCGCCCGCAAGCTCTTGCAGGAAAAGGCCATTGCCGTTGAGAACGATCCCCGCGGCTTGCTACCGAACTTCGGAGCGGCTGCATCTCGCGTTCGAAGCCGCGCGGCTTGCATTCGGCGTACGGACACGCACATCGCGGATTCCTGCCTACATGCGTGAGCCGGTCGCGGGGCTGCTCGACAAGGGCTTTGCGAGGACGCTCGCGAAGTTGCTTGATCCCGGCAAGCGCGTGCCACTGCCGAAGTCGCCCTCGCCGTCGAGCTACACGATCTATCTCACGGTCGTGGACCGCGACTGCACGACGCCACACTTCTGACTGCGCAGCGACGGCTGATCGGCACAGGCGGCCCGACATCCCCCCAACCCGGACGCCTGCCGCCTGTGCCAGCCCCCAAGCCATTGCGAGCATCTGCGCACGTGGCCAAATTGTCGTTAGCCTCGCATCCGAATACTTATCCGGGCGTACATATCTCGCTCTTGCAGCGCTCTTGCACGCCGTCCTTTGGCTAATTTCGGACGACCTTCGTCAGTCCATCAAAAGCACCACAGCGGGGTGCAGCTTCTTCAGATTCGGCAATGATTTCGATTGCCAGGGTATGTCTGGCGTTCCACGCACGACGAGTCGAACATCGGGATGCTTGCGCACCTCGATGGTAAATTTCGCGAGCAGGTTGATGCCGGAAGAGTTTAGAAAGTGAAGATCCTTAAGATTGAGCGTAATGGAAGCGGGATTACAGGCAAGAACACTGGTCGCCAACGCCGAGATAGGCGCACCGGCCTCGGAACTGGCAAGCCGCATTGCACCGTCGAAGAAAATTTCGCTTCCTTCAGTCCACACACGGTAGTCGTCTGTCTTGATTTCCATAGCCGGGCTTCGTTTCTTCTAGTTGTGAATTTGCGAGATCGGAATAGAGGCATATGTCTCCACGCAAAGCCGATCGCTTTCGTCGGCGGCGCTGAATATCCAAGCCAGGCGTGCGCCGTAGTCGCTCATCAACGTCAGCAATCCAAGTCCGGAGCCTGCCATGTCGGGGTTGGCGGCATTCTCTTCAATTCGCTGTATCAGCAGGTCCACGGGGTCGCCAACCGTGAGATCTGCCAGGAGACTTTGGAACTTAGAGGCATCTTCACCATCGACGTCGTTCGACACCTTGAGCTTGAAGCACTCCGAATCCATCGACGCCTCGATCAAGATCTCACCTGGTGCGCGAAACTTGACCGCATTTTCGATGAGTTCGTTGACCAGATATCCGATACTATGCCGCACTTCCATGTAGTCATTGCGGGACGACCGGAAGCGCAACGCGAAAAGATCGGCGATGAAGTCCGAGGTCGTGGCACAATGACGCCAACTCAAGTCGAGAGGTCCGTCGAACAGCCGCACGCGACTGACGCTCTCCTTCATCCCGATTGCAACGTCAGGGGTCCCGAACAGCGTTGTCATGGCTATGTGTGCCTTATGATCACGAGGGTGATGTCGTCGTGGATCTTCTGGATCCCGATATGGGCCATGAGATCCTCGATGATCCCGGTTTTGATTTCCTCGGCGCTCCCGCCTTGACGTTTTCGTGCGCTCTGGCAGAGGCGCTCGAACCCGAACAGCCTTCTGTCTTGGTCTTCCGCCTCGGTCACACCGTCGGTGTGCAGCACGATCACGTCGCCACTGCCGAACAGGATGTCGCGCGTGGCAATGAACTTCGAGATGTCATTCTCCAGGCCAACCGGCAGACCCAAATCCATCGTGTCGATGCGTTCGACGTCCCCGTCCGCACGCACGACGAGAACGTCCTCATGCTGGCCGGATAGCGTTACCCGCTCATCCTCGAAGTCAAGGAAGGCCAGCGAGAGATGCTTGCCGGTGTTCGTCCGCTCGATGTTCTTGTAGATCGCTCTGTTCAGCCGATCCAGAAACTGATGCGGATCCCCCTCATTGGTCTCCTGCAGCGCGCGTGCAACGGATTGGACCATGAGCATCAGCACGCCGCTCTCGAGACCATGACCGGTCACGTCGCCGATGCCAATCTTGACCCGTGACCCGTTCTGCAGGACGTCATAATAGTCACCGCCGACCTCGTCGGCCGGCCGCATGTAGGCCGCGATCTCCAGCCCCGGAATCGCTTCGAGTTCGAATTGTTTCGGCAGGACCATCATCTGGATCTGTCTGGCGACCGCGAGTTCAGCACCAAGGCGAACGTTTTCGTCCTGCAGCTTTTCGTTGAGTGCGGAAATCTCCTGATTTGCGTCCCCAAGTTCCCTTGTTCGTTCGTCGACGAGTTGCTCGAGGTTTTCCGTGTGAAAGCTGATCTGCTCAGCCATGCGGTTGAAAGCGACCCCTGCCGCTCCAACTTCGTCGCGCGTTGGGATGCTCACTCGGACTGAATAGTCTTTGGACTGGAGCCGCTGGGCGGCGCTGGCAAGCGCCCTGAGGCCCGCGGTGATCCGCTTCGAAATTCCGAGCACGGCGGCAAAAACGATCAGAAGCGAAACGACGATCGCGGCGATCTGAAAGAGCAGGATACGGTTGGTTGCACGGGAAATACTCTTCTGCGCGGCGAACAGGGATGCATAGATCTCCCGTTCGGGAACGACGATCCCGACCGACATCATTTCGGACTTGATCGGTCCCGAACTCCACAGATTGGTCGGCTTTAATCTTTTGAGGACAACAATGTAGGGTACGCGTTCGCCCTTGTCGGCGAGCATGACATGCTGAATGACACCGTCATTGTTCTGGTCGAGAGGCAGCGACGCGATAGCCGGCTGCGTACTTCCCCGCAGGGACCTCTCCAGGCCGGTGACGCCCTGGGTGCCCGCATCGCTCGATGAAGTCAGGCCGATGATTGCCTGGCCTGAGGGATTGATCGCCACGACGTTGCCAGTCGACATTGTGAGAAAGCCGAACCCGGTCTCAGCGATCTTCACACGTTCGACGACTTCCGCGAGTTGATCGAGAGTGATGTCTGCTCCCGCCGTACCAGCGATACCGGTGCGATCGCGCGTCCACAGCGGGTGGAAAAAGCTGACGATTAGCTTTCCCGTGATCGCATCGGTGTAAGGCGCTGTCTGGGTGATATCGTCAGAGACCGGACGTGAGGCTGGATCCCTGGCCCATTGCTGCCATGACCCATAGATTCCCGGAAAGAAGAACTCCCAGAACTCTGCCTTGTTGTGGCCTGGGTAGAGCCGGTCGAAGGTCTGTGCCTGGTCCGTATACGGCACCGTCCTGAAAATCGGCCGTTCCTTTGGACCAATATAATACATTTGCAGCTTGGACGACCCGCTGGCCATGAGCGTCGGCGCAACGAGGTCCAGCACGGTGCTGTCTTCTATTTCCTGCTGAACGCTTGGCAGCGGACTGTGGTCGGCGCCCAGCAGGTAGCCCCAGACGCTGACCACGGAAGGCGCTCCCGGCAGGTTCTGCGCCCAATCGCCCCGCGAGTCGTAGACGACCTTCACGGAGCCCGGCGCCTCCTGCGAAAGCGTGGCTCCGACCTGTTGTTGCCTGCTTGGATCGTCGATCTGGGCCTGCAGCACGCCGGCCAACGCCTTGACGTCCCCATGGACTCGATCGAGCAGCAGGTCGACGCTTAACGCTGTCGATTCGGCATAGGAACGAATGTATTCCTGGTTTGCGATCGTCAGGCCCTCACCGACTTCGGATGTTGCGTCGCGCGACAGCTTTTGAACATTCCAAAGCGCCAGGCCACCGCTCAAAAGGAGGTCGAACAATACCGCGCCGCCAACGACCAATACGAATTTCGCTCGAAAGGAGCGCAGGCCGAATCGCGGTGTGGGCTCATCGTTGGCTTTCATTGCGGCCGTCGCCCCGATGCGACCCAGATCGGCCAACCCGCATAACCCTTGGGGTGGAGCGCAGCGAAAATATGATCCTCGAAGCCCTGCCGGAAGCGTGCGACGAACTCCGGTCCATCGCCGCGTCTGGTCGCCATCTCGCCCGCATAGACGTCCGCCCAGGCCGCAATGACATCGGCGAAGTCCTGCGGATCCCCGTCCAGGTTAGTGACCATGAAGGTCTCCACACGGATGTCTTCGAATCCGGCTTCGATCAGGTATCGCCGGCTCTTGGGCCCAAGCTCGACATCCATCTCGAAATGCCCGAACAGCTTCGCCACCTCGTTGTAGGTCCAACGAATGCTTTCGGCGCGCGGCTCGCCGAGGCAATGCGAATTCTTCTCGTTGGTGATATAGACCCGCCCGCCTGGCTTGCAGATGCGGTAGAGCTCCTTGAGGATGAGTTCAGGTCGATTGAAGATTTGAAGGGAATGTCGGCAGGTGACCAAGTCGAACTGCGCTTGGTCGAGCAGCATCTCCGACGCATCGCCATAAGTATATTCGATGCCCCGGATGTCGAATTCCCGCATCACTTGTCGAGCATAGTTCAGGCTTGATCTGGAGTGGTCGAGGGCGACGATCCGCGATGGCTGAAACTCCTTCTGCGCGAGCACGGCGAAATCACCGATCCCGCAACAGACATCGGCCATGACGATCCCGGGCCTCATGCCGTGTCGCGGCAAGATTGTGCGCTCGTGGCGCCAAGTCATCTTTGTCTGAGTGCGAAGGATGGGTACGAACCCGCCTTCCTCAAGAAAACCCTGCCCCGGATAAAATTCAGTGTCGTACTCCTCGACGGTGATGTTCGGTTCAATTCCGCTCAGGCGACCGAATTTTCGCGAGGTCCATCCGACGACGCTTGACGTGATGACGACGAATTTGAGATCGGGTCGAGCGCGACAAGCGTCGATGATGATCCTCGAAAAGGTGTGAAACGCCGCGTTGTTCATCTGCGTCAGGCGCCTGACATTGACGTAGAGAACGCCGCGCACACGGCCGATCGCATCGCGAAGTAATGCTATGCTGGGCCCAAGCTCATCGATCGCCTGAGGCCGGACCACTCCCGATATGGAGAACTCCTGGTTGTTCGCGTCGTATTGCGCCTTGAAGCGCGGGAGAAGGTCGTAAGGGCTCAATTTTGCAGGCCCTCGAGCGGAAGATCCACGACAAGCTTGATTGCATCGCCGTCCGCGTCCTCGATCCAGAGTGTCGCGTTGTAGTCGACAGCCAGTTCCAGGAGTATGACCTCGCGGCTCGGCGCGAGATCCCCGGACACCGAATTGAGGTATCGCTCTCTGGCCTCTATTCCTGCAAGTTGCGACACGGCTTCTTCGTAGAATTGGCGCTCCTCCGGCACGCAAGGAAATGTCAACTCGATCCTATCCGTCGCGCCATGGCGAGACACCCTGCATGCCAGTTCGCCGTCGGCATGGCGAGTACGAAAGGCGACTTCCAGCAATTCGTTGAAGGCGGAGGAAAAGAGATTTGAATGGTGGACCGAGTCTGACCTGTTTTGACTGATCATCCGGGCCACGTATGTCGAGACATAATCGCAATGCTTCCAAGCGGAGACAAAAGCTTTGATTTCCATGTCGATCTGGATCATCGGCTCAAAAGTCGGCTCGCCAGCCAGGTCATGATGAATAGGTCCCATCGGCATCTCACTTGTTCCATCAGTATTGAGCTCTCGCGGGGTGATGGCCTCCGCGATGAAAAATTTCTCCGCGCCCGTGATGAGTCTGTCTCGCACCCACTCGAGGAATTGCGCGGTATCTGCCTCGATCGTTCTAGAAATCTCCGCCTCACCGTTAACGAAGGCCGCAAGGCGCTAGAGCGCTTGTTTTGATTCCTCCATCGCGCGTACCACCCTCAGCGGGGACCGCCTGATGAAACTGCTGATCGCCTCGGCTCCAAGCGGCTTTCCCAGGAAGTTGCCTTGCAGGCAATCGCAATTCTCCTTGATCAGCCACCGTGCCTGTGCCGGGGTCTCGACCCCCTCGGCAGTGACATTTATCCCGAGGCCGTGCGCTAGATTCATGATCGATCGCACGATCGTTTGGCTTTTGAGATCGGTCTCCAAGTCCGCAATAAAGTACTGATCTATCTTCAACGTATCGAAGGGAAAATTTTTAAGGTAGCTCAACGATGAATAGTATGTTCCAAAATCGTCTAGCGATATTCGAATTCCCAAGACATTCAGCGTATTTAATGTGTCTATGTTGTCGATCGTCTTCTCAAGTAGAACCCTCTCGGTTATCTCAAGTTCAAGTCTGTCGGCTTCAAGCCCAACTGCGTCGACGATCTGAGCGACGGTGTCCGTCAGCAAACCGCTAAGGAACTGAGCCGGCGACAAGTTCACTGCGACTGTCAGCGAGGAAGGCCACGTCAACGCCTGGCGACACGCTTCCTCGAGCACCCATCGTCCAATCTCGTCCATCAGACCGTCGGCTTCGGCGATCGGTATGAACACGTTGGGTGGAATGATTCCGAGCTCGGGGTGCCGCCACCGCAGCAGCGCTTCGAAACCGGTCACTGACGAGGGAGGCTGAATGAGCGGCTGATACTCCAGATAAAGCTCGCCGCGCTCCAGCGCGGTTCGAAGGCTGCGCCTCAGATTCTCGCGTTGCTCGAGCAAGAGCAGCATCGAACGGTTGAATGTTCGAGCGCAGCCGCGTCCATCTGTCTTGGCCGCGTAAAGAG
This sequence comes from Mesorhizobium sp. M1307, assembly GCF_040318155.1. Taxonomy (NCBI): domain Bacteria; kingdom Pseudomonadati; phylum Pseudomonadota; class Alphaproteobacteria; order Hyphomicrobiales; family Phyllobacteriaceae; genus Mesorhizobium; species Mesorhizobium sp. M1307. The sequence goes on along the minus strand of NZ_JAMYLR010000063.1, from coordinate 7,932 downwards.
CAATGTCAGCGGCTTTCATCAACTGTTCGCCGTCGGTCCCGTGCTCCGGCCCGAAAGCAATTCCGATACTCGAGCCGACGAACACAGGAATGCCGTTGATGACGAACGGGCCCTTGAACGCGTCGACTAGAGATCCGGCAAGGCGCTCAGCCTCTGCTGGCTGCTCCTTTCCCAATTGGATGACAGCGAACTCATCGCCGGCATACCGGTAGGCGGATTCGCCGTCCTGCAGCGAGTCGCGGATACGACCCGCCGCGAGTTGAAGAAGAGTGTCGCCTGCTCCATGGCCGAGCGTGTCGTTGACCGCTTTGAAATCGTCAAGGTCGATTTGCAGAAGGGCGGCTTTCGGCTTTGATCCGCCGAGGGCCGCCATTGCCTGCTGGAGCCGCTCGCCGAATCGCCGCCGATTCTGCAGTCCAGTCAGCACGTCGTGCGTCGCCTGATGGAGCAGAACTACATGTTCTTGTTCCTCGGCTGCGCTCCGCCCGCCGTCCTTCCTTAATTCGATGATACCCGCACCATTTGCCGTGGGGAACACAAAAACTGACCGGTGCGCTCCGCCCGATGTTCGCGGCAAGTCGATGCTGGCCGGAGAGCCACCCTGGAACACACGAAGAAATTCGTCGCGATGGCTCGCATCGAGAAAGCTCGGGTAGATCTCCCAGACGGCGGCGCCCGGCGCTACCGCGCCTCCGTACAACCCTTTGAGCCTGGCCGCGTAGTGCGTCAGGCGAAAGTCACGGTCATAGAACGACAAAAGTTCGGTCGTGTTCGCCAAAAGGTCTGCGAGAACCCCATCGCCGACACTTGGAGCGTCGCTCGATGAAGGCCCCTCACTCTCCGTGCCGACGCCTGAAGCCTCTGAGGGCAAGAACCACCTCCATAGGCGGTGCAGACTCGCGCCCCCCAGTCTAGAAATAGCATAACTGTCAAGCTTGGCAAACTTTCAAATCGCACTCTTAATAAGAGCCCCCCGCAGCCTAGTTCCATGTATGCTCCGCCGTGATTGGCGGCAAATTATCAATAACGATGAACCGTCACAGTTCGTTAACAAACCGTGAATTGGCGAGAATCAGCTCTGTGATTGATGCGCAATAGGCGCGACACGAAAATATTGTGGTCCATGAGGCGGCGTGACCTTCGCCGCCCCGGGCAACCCCTCTTCTAAGTCCGCCCAATCAGCTTCGCGATCCTGTAATCAGTTTCCGAGCGCCTTGAGCCAACCTTCAAAGGAAGAGGCCTCCTGGCCTCCGGCATGTGAAACAGAGTGGACGGGGCGCGGCAATACCACAGTACTGCGGCCTTCGCGGGGACTGTAACCGAATTCCTTGCTGAATGCTCGGCTGAAATTAGCCGCTGAACTAAACCCAAAGGCCTCAGCAATTTCAACAATGCGCCGCCTGTCCGCAGGATCGCTAAGCGCAACATGGGCTGCCATAAGGCGGCGATTTTGTATGTAATGGAGAACGCCACCGCTCGGTTCGAACACCTGATAGAGACGAGAGCGCGATACGCCGAGCGCCCGGCACATTGAATCCGGTGTGAGACGAGCTGCATCCAGATTGTTTTGGACGTATCGACGCGCTCGCTCCATTAGAGCGACGCTCCTCAATTGTTCGGCGGCCGCAGCCTGTTCGGCCGGAGGCCCGACGCAGGCAATGATCATGCTGCGTGTTACGTGCACGATGCCGGGTAGATCTTCAGCGGTGAGACTGCGCAGCCTTGCTTCGATGCTGTTGATGTAATCGACTAAGAGGTTGGCAAAGTTACCCGACAGAATTGAATTGTTCTTTGCATCAAGGGTTGACGCCGCATCAGAGAACAAATCACGCGGCAGATAGAGAAAGAGACTTTCCGAGTCCGTTACCCTCCCGCGAAACGGATAGCCAAGTGATCTGATCTCCAATTTGCCCGGCTGGTTTTCCGCAACGCGGCGATCGATCTCCGTCCACGACCGGCCGGTACGAGGCAAGACGATATACCAGTGATCGATCGAACTGGAGCGGAGCTTCGCGGCGGAACGCATGAAGCTATGTGCCGGCGCGCGCTGTTGAATCATCAGCATGCCACCGAGATTCCAAGCCGTGTGGTCGGCGGGAAAGCCATCGTTCAACGATTTGTCATCCGGCAATCTTACCTCGACAAGCGGCGCCATATGCGCTTGCCAAGCGGCGAACTGATCCCCTGGCGCCAGTTCCAGCGTTGAAAAGGGCAGAGGTTCGAACGCCGGCGCGGGCGATGGAGCGTCGTCATTGTGGGGTTGACCTTCGCGTGGCCAACGACGCCGATCACGGTCCCGCGGCTGCCCCGCACGGACCTCGTCTTGCCTCTTAGTGTCCATAGCGTGGTGCCATATCCGAATCGGGTATGCCATGCCCCTCTCAATCATGTGGTGTACTTCGGGCATCTGCCAAGACTGGTGAACTCGAGTCGACTGAAACGGCGATCACGCTGGATTACGGCAAGAAATGCATTCCGAGATAAGTTTCTGGATGTGACGCCAACGACACTCTTCAGCCTGGTGCGTATAGAATCGGGCATCGTGGAATATTAGTTGAGGAGACCACAAAAATGGCCACTAGGCTCAACAGCGAAGCTCGTCGGAGGATAATTCTGGATGGATACGGTAACAACGAGCCGTTGAAAAATATTGCGGCAAAGGTCGGATGCTCACTGGCGAGTTTGAAAGTCACCGCCAGCAAACTCGGTTGCACTCGAACTCCGAAAGAGGCAGCCGAATTTCGGCGCGGATTTCACGTCCCGGAAAACAAGCGGCAGGATTACTATAGACTTATGATTGCCGGACAATATAAAGCGCGTGAGTGTGCGGTTATGCTAGGATTAATAAAGGAGCAATCAGGAACCAAGTAAATTGATTCCTAGTCACTGCAGATGACAATGTCATTTTGACAGCCACCGCTTTAGCGGTTCATCAGCAAAAAGCCCGCCGCAAGCACGGTAGCGGGGCCCTGAAAGGTTCGCACAGATGCCGCCTCGGTATTTCAATCGCACCTGCCTCAGCCCTCATGATCTGGCTATTTGCGAACGCGTGTTCGATCAGGTCTGCGCGGATGAGCATCTCGACCCTTTGGACCCGGCGGCCGAAATCTTGACAGTAATGGTCGTGGCCATTTTTCGAAATGCTCACACCAGCGAGCGCCAACTACTTGCGGCTGTCAAGTCTCATTGGCAAAAGGCTGCGGGAAGGCGCGTCGCATGAATCCGTTCAGCCGCGACGCGCTATTGCCAAGACACCGGACTTGAAAACCGCCGCGGGCACGGGTTCACAGTGGTTTCAATACTACTCCCTCCAGTGGTTGATATCTGCTTCGGTAGGTCGTTTTTGGTGCAAGCGGACCTTGCTGTCGCGGAAGTCTCGATTGCTGCCATCTTGGCGCAAGCGAGTGCGGCGATGGTTTCGCGGCTATTCGGTCGCGTCCGTCTCGCTTTCGTCACCGATCGAGCACCGGCAAATATGAGCTCGTTTCCAGACATTCTCGCAGAACGGTCTCACGAGTCTAAAGGGGATACAAATTCACACGGCAAGGCGGGCCGACCGGTGGTGAACATCAGCCGAGCCTATCGGCTCACGCCACTCTGTGCGGTGCGCACCGTCACGAGCCCGCTCGACAAGCTTGGCCTCTTCAGGCCAGCAGAGATCTCGCCGGACGGCTGAGCCGTGCGCGCTTCCATCGAGGTCGCCGCGCAGCCGGGTCTGCGTATCGGGCCGCCCAGACAGGTCACCTGAGCCTTCTTCAGCTCAAGGTCATGTCGGCGATCGAGAACTGCCGCACCGCAGCGCTCGGCGGTCACGTTGAGGCCTGCAAGGACTGCGGCCAATGGCGCATCGCCTACAACTCCTGCCGCAACCGGCACTGCCTGAAGTGCCAGGGCCGGTTGGCGGCACCCGCGAGGTGATGCGGTCGCTCCGTCGCCTGATCGCAGCCGACAACATGACGCAAAAGGAAAATGCCAAGGTCGAAGCGCAACTCGCCATCGCGCGCGCGATGATGCGTGCGGGCCGGCCTTGACGATCGCCAGACCCGGCGCCAGACGGCGGCGCACTGGCGCTCGGCGGCGTCATCGTGGTGAATTTGAGACGCTGATTCAGCTGCTCCCCGCAAGCTGATTTGGGATCGAGACAACTTTACCGGCTCGCGAAACGGACCCTCCATATGCTGCCTCTAGGTTTGTCCCAGCTAAATGAAGGGGGCTTCCATGCGAGTGAACGAACGATTTTGGCGTACAGAACGCGGCAACCTCGCTGTGGTGTTTGCGTTGGTCTTGCCAGTCGTGCTTTTGGGCGTCGGAGTGGCGATAGACTTTGCGCGCGTGAGCCGAACTGCCCAACAGTTGCAGGAGGGAGCCGACTCCACGGCCCTTCAGTTGGCCGTGGCAAGCGCGAACAGCAGTGATATGACATCGGAACAGCGTCAGGAGAACGTTGATACTTTCGCCAGCCCCACCTTTGTGGCCACGCGAAGTCCCTATAGTGGTGACGCCCACCAGACGGTTGGAACAACCAATCCCACAATCGTGACGGTTGTATTGCACCAACCGCAGGAATTGGCCTTCTCGGCAATCCTTGGCGTCGATAAACTTGATATTAGCCGAAGCGCAACCGCGATTGCCTATCCGCGATACCCAGTCTGTCTTCTCGTGTTAGATCGGTCCGCCTCGAACGCATGGTCGAATTCGGGGTCTTCATCGATAAATGGCCAGAAATGCGTTGCGCAGGTGAATTCAAGATCGGGGTCTGCACTAGCCACGAATGGCGCATCGTCCATCAGGACATTGGTGACGTCAGTCGTCGGCCCCTCCGGGCCGTCTGCCGGCTTCAACCCTCAACCGCTTTTCAATCAGAAAGAGCTGGCAGATCCCATTATCTCCCGACTGGTCTGGCCAACAGACAATGTGTGCACCTACAATAACCTGGTGATCAAAAACGCCACCGCAAATCTCATTCCCGGCACTTTTTGTGGAGGGCTCACTCTATCGGTCGGAGCGGTGGTCAATCTTGCCGCGGGAACGTATGTTATCAGGACGGGAGGGCTTTCGCTCTCCTCCGGCGCGGTTCTCGATGCAGCTGACGGTACCACCATCGTTCTACTCGACGATCAGGCCACCACCACAATGCAGGCCGGCGCCAAGCTACGCCTGACGGCGCCGACCAGCGGTCCGTGGATGGGGATCGCGCTAGCTCAAAAACCCCAAGGCGTGGAGAGAACCTCCACGCTCATTGGCGGTGGCGATACAGATCTAGGCGGTATAGTCTATCTGCCGTCACAAAAGCTTTTTCTTACAGGTGGCGGTGCATTGTCGACCGACAGTAAGCCTCGCATCTTTGTGGTCAACCGGATCGAGATGAACGGCAATGGCTCAATTTATCTTGCTGGCGCAAGTGACTTATTGACAACGAATTCTGCAACGAGACTGATGAAATGAACTTGGCTGTAGCCAGCGCAGTGTTGTGAGACAGACTGCATTTGAGGTTCTCTTGCTTCCGTGTTGGACTGAGAGCCGATATCGAAGGCACGCTTGGCCTCGTCGTGACAACGAATTAAATCAATCAGCGGATTGTATCAGTTACTTGATTGACCCGCAGCGAAGCGGCTCGTCATTATTTTCCGGGACGCTCCGGATCGTCGCCGAAGCCAAGCAGCGACGCATGGCGTATATACTTATGTCCGCCACGAAGGTGCTTGATCCGCAGCTTCACGCCTGGCCCAACCCACTGCGTCGCCGGTCGCTTCTTGATGCCGCCCGGAGGCGGGCCGCCATGTTCCTTGCCCGCTTCCACAGCCGTTCCTTCATGTCGCGGCCCAGACTGATGAACGCCGAACCGACATACTTCCCGGTGCCTGGCTCGGCCAGCAAGGCGAATGCCGCCTTGCCCGGCTCACGCTCGACGCCCAGCAGTTCGTATTCCTGGACCGTGAAGCTCTTCGTCTTTTGGCTCCATAGGCGGAATGAACTCGAGCCGGCCGCAGCCGGTGCTTACAATTTTACTCACCACTGAATTGTAGGTACAAAGCTTATATTAGCCAGAGTGAACGAACGTGATTCCGCACGGAAACCAATACCCGATGGTTGCGTTGCGGATGAATGACGAGGATCAGAACCGACAACATCGCTACCGGCTACCAAGGCAAGCCGCATGACGGGCCAGTGGAGGATGAATCGAAGCACTTCGTCTACTGCCCACTTTGCGGTCAGACGTTCGACGCGCGCGATCTTGGACAGGTGTTTCATCACGCCGAGCCGCAGCACACCCCGCTTCCCGCAGAGCAATGGTCCCGCTAGTTCAGCGCCCGGGGCCGGCCAAGCCTGAAAGCCTTAAGTGCGGCAGCGATGCCCATCATCACCGATTGCTTAGCATAGTCGAGCACCCGCAGCGTGCCCGGCTCGTCGCCGCCCACGCCGCAGATCGGCAACACCTGGTAGTCGTCGTCGACCGCAAAATTTCGCCGTTGGCAGTAAAATCGTATTCGGGAAAAAACAGCTCTTCAGGAATGCCTCGAGCCCCCGCGCAGGGCCGATTGCGACCGCGCGCCTGACGGCGGCAGGATGATGAAGCTGTCGACCTCGTCCCGGCAGGCGTGCCGGAAATGTCGATGGCGAAATCGATGAGAACCTACGCGCTGTGTAAGGGCAGCAGGCATTTCATCTGTAGCCCGGTCCCTCCCAAAGCACACACGAGGCGTGCCAGCCCGAAGCTTTGTCGATCAATTGCTTCGACCAAACGTTGCGAATACCTGACGCCCGATTTCCTTCTTCTAGTTTGGCGTTTTCTTCGGCCGTGCCTACTCCGAAGCGCCATATAATGCCGGCCTCGTTTGGCACCCAGACGATTTTCATCGAGTAAACCGCTGCGGTTCCGGAGATGCTATCGATTCGGCAGTCAATGGACGCCGGCATCATCCCTTTTGCTTTCATCTTGCGGCTTTCGGTGATCACGGTCTCAGCCTTCATCCGCACACTTTCAACCGCGTTGGGAGGCAAATCACTGTTGGGCGTTGCGGCGACCAATGTCACCATCAAAGCGACTGCCTGAAATGTCATCTCCCGACCCCTGCCCCCACTGAATGTTCTCATTCCGCTCATGATCGGGAGTGCAGGTCAATCGCGTCCGACAAACGCAAAAAAGCGCTGTCAACACCAACTTCTTGCGATGGATTTGCCCTGCGGACTAGGCAATCTCGGGGCGAAGGAGTGATTGCCATGACCGTCCTCGCCTACAGCCTCGCCGCCGACGCAAAGGGAACGTGGCGACTCGTCTTTGTGCCTGACGATCTGCATCTCTATGTGGAATTCAGCCGGCCAAATGTTGAGTCAAATCCGGTGAACTGGCTGAGCGTGGACGATTTCCTTGCCTGGCGCCCTAAAGGCGCGCTCCATCGCTTAGTTGCGCTCATTTGCCAAGCGATGAGCGACCCGTAAACGCAAAAAAGCGCGCCGCACCCTTCGGCTCGGCGCAAGCACAGGGTGTGGGCGGGGATCGGGTGTGCCCGGTGCACGGATCGTGGAAGATCATATGCGCGTCGGCGGCGTCGCGTCTACCAACCGGCAGCCCTAGAGAAATACATTGACCCATTTCGCCGCCTGTTTCCTCTTAGGACCCCTGCCCATCCAATTGCCGGGCGCGTAGGTAACGCGGCTACTTCGCCACTCCGAAATCACATGCGCGCAGCCGCCGTCTCTGTCTGATCTTTGAACTTAAACATATCATTGGAAAATAGCCGCAACCATCTTTCATCTTGCCGCGTATGGTCCGATCATCTGCCGGTGCAAGTTTGAGGACATGCAATGAAGAAGGTCGCAGCTCTCCTGGTACTTTCCCTCGTTACCATGCTGCCCGCCGTGGCAGCCGCGCAGTCCTACGTGCCGGAGCTTGGGCCATCGCCGCCGCAGGATGCTATGCAGCTGTATCCC
>NZ_JAMYLR010000062.1:0-22823 GCF_040318155.1 Mesorhizobium sp. M1307 | reverse complement strand
GCTTCGGCTGGATTGGCCGGCAGGCATTGCCCCTGACTTCCGTACCCCGCGGGCAGACGCAATCGCCACCGGCGTCGTGGATCTGACCGCGGATGGTGCACTGCTCCGGCTTCGGCTGGATTGGCCGGCAGGCACTACCCCTGACTTCCGTGCCCCGCGGGCAGACGCAATCGCCGGCAGCGTCGTGGATCTGGCCACGGATGGTGCACTGCTCGGGCTTCGGCTCTTTCCCCACGCAAGCGCCGTTCTCCAGTTCGGTTCCGTGCGGGCAGACGCAGCGTCCGTCTTCGGTACGGATCTGGCCTTTGAGCAGAACGCAAGGTTTTGGCTTCGGCACGATGACCGTGCCGCCGCCGGACGAGCATTGGCCGTTGCGGAAGGTCGTGCCGGGCGGGCAGACGCAGTTGCCGGCGTCGTTCATGACGAAGCCTGCCGAGCATTCCTTCTTCACCTCATTCCTGATGGTGAAGGGATGACAGGCATAGGCCTTGCCGTGATCGCCCTGCACGTTGGCCGCGCCGCGGGACAACACGTCGCCGCCGCCTTGCACCGGCGTGTCGGGAGAGAGCACGCCGACGCAGTTCTGACCATTGACAGTGCCCTGCAGATTTGCCAGGCGACCGTCGTCGGGAAGCACCAGGGTCACGTTGTGAACGTGGCTTTCCCCGGCGCCGAGCGTCAGTTGAGCGATGCAGGACACAGGCAAGATTGCCGGCTCCGGCGAGCAGCCGAAGGGCGGATCGATCGAGGTGATCGCAACGCCCTCCAGCCGGCCGAGGCCTTCGACGCCGATCGCATCGCCGATGCGAACCGGGCCGGAGAAGGCGCTCGCGCCATCGTTCGTGATGGTGATCTCGAACGAGCAGGGCTGGCCGGGCTTGCACTCGGCATCACCGGTCTTCTCGACGCGGATGGTCGAGGCGCCGCCGCCCTTGGCGCAGGCCTGGCCGATCGGATAGACGATGTCGTCTCCCGGAGCCGGGCCGTAGGAGCCGCGTGCGCAGTTCTCGAATTCGCCGTTCGCGGCAACCGTCACGTCGAAATAGCGGCTGGTTCCAGGCGTCATGACGGCGCCGGGAATCTGGCAGGACAGTGTGTTGGCCGGAACCGGTCCGCAAGTCCATTCCGCGCCGTCTGGGGTGACGGTCTGGATCTGGACCGGCGCTCCGCTGGCTATCAGCGTCGCGGCATCGTTGACCCGTACCGGACCGGTCGGGGCAGTGGTGCCGAGGCTGATGACGGTAATGCGGCAGGAAACGACCGCAGCACCGGCCAGCGAACCATTGCACACCTTGGTGATGCGCAGGGCCGGCTGGCCGCCATTCGGATGATGGATGCGTTCCTTGGCGCACGCCCTGTTGTTGGTGATGTCGTTCTCACCGGGAATAGCCTTCACCTCGGCGCAGTTCTCGACACGGTCGGGCCGGTAGTTGGCCGGCATCACCGCCCTGACGAAGATCGGCGTCGAGGCGCCAGGCAACAGCACGATGCCGGCATTGTTGCAGCGGAACTTGCCGGGACCGTTCGGTCCGCATGTCCATGGCGGCGTCGGGCCGAAGGTCGAGGATGCCGGCGCGCCGCCCCGATAGGTATCGACGACCGTCAGCGGCCCATTATAGGGGACGCTGCCATTGTTGATTATGTCGACCACGAAGGTGCAGACGCCATCGGCCGAACAGAATTCGGTGCGGGCGCGCTTCTTCAGGATCAGGTCGACCTTCTTCTCCACCGGCGGCCGGCAGTCGCGGTCACGATCGCCACGCCGGCAGACCGGGATCGAAGCACAGCCGCGATCGTCTTGCTGGCTGCCGAAAAGCGGCTTGCCGCTGGCATAATCGTAAGTGGCGCAGTTGCGCAAGACGCTGCCTCGCCAGCCTGCGGCCGGCTTGAAGCCGAGCTTGAGGTCGACAGAGGCACCCGGATTGAGCGTAGTCACCGGATGAGTGCAAATCATCGGGGTGGTTCCAGGCGCGCAGACCCAAGGCGGGTTCGGCCCTGAATCGAGGGTGGAGCCGGCCGGCAGGGTGACTTCGTCGAGCACGATCTTGCCGTGGTAGGGTGCATCGCCGACATTGGTGACCCTGATGGTGAAGTCGCAGCCGCCGCCGATCGTGCAACGTTGCACGTCGGCGCGCTTTTCGACTTTCAGATCCGGTTCCTTGTCCTTCGGCGGGCAGCGCTGATCACGCGGGATGACGATATCGATGGTCTGCGTGCAGCACAGGCCCCAGCCCTCCCTCGGGCCGGCATAGGTTTCGATACCGGTGACGATGATGTGGATGACGTCGCCGGGTGAAGCGCCGACGATCTTCCAATTGAGCACACCGCCGCCGGCCGGCACCAATTGCGTGTCGGGAATGATGGTGATGCCGGGTGTCGTCGTCGAAAGCTGCACCCATTTGCCAGCCATCTCTGGGCCGACCGGCATGTGGTAGATGAAGGCGCCGCCGCCGGGCACGCAATCGACCGTGCCGCGCTCCACCTTGAAGCATTCCTTGCCGGGAGGTGGAGGCGGCGGGTTGCACCTGGTGACGTCGATCTTGATCGACGTCTTTGCACCCGTGAGATAATTGCCGTCGTCCGGCTTGCCCGGGTCCTGCGACGGGATTTCGATGCCGGCGCCGCGTTCGCGGCTCACCTTGACCACGCCCTGGTTGTGAACGATCGTCGGCGACGGAAACGCCGCATGGTCGATCTTGGCGGTGATCTGGAACGTGATGACGCGCTCGTTCGCAGCGCCGATGCCGTCGAGATCGCTGGCGGAAATCCGGAAATCGGACACCGTCGCGGTATCGTCCGGGCCAGCCGAACTGCTGATCACAGCACCGGGCAGCGGTCCGCCGGACGCATCGGTGCCGTCGCCGGTCACATGCACGCCGACGATGCGCAGGCCGTGCGGGAGCTGGTCCCTGAAATCGAGCCTGACCTTTTTCAGCACGGCGGCGAGGCCGGGGCTGGCAAGACCCTGCGGATTGCCGCGCAAGCCAAAGCTCAGCGAGTATACGACATAGTCGCAGCCTCTCTGGGTGCCTTTCTTGGTGAACAAGGGCACGATCCGGCCCGGCTCCGGATTGACGGTGCGAGGATTGTCGAAATCGAGCCTGGTATCGGGAATGACAGTGACCGCATCGGCAGGCTTGGTCTTGGCCGGAGCAAGGTCTTCAGCGAAGCCTTGCAGCGGACTCAGCATGGCGACCGCGATACCGGCCGCCATCAGCCAGCGCACGCCGCGCCTGGCGAGTGACAGGGGTTTCATGATGGTCTCCATGACGAATGATTGTTTGCCGGTTGATTGGCTGCTTGTCGCAGGCGGGAAAAATGCGAGATTGCTCATCTTCCCCTCCTCACGGTTCGCAGCTGACGGCTGGGGTTCTGAGCGGCAAGGTCATCTTGCAGCAAGGGTAGTAGCCACCCTTGTCGGTATCGGACTGCCTGTAGAAGCAGAGCCCGACATCGACCGTATCGCCAGGGTAATGGCCGGTGATGCCGATCGTGTATGGCGCGCCGGGCGCATGCGACAGAGGTGAAGTCACCCCGACGCCAGGGGTCCTGGACAGAGCCCTGATCGAATCGCCGCCAAAGCCGGCATGGTCATGGAGATAGAGATCGGCCTCGAGGCCGGAGGGCGTGCAGAAATACCTGACATCCTCGACATCGAGGCAAGGAGGCAGATTGCCGGGGGGCGGAAAGTCCGGCGGATAGAACGGTGGCAGATAGCCGCCAGGCACCTGCTCGTAATAGCCGGCACGGCCTTCGCAGGGGCGCCAGACCTCGACGTCGCCGACATGGCCTTCGACTTCCGGGTCTTCGAAATAATTGTCGAAGTCGACGAACCACGAGCCGAAAGGCGGCATGTTGGCCGGCTTGGCCAGTGCCGTCGGCGTGATTTGCACGCCGTGCACGGCGAGCGGCCCGCCGGCTGCGAGTTGTTCGGCAAGCTCCGGGTTGTCGCGTAACTTGTCGCCGGTATCGACCAGCGTGTCGGTGCAGACGCCGGTATCGAGATTGCCTTCGGCATCGTAGCCATATTGCAGGTCGAGGCCGCCGGCCGACTGTCGGTTGTCTTGCGGGAAGCCGACCGCATATTCCTGCGGCACTTCCACCCAGGCCGATTCCGTCGCCGGATCGTCCGGATTTTCGCGCCAATAGCGGATGACCTCACCCTTGCCGGAATCGGCGAACTGGCTGTAGTCGTAGCGGTTCTCCACCGGGCCGCGCTGGGCCAGGTACATGAAGCCCTCGTTGTCGAAGGCGATGTCGGTGACCGCGTAATCCTTGTCGGCCTTGACCGTCAGTTCCCAGCGCGGGTCGCCGGCGAAACTGCCGTCGCCGGCAACGCCCACCGACCAGATCTCCGCCTTATCACCGACCGAATAATAGAGCCGGCTGCCACGATAGGCGACCGACCAGACGCGGCGCTCGTCCTGCGTGTAGCCCCAGCTGTCGGGGTCCTCGCTGTCGAAGGCAGCACCCTGGATGTCAATCACCGAGCCGTCGTCGGCAAGGGCGGCAAGCCCGTGCGCCGGGCGGCCGGCTATACCGTGGTCGAACGCGTCGAGCAGCGCGCCATTGGCGTCGATGCGGTGGATGAGGCCGGTGTCGAGATCGCTGGCGAAGAACTGGCGGTGGATATTGTCGAAAGTGACGTCGCCGATGCCGGGACCGCTATTGGCGTCGATATCGGCGAATTTCGAGACGGCGCCGGTGATGCCGTCGATTTTCCAGATCGTTCCGGGGCCGCCGCCGTTTTCGGTGCCGAACTGGCCGTCCATGAAGACCGCGTCAGCCGTGCCGCGGCGCTGCCGCTCCGGCCGGCCGTCGGCGTCGCCGTCTGGCGTGACTATGCGGATGCCGTGCAGCGACGTGGCGCCGGCATAGAGGTTTGGAATGGCCGATGGAACGCCGTCGCGCACGCCGTCGTCGTAGGTGATGCCGAACACCTGGCCGATTTGCCCGGCCGTGACCTCGAACGGTGGCGGGGTGAAGACCAATTGGCCAGACGCCGGCCCGCCCAGCCTTGAGACGTCGAAGATGCGCAAGGTCGCGCGCGCCGTGTCGATGAAGGTTTCGTCGACGGGATCGACGCCCGGCGGCAGGCCTTCCTCGAAATTGGGAATGATGGTGCCGGAGAATCCGGTCATTGCCATCGAGCCGGGATAGATGATCCGGGTTTCCTGAGCCTGGGCCGAGCCACCGAGCCAGAGCCCAGTGGCGAGCGCCAAGATCGACATTCCGGTGGCAGCCTGGATGGCGCGGCGCAAACGGCCGGCACGAGAGCGCACGAACGCGCGGTGGTCGCAAGACATGGATCTCCCCCCACAGGTCATGGGAGAAACATCCGATCCCGGCGCGCAAATCAGGGCAAGGCGCGGCGTTCCGGCACGTTCATCCCTGATCGAATTGTCTGCTTTCCTCAACGTCACGATACGCCTGCGTCCGCGCAGGGTCAACGGAACCGGCGAAAAGCCCAGCGCATCGACCCGGTCCCGAAGGCGATAGTCGCGCTGAGCTCCTGCTGTTCCCGGAGACCATGGAGCCTCTGGATCTGTGGTCATGGGGCTTTCCTTTCCGGGGCCGCACCACGCGGCACCTGAGCGTCAGTCGCGAGGTGAGGCGGAAAGGTTCATGGGCCGGGCCGGACCGGGCTGGATCACGGCCGGAAAATACGGGCGTGCCGGTCCCGAATCCGATCAACCGCGATGAATGGTGAACGCCTTGCGCAGAATGCTTGCGCGCCACGCAGCCTGTTCTTATATACGCGCCAAGCCGTCCAGCGCCGAATGCCGGTTGCCGGAGCGGAATTTCTTGTGAACAGGGGCTTTCGTCGGAACGCCTGTACGGGTCCTGAGAGCCTGCTTAGCGGAGAGATTAGAGAAATGGCAAAAGTAATCGGTATCGATCTGGGAACAACCAACTCCTGTGTGGCCATCATGGACGGCAAGGAATCCAAGGTCATCGAGAATGCGGAAGGCGCGCGCACGACTCCTTCCATCGTCGCCATCAACAGCGACGGCGAGCGCCTTGTCGGCCAGCCGGCCAAGCGCCAGGCGGTCACCAATCCTGAGAACACCATTTTCGCGGTCAAGCGCCTGATCGGCCGCCGCTACGACGATCCGGTGACGGAGAAGGACAAGAAGCTTGTCCCCTACAAGATCGTCAAGGGCGACAATGGCGACGCCTGGGTCGAGGCCGGCGGCAAGAAGCAGTCGCCTAGCCAGATCTCGGCGATGATCCTGCAGAAGATGAAGGAAACGGCGGAGGCCTATCTCGGCGAGAAGGTCGAGAAGGCGGTCATCACCGTTCCGGCCTATTTCAATGACGCCCAGCGCCAGGCGACCAAGGATGCCGGCAAGATCGCCGGCCTCGAAGTGCTGCGCATCATCAACGAGCCGACGGCGGCAGCGCTTGCCTATGGACTGGACAAGAAGGAAGGCAAGACGATTGCCGTCTATGACCTTGGCGGCGGCACGTTCGATATTTCGGTGCTCGAAATCGGCGACGGCGTGTTCGAGGTGAAGTCGACCAATGGCGACACCTTCCTCGGCGGCGAGGATTTCGACATGCGTCTGGTCGAATATCTGGCGGCCGAGTTCAAGAAGGAACAGGGCATCGACCTGCGGAACGACAAGCTCGCCCTTCAGCGCCTCAAGGAAGCGGCTGAAAAGGCCAAGATCGAGCTGTCGTCCACCACGCAGACCGAGATCAACCTGCCCTTCATCACCGCCGATGCCACCGGCCCCAAGCACCTGACGCTGAAGCTGACGCGGGCGAAGTTCGAGAGCCTGGTCGAGGATCTCGTCCAGCGCACGATCGATCCTTGCAAGGCGGCGCTCAAGGATGCCGGCCTGAAGGCCGGCGAAATCGACGAAGTCGTCCTGGTCGGCGGCATGACCCGTATGCCCAAGATCCAGGAGATCGTGAAGCAGTTCTTCGGCAAGGAGCCGCACAAGGGCGTCAACCCGGATGAGGTCGTCGCGTTGGGCGCCGCTATCCAGGCCGGCGTGCTGCAGGGCGACGTCAAGGACGTGCTGCTGCTCGACGTGACGCCGTTGTCGCTCGGCATCGAGACGCTGGGCGGCGTGTTCACGCGGCTGATCGAACGCAACACGACGATTCCGACAAAGAAGAGCCAGGTGTTCTCCACGGCCGAGGATTCGCAGTCGGCGGTGACCATACGCGTCTTCCAGGGCGAGCGTGAAATGGCCGCCGACAACAAGGCGCTCGGCCAGTTCGATCTGGTCGGCATCCCACCTGCGCCGCGCGGCGTGCCGCAGATCGAGGTCACCTTCGACATCGACGCCAACGGCATCGTCAACGTCTCGGCCAAGGACAAGGGCACCGGCAAGGAGCACCAGATCCGCATCCAGGCGTCCGGCGGCCTTTCGGACGCCGACATCGAGAAGATGGTCAAGGACGCCGAGGCCAATGCCGAAGCCGACAAGAAGCGGCGCGCGCTGGTCGAGGCCCGCAACCAGGCCGAGGCGCTGGTGCATTCCTCGGAGAAATCTCTGAAGGAATACGGCGAGAAGGTTTCCGAGGCCGACCGCACGGCGATCGCCGATGCGATCGCGGCGCTGAAGACCGCTGCCGAAGGCGACGATGTGACCGAGATCGAGGCCAAGACGCAGACGCTCGCCGAAGTCTCGATGAAGCTCGGCCAGGCCATGTACGAGGCTTCGCAGAAGGAAGCCGCCGAGGCCGACGCCAAGGCTGATGCCGCCAAGGACAGTGACGTCGTCGATGCCGACTTCGAGGAAATCGACGAAGACGACGAGAAGAAGAAGTCGGCCTGAACCGCCTGACGGTACAGGTAAGGGAAAAAGCCCGGCGCACAGCCGGGCTTTTTTGCAACCCTTTGCCGGAAAAACGCTGAGCTGCCCGAAAAAATGCGGACAAAGCCTCGTAGACACTGGCATCGCGGCTCCATCACACCTAAATCGGAACAGCGTGCCGGCAAACGACGCAACGATGCTTCAAGACGTTGACTATCCGGACTGCGGGAAAACATGAAAGCTGATTTTTACGAAACGCTAGGCGTGCAAAAGGGCGCCGACGAGAAGGAGCTCAAGAGCGCTTTTCGCAAGCTCGCCATGCAGTTCCATCCCGACCGCAACCCAGGCGACCATGCCTGCGAGCACAAGTTCAAGGAAATCAACGAAGCCTACGAGACACTGAAGGACCCGCAGAAGCGCGCCGCCTATGATCGCTTCGGCCACGCCGCCTTCGAGCACGGCGGTATGAATGGCGGGGCGCAAGGCTTTGGCGCCGGCGGCTTCGCCGACATTTTCGAAGACATTTTCGGCGACATGATGGGCGGGCGCCAGCGCCGCTCGTCCGGCGGACGCGAGCGCGGCGCCGACCTGCGCTACAATATGGAAATTACGCTGGAAGAGGCATTTTCCGGCAAGACCGCGCAGATTCG
Source organism: Mesorhizobium sp. M1307 (assembly GCF_040318155.1). Classification (NCBI taxonomy): domain Bacteria; kingdom Pseudomonadati; phylum Pseudomonadota; class Alphaproteobacteria; order Hyphomicrobiales; family Phyllobacteriaceae; genus Mesorhizobium; species Mesorhizobium sp. M1307. The sequence goes on along the minus strand of NZ_JAMYLR010000062.1, from coordinate 14,401 downwards.
GGTGCCAGCCTCGATTTCCTGCTCGGAATGCTCGGGCAGCGGCGCCAAGCCTGGCACCCAGCCCGTCACCTGCTCGATGTGCAACGGCCACGGCAAGGTGCGCGCCACGCAAGGCTTCTTCTCGATCGAGCGCACCTGCCCGCAATGCCAGGGGCGCGGCCAGACCATCAAGGATCCGTGCCCGAAATGCGCCGGCCAAGGCCGTGTCACCGAGGAGCGCTCGCTGTCGGTAAACATCCCTGCCGGCATCGAGGATGGCACCCGCATCCGGCTGGCCAATGAGGGCGAGGCTGGCCTGCGCGGCGGCCCGTCGGGCGATCTCTACATCTTCCTCGCGGTCAAGCCGCACGAATTCTTCCAGCGCGACGGGGCCGATCTTTATTGCAAGGTGCCGATCTCGATGACGACAGCAGCGCTTGGCGGCTCGTTCGAGGTGACGACACTGGACGGTACCCAGACGAAGGTGAAGGTGCCGGAAGGCACCCAGAACGGTCGCCAGTTCCGCCTCAAGGGCAAGGGCATGCCTGTGCTGCGCCAGCCTAATATCGGCGACCTCTACATCCAGACCGTGGTTGAGACGCCGCAGAACCTTTCGCGCCGTCAGCGCGAATTGCTGGAGGAATTCGAGCAGCTTTCCTCAAAGGACAATTCGCCTCAGTCGAGCGGATTTTTCGCCCGCATGAAAGACTTTTTCGAAACGTTCGGCGAGCACTGAAGCTGATCCCTGGAAAACGCTTCCCGAGCGTCATCAACACCTTATCCGGGGATTCGCCTTGTCTTGCACCTCGTAACTGCTAAGTAGCATGCGAGGGAGCGTTGAGGAGGACTTTCAATGACGCGTAGTCCCGGACTGCGAAAGACGCTGGCGGAAAAGTTCGACGACGAGCTGAAGTTCTTCAAGGGCTGGATCGACAAGCCGAAGGCGGTCGGTTCGATCGTCCCGACCAGTTCCATCACCGCAGGCAAGATGGCCTCGATCGTCGATCCGACATCCGGCCTGCCGGTGCTCGAGGTCGGGCCCGGTACAGGCGTCATCACACGCGCCATCCTCGCCCAGGGCATTAAGCCTGAGAATCTCTACGCGGTCGAATATTCCACTGATTTCGTGCGCCATCTGCGCCAGCTTTATCCAGGCGTCAACGTCATCGAGGGCGACGCCTTCAATCTCGACGCGACGCTCGGCGACAAGCGCGACCTGATCTTCGATTCTGTGATATCGGGCGTGCCGCTGCTCAATTTCCCTGTCGCCCAGCGCATCGCCTATGTCGAGAGCCTGCTCGACCGTATCCCGGCGGGCCGGCCGATCGTGCAGCTGACTTACGGGCCGCTGTCGCCGATCCCGCCGGGCCGCGGCGACTATACGGTCGAGCATTTCCATTTCGTCATCCGCAACATTCCGCCGACGCAGCTTTGGATCTACCGACGCGGGGCCGCATGAATTGAAACGTTGGGTTTGAATAGCACTTGTCTTATACCCATCGGGTGACAAGGCAGACCCATGGCTGTGATCCCGAAAATTCTCGTCGTCGCCGGTTCGGTGCGCAGCGGCGCCTATAGCGGCAGGACCGCCGACGTGGCACAGAAGGAACTTGCCATGCAGGGCGCCGAGGTGACCCGCATCTCGCTCGCCGACTATCCGCTGCCGATCCTCGACCAGGATTTGGAAAAGGACGAAGGCATTCCCGAAAACGCCGTCAAGCTCGGCCGGATGATCGCCGCCCATGACGGGCTGCTGATCGCGACGCCCGAATATAACGGCTCCATTCCACCGTTGCTCAAGAACAGCATCGACTGGGTGAGCCAGCTGCGCAAGGATGGCGGCCGGACGTTCAGGCCACTTGCCGGCAAGGTCGCCGGCCTCTGCTCGTCTTCCAACGGACCCTTCGGCGGGATACGCTGCATCAACCATCTGCGCGCCGTTCTGGTACGCTGCCGGATGGAGGTGGTGACACCGGAATGCTCGGTGCCGGAGGGCGGCTACGCCTTCGACGACGAGGGCAAGTTCAGGGACGAGAGGCTACGCCAATCGATGGAGCACCTATGCCGAACGCTGATCGAAACCTCGCGCATGCTGTCGACGCGGATCGAGGCATGATCCCGGACGCCGCGCATGCCGACACGATGCAGGAAAGGCTGATCGTCGGCCTCGACCTGCCGACGCTGAAGGAAGCCGAGAAAGCGGTGCGCGAGCTCGACGGGATCGTCTCCTTCTACAAGATCGGTTACCAGCTCGCCTTTGCCGGCGGGCTCGACTTCGCCCGCGAGCTGGCCAGCGGCGGCACCAGGATCTTTCTCGACATGAAGCTGCTCGACATCGACAACACCGTGGCCAAGGGGGTCGAAAACATCGCCAGGATGGGCATGAGCATGCTGACCATCCATGCCTATCCGAAGACGATGAAGGCGGCGGTCGAGGCTGCCAGGGGCAGCGACCTTTGCCTACTCGGGGTCACCGTGCTGACCTCGATGGACGAACAGGACGTGATCGACGCCGGCTATGAGTATGATCCGCATACACTGGTGCTGAGGCGCTCCGAGCAGGCGCTGCATGCCGGCATGGGCGGCATCGTCTGCTCGGCCGAGGAAGCTGAGGCGGTGCGCCGCATCGTCGGCCCCGACCTGGCCGTGGTGACGCCGGGAATCCGGCCGAAGGGCAGCGACCATGGCGACCAGAAACGGGTGGTGACGCCGGCGCAGGCGATCCGCAACGGCTCCAGCCATCTCGTCATCGGCCGGCCGATCGTCGGAGTGGCCGACAGGCGGGCGGCGGCGGAAGCGATCCTCGATGAAATGCGCTCGGCCTGAGGACCAATTCCGAAACTGGCTCCAGCAGCCGTCTGACGGCGTTTTCTCCGCTTCCGGTGCTCATGTACTTTAAGTGCGCTCCGCTCCGGTTCTCGAAAACACCCCCAGCCATCTCACCGGAGCGACTTTCAAAATCGGTCCGCGCACGGCCAAAAACCAGGAGAAATACCATGCCCAAGGGATACTGGATCGCTCGCGTCGACGTGCGCGATGCGGAAGGCTACAAGGACTATGTCGCAGCTGCCAAACCGGCCTTCGACCGCTTCGGCGCCAAGTTCCTGGCGCGCGGCGGCGCGCATGAGAAGGCCGAGGGGCCGGGCCGCGACCGCAACGTGATCATCGAGTTTCCGTCGCTTGCGGCGGCGCATGACTGCTACCACTCGCCCGAATACCAGCGCGCCGTCGCGATCCGCCAGAAGGTGGCCGACGGTGAAATCGTGCTGGTCGAGGGGATTTAGGCGAGAAGCCGGTTCGCCGCTGCCTCCGCCATCGCGTCGGCGAGGCTCAAGCCCCATTGCTGGCGACAGTAATCGCGGAAATCGAAGCAGGGCAGGCCGGGGCAGACCTCGAACTCGATGAGGTGGACGCTGTCGTCGGCTTCGACCCGGAAATCGATGGAAAACACATCCCGCAGGCCAAGCCCGACCATCAGGCGTTCGGCGATGCGACGGATTCTTGCGTCGGCTTCAGGCTGGCTGCCGGCGACCGGCAGCAGCACCGGCTCGGTATATTTTCCCGCAGCTTTCGCCGCTGCGCCGGCATCGCCGTAAAGCGTCAGGCTGTCCTGCATGGTCTGGAAATCGCCGCCCGAATCGACAAAGGCGATGCCCAGCGCCTCGACGCCGGTATCCGGCCTCAATCCGAGAAAACTGGCGCGCGCGTTGCGGCCGGCGACATAGGGCTGGACGATGACATCGTCGCGATAGGCGGCGAAGACGCGCCGGCTAAGCGCCAGCGCGTGGCCGAGATCGTGGCAGTGCGAATCCGGCCAGATGCCGATCTTGGCGCCGAGCCGGTTCGGCTTGACGAACCAGCCGGCGGGCGAGGCCGGTGGCGCGACCAGCCAGGCGCCGTCACGGGCAAGGCCCGCCTGCGGCACCGGCAGGCCAAGCGCGCCGAGCACGGCGCCGGACCGGAACTTGTCCTGACAGAGCGCGAACAGCGCATCGTCGGCGCCGATCGTCTTGAGGCCATTCAGCCGTGCCAGAGCCGGTGCGGCGCCGCCGCGGAAATAGGCGACGCCGTCGGTCAGCGTCCAGACCAGCGTGGTCTTCGGGTCCTCGCCGGCGAGAACGCTTGCGGCGTCGTCGAGCGCCACCGGCGCAAACGACAGGCCGCGCTTCTGGCAAGCGGCGGCAAGTGCGTCGAATTCAGCAGCGATGTCGGTCGATTGCGCCAGATAGGAGGCGATTTCGGCGGCACGCTCCGGCACGTGGTTATCGGCGACCAGCCGATCGAAGCAGGCCTTTTCCGGCTCGTAGACAAGGATCAGCTTCGGCTCGCGGCTTGACATGATCGAAACGATTTCCCGGCAGCACGATTGCCTAAAGCAATTCCAGGAAAAGTGTGAAACGGTTTCCGTCCGGAATTGCGTCAAAACAAAGAGATAGAGCGGTTCAGCGTTCCCGCGAAACGATGAAGCGTTCTAGCATCGCACGGCGAATGCATTCGGCTTTCGCGGAACCGACGTCAGCTGGACGCCTGCACGACAGCAACGGCGCCATCTTCCTGTTTGACCATGACCTTTTCCGAAAGCGGTTCCCACTTTCGGGATCATGGTCAGCCAATCAGCACACGTGGCTCGAAGCGACCATTGACTGGAATGTCGAGCATGAATGTCATGCCGGCTTGCGGGTCGAGCAGGCGCTGCTTCTCGCTCTTGCCCGACCAGGCGGAGGTGACCGCCAGCCGGTCGGCGTTCCTGCCGACGAAAGCTGGACAGGACGGCTGCGTCGCCGGCATCGCCACCGATCGGATAAGCTTGCCGTCGGATCCATAGGCTTCGACGACGCTGCCGCCCCAGCAGGCGTTCCACAATATGCCGTCACGGTCGAGCACCGAACCATCGATATAGCCCTTGGCCGAACGGTGGTCGACGAAGACCTTCGGTTCGCCAACCGGCAGTCCGGTCACCGGATCGCAGCCGACGCGCATCAACAGCCCGGTGCTGGTGTCGGTGTAATAGGCGATCGTCCCATCCTCGGAAAAGCAGATCGAATTGGGCACCGTGACGTCGGCATAGAGCCGGCGCAGCTCGCCCTTGAAGAACCAGTAGATCGAACCGGCGGCCTTCTCCTCGCCCTTGCCCATGGTGCCGACCCAGAGGGCGCCGCAAGGGTGAACGCGTGAATCGTTCGAGCGGGTGACCGCATTGTCGGCCTCGATCGGCGTGTGCAGCGTCAGCTTGCCGGTCGCGACGTCGCGGACATGCAGACCGGTCTCGGTGGCGATCAGCTGGCGTTGGTCGTCGATGATGCAGATGGCGCTGGCCATCTGACCGAGCTCGTGGATTTTGACGGCACCGCCCGACAGGCGCTGTTCGAGGAGCTGGCCGTTGACGATGTCGAACCAGTAGAGCGTGTCGGTGGCAGGGTCATAGCTTGGTCCCTCGCCGAGTTGGCAGACATGGTCGGAAAAAACCGAAACAATGGTCTCGCTCATCATGCCACTCCAAACGCCGCGTCCCAGGCCTGAACTGCGGCTTTCGCTCGCGCTGCCACTTCGTCGACGCTCATGCCCGGCTTGAACAGGCTGGAGCCAAGACCGAAGACGCTGACGCCGGCTGCCTTGTAGCCGGGAAAATCCTTATCCGAAACGCCGCCGACCGCGCCGACCAGCACGCTGGCCGGCAGCACCGCGCGCATCGCCGAAATGCCTGCCGCGCCAAGCACGCTCGCCGGGAAGAATTTCAATGCCGAGGCGCCGAGCCGGATTGCTTGAAATGCCTCGGTCGGCGTGAACACGCCGGGCATCGTCACCATGCCGTAGTGCATGGCACGGCCCATGACCTCGGCATCGATATTGGGGCTGACCAGCAGCCGCCCGCCGGCCTTGTGCAGGCCGTCGACATCGGCGGCGCTGAGCACCGTGCCGGCACCGACCAAGGCTGTTGGAGGAAGCGCTCCGACAATGCTGGCGATGGAGGCGTAAGGATCGGGCGAGTTGAGCGGCACCTCGATCGCTTCGATACCGGCGCCGAAGATCGCCTGGCCGATCGCCACCGCCTCGCTTGGCTTGAGGCCACGCAGGATGGCGACCAGACCTCGCTCGAGCTTTGGAAAAGGCGCGGTTTCGGTCATGCGGCAACTCCATTTCCAGCGATCATGCCATTTTCGCGCGCGGCTTCGGCAAGACCGGCACGCACCGCCTCGTCGGCGTCGACCACCCTGACCGCGAGCCCGGCAAGGCCGAGGGCGTCGGCATAGAGCTTGCCGAGTGCGCCCGACGCGATCAGCACGACGGGCACGGTACTCGCCCCATAACGGCGATTTGCCGAAGCGATCTCGCCGCCGATCAGCAGGCCGGACAGGCACGCGGCGGCATCCTCGGGCTTCAGATCCTGCAGCAGGCTGGCGGCGCGGATCGAGAACAGTCTTGAACCGATGTCACCGCCTTCGGCCAACGCCTTCAGGCACCACTCCCGGAAAAATGGATTTTCGGCGGCAACCGGCTTCGGCGGCTCGCCCAGCGAATGGCGCAGGATCGAGTGCGCGGCCAGCACCGAAAACAGCTCGCCGGTCGGCCAGGTGCCGAAACCGGCAACAGAGCCGTCCTCGACCAGCACCCATTTCGAATGGGTGCCAGGCATGCAGACGAGATGGCGTCCCTTTGCCGGCAAACCGGCGCCGGCAAGCTGCGTCTCCTCGCCGCGCATGACATCCGGGGCGTCGGCCAGACGCTGGGCAAGGCCAGGCACGATGCGGATGTCGCGGCGCTGGCCGGGGATGCGGGCAGCGCCGGCGAGAATAGCGCCGATCGGCGCCGGCACGCTGACATAGGGCGCCTCCAGCCAGCCCTGGCGCGAACCGGCCATGCCGCAAATGATGACCGGCAGCGCCTCGGCTGCGCCCAGTGCAGCCAGATGCCCTTCGAGAATGGACGAAAATCCTTTAGCCTGGGCGGTGATCAGCCCGTCATCGCCGCGCCGCTCGGCGAGAACCTTGCCGGTGCCGTCGAGCAGCCAGACCCTCATGCGGGTGGTGCCCCAGTCGACGGCCGCGACGGAAGCTGCTTTGCTCGATGAGATCACAGGAACCCCCCATCGACGATCAGCATCTGCGCGGTCAGCATGCGTGAGGCATCCGACGCCAGGAACAGCACAGTGCCGATAATGTCTTCCGGCTGCATCACCTCTTTGATGCACTGTTTGGCGACATGAGCGGCGAGCGCTTCTTCGGTGACCCAGAGCTTTCTCTGCCGCTCGGTGATCACCCAGCCGGGCGCGATCGCGTTGACGCGAATGCCGTCGACGCCGAGCTTGCCGGCAAGACCCTTGGTGAGGCCGACGATGCCGGCCTTGGCGGCGGTATAGGCCGGCATGTCGGGATGGTTGATGAGAAACGAGGTCGAGGTGAAATTGATGATCGAGCCGCCACCGGCCCGCTTCATGCCCGGCGCCACCGCCTGTGCGCTGAAGAAATGCGGGCGCAGGTTGATGGCATGATTGTTGTCCCAGAACTCCACCGTGACGTCTTCCACGGCATGGCGGTCATCCTGCGCGGCGTTGTTGACCAGCACCGTCACGTCGCCATGCGCCTCTGCAGCTTTAGCCGCCGATAGCCGCAATGCCTCGATGTCGCGTATGTCGGTCTTGAGATAGAGGGGCCGCCGGCCGAGCTCCTTGTCTAACCGATCGGCCAGCGCCAGGCTCGGACGGTCGGCGATATCGATGAAGGCGACCTTTGCCCCCTGGCGGACAAAACCTTCGGTCAAGGCAGCACCAATGCCGGAACCGCCGCCGGTGATCAGCACCGAAGCGCCTTCGAGGTCGGCAAAGCGTGCCGATGGCATCATGAAATTCTCTCCCGGTCCAATGATCTCGGTCGGCCGGCGCGCATCCTATCGAGCCATGTGGGGCGGGCAAGGGCGAAAGAGTGGATTGTCAGGACTTATGTCCGACAAAAGGCCGCATGGCCGCCGATCGATCAGCTGTCCGGCCGCACGCGGTACAATTCAACGGCGGCTCCACTGGTCCCGGCAACCGGCTCAAGCCATTCCGGCACGCTGCCGCGCATCAACCCGGCAAGAAAACCTGCCGGCGCCTTGGCTGCGAGGAGCTTGCTTTCGGCGCTGCCGGGGCACAGCGCGACGAGGCCGACGTGATGATCCGCCAGGATGGTCCTGGCATCGGCATCGGACCCAAGGAAGGCATCGAGCGCCAGCAGGTTGCCGGCGACGTTGCGATGGTAGGGCCCGGCGAAGACGTGATGTCCGGAATAGGCCAGGATCGGCGATCCGAGATTGGAAATTGCCAGTATGGTGGTGCCTGGCAGGCGGCCAAGCGCCGCAAAGGAGGCCATGCGCTGGCAAGCGACATCGGCGCCGTCGCCATTATCCGCCGTGGTGTTGCTGTCGTCGAAGGCTACCGAGGTCGCCGCGGCAGCCCCAGTCCAGACCGCATTCACCGAAACCAGCCAGACGGCAGCCATGCGCAGCGCCACACCGCGCGACGCGCTGGCCTCGGCCCGTTGACGCCATTTGGCAATCCAGGCGGCAAGCGGGATGACAGCGAAGGCGATCGAGAATGTCGAACCGCGCACCTGCCAGGCGCTGACGATGAAGGCCACGGCAAGCAGCGCGCCGACAAGGCTGTCCTGCCGCCGCCAGCCGCCACGGCCAAGGCGAAGCGCCATCAGCACGAGCGCGATGAGCGGCGTGGCATAGCGCGCCACCACCCCAGCCGGATCTTCAGCGAGCAGCTTGAACAGCGATTGCGCCTCGTCGATGTGATCAAGCCATAGCTCCTTGAGGCGCGGATCGAGGTTGGCATAGGGCGCTCCCAGGCATTGTGGGAACAACAAGACGACGACAGCGCCCAATAGCAGGGCAAGCAGGCCAAGTGAGGCGATGCGCCATTGGCGTGTGCGGCCGGCGGGCTCGACCGACGCTATCGCCGCAAGGCCGGTTCCGGCAATCGCCGCGACGACGAACTGCACGGTCGAGAAGGCGTCGCATTGCGCCTGACCCCAGGCGGACCACGGAATGGTGACGACAAAGACGAGGGCGGAGACGCCGGCAAAGCCGAGGCCGAAATCCCTGGCGATCAGCCTCTCGCCATTGGCGCCGAGGGCAAACAGCATGGCAACGGAGGCGCCGATGGTGGCCACATAAGGCGCGGTCTCCATGCCGACGGCCAGCATCAATCCGGCGCACAGGCCGGAGAGCAATGCCGCCGGCCTGCGCGTTGGCGCTTCAAGCAACAGGCTCAGGCTGGCCATGCTCAGCATCAGCTGGACATTGTGGTGATCGAGCGCGCCAGGCGAAAAAATGCCGAGGAAATACAGTGCGGCAGCGCCGATCACGACAGCGGGCAGCACGGCGCTGTCACCGGCAAAGCTGCGTACGGCGCGAGCGGTGAAAAACACGGTCAGGCAAAAGAGCAGCGCCGGCCACAGCACTTGCGCAACATTCTCGGCAAAGGCCGCGCTGCCGGTCAGGGCCGATACGGCCATGATGATGGCCGCGATCGGCGCATCGACCAGCCGCGACCAATGCATGACGAAACCGCCTTCCAGGCCCATCCTGTACTGGTGGAGATCGAACCACCTTTGGCCGGCCAGCATGTCGCGAACTTCGACGAGGCGCAGCAGATTGTCGTTGTCGCCGCCGGCATTGGTCAGTGCCGGGAAGCCGACAAAGGCATTGACGGCAAGCGCCAGCACCGTGGCAAGCAGCGCCAGCGCGATATCGGACCTCCAAATGGAGGCGCCATCGTCGGCTGTGCTCATATCGGGACCTTTGGAAGGAATACGGGGCGGTTTAAACCTAGCCTTAACAGCTTCAATAAATAGTAAAGCCGCCCGAGCGAGGCCGGCGCTTGAGCGGTCAGGGGCCTCACAGGGCATCCGGAGACGAATATGCCACAAGAAGTGCGCCATGAGCCGAGCATCGCCGTGCTCCTGCCTTGCTACAATGAAGAGCTGACGATCGGCGAAGTGGTGCGGCGCTTTCGCGAAACGCTGCCTGCCGCCGCGATCTATGTCTACGACAACAATTCGCGCGACCTGACGGCGCTCCGAGCCCGCGCCGCCGGCGCCATCGTGGTGCGCGAGCCGCGCCAGGGCAAAGGCAATGTCGTGCGCCGCATGTTCGCCGACATCGAGGCCGACATCTACCTGATGGCCGACGGCGACGGCACCTATGCGCCGGAGGACGCGCCGCAACTGATCAACACGCTGCTGACCGAGCGCTCCGACATGGTGGTGGGCACCAGGCGCGGCGTCGCCAACGATGCCGGCAGGACAGGCCACGCCTTCGGCAACCGCATCTTCAACAGCCTCTACAAACGTTTGTTCGGCTCGGACTTTACCGATATCTTCTCGGGTTACCGCGCCTTCACCAGGCGCTTCGTCAAGAGTTTTCCCGCCGTTTCCGGCGGTTTCGAGATCGAGACCGAAATGTCGGTGCACGCCTCGCAGCTCAAATTGCCGGTCAGCGAGATCGGGCTCGACTATGGCCGCCGGCCGGAAGGCTCCTCGTCGAAGCTGTCGACCTTTCGCGACGGCGCGAAGATCCTGTGGATGTTCGCCATGCTGATGAAGGAGACGCAGCCGCTGCGTTTCTTCGGCGCTTTTTCGGTGTTCTTCCTGGCATCAAGCCTGTTTCTGATGGCGCCGGTGCTGATCGAGTTCGCCGAAACCGGGCTTGTGCCGCGCATGCCGACCTGGGTTCTGTCGGTCGGCCTGCTGCTGCTGTCGATGCTGGCGGCGGTGACCGGCGTGATCCTCGATTCGGTGTCGCGCGGCCGGGCCGAACAGAAGCGCATCTTCTATCTGTCGATGCCTTCCGGCCGCGTCGAACGCGAACGCGCAAGTGCGCTCGCGACTTTGAAGACCGGACCGCGCAAGACCCCGCGGGCGGCTTAGAGCCGTAAATGGGACGCCTCGCCCGCTTCATTGTCGCCGGCGGCATCGGCTTCGTCGCCGACGCGGCGGCGCTTTGGCTGGTGTTGGCGATAGCGCCGCTTGGCCCCTTCGCGGCTCGCATCATCTCGATCGGTTTTGCCTTGTCCGTCACCTGGCTGATCAATCGCCATCTGACCTTCTCGCCTTCCAGCCGCGGCGTCGCGCAAGAGGGCGCACGCTATGGCGGCGTCGGCATCGCCACCAGCCTCGTCAATTATCTCGTCTATTGCGCCATGCTGTTCGCGCTGCCGATGGTGCCGCCGCTCGTCGCCCTTGCGGTCGCCTCGCTGGTTGCCATGGCGCTGTCCTTCCTCGGCTATTCCAAGCTGGTCTTCGACCGCTGAACGCACATCGCATTGGGGTCTGCGCCAGAAGCGCAGCCTCATCATGACCTTGGCCGATTGGCAGAGGCCGCCGATTTCCTTATATCGCTCTCGTCGATGCATCGGCCCGAAAAATCGGAATCGATTTTCGGAAAGCGCGATGCATGGATTCAAAGTGTTGGAGCGTATGTGCGTCCAGGTGGACGCACGTTCGTTGCAACTGCGCCGGAGAGCACCCATGCCCCTGAAAGTCGCCGTCCAGATGGACCACATCTCTACCGTGTCGATTGCCGGCGACACGTCGTTTGCGCTGTCGCTGGAAGCGCAGCGGCGCGGCCACCAGCTGTTCCACTACACGCCCGACCGGCTGTCGCTGCGCGAAGGCAAGGTGTTTGCCCGTATCGAGGCGATGCAGGTCCGCGACGAGAAGGGCAACCATTATTCGCTGGGCGAGAAGGTGCGCACCGATCTTGGGGAGATGGACGTCATCCTTTTGCGGCAGGATCCGCCCTTCGACATGAACTACATCACCACCACGCATATCCTCGAGCGCATCCATCCGAAGACGCTGGTGGTCAACGACCCGGCCTGGGTGCGCAACAGCCCGGAAAAGATCTTCGTCACCGAATTTCCCGACCTGATGCCGGACACGCTGATCACCAAGGACCCGCTCGAGGTCGCCGCCTTTCGCAAGGAGTTCGGCGATATCATCGTCAAGCCGCTCTACGGCAATGGCGGCGCCGGCATCTTTCACCTGCACGAGGCCGACCGCAACCTCGCCTCGCTGCTCGAAATGTTCGGCCAGATGTTCCGCGAACCCTACATCGTGCAGCGCTACCTCAAGGAGGTGCGGGCTGGCGACAAGCGCATCATCCTGATTGACGGCGAGCCTGTCGGCGCCATCAACCGCGTGCCGGCCGAGCATGATTCGCGCTCCAACATGCATGTCGGCGGCCGCGCCGAAAAGACCGAATTGACGGAACGCGAACGCGAGATCTGCGCCCGCATCGGCCCCGCGCTGAAAGAGCGCGGCTTCATCCTCGTCGGCATCGACGTCATCGGCGACTACATGACCGAGATCAACGTGACCTCACCGACGGGCATACGCGAAGTGCAGCGCTTCGGCGGCGCCGACATCGCCAGCCTGTTCTGGGATGCCGTGGAGGAGAAGCGCAACTAGCCTCGCTTCGCGAGCGGCCGCGTTGCAAACCATTGCCGCCGTTGCGCTCAGCTGTTCCCCAAATGTTCTTGCCTTCGCCGGAAATCTGTGGTTGTCTCGGGTGACGCCGTTCGCGGCATGATCGCAAAGGCTTGGGGCAAAAGCCTGCATCCGGGGTGAAGACATGGTGGCGCGGGTTCGCACGGTTGCTTTCCAGGGCATCGAGGCCGTGCCGGTCGACGTGCAGGTGATGATCGCGCCGGGCAAGGTCAACATGCACATCGTCGGGCTGGCCGACAAGGCTGTAGCCGAAAGCCGCGAGCGGGTGCAGGCAGCGCTGCATGCATCCGGCCTGTCGATGCCGTCGAAGAAGGTCACCGTCAATCTGGCGCCGGCCGACCTGCCCAAGGAAGGCAGCCACTACGATCTGCCGATCGCCCTCGGGCTGATGGCGGCGCTCGGCGCCATTCCGGGCGACATGCTGGCCGGCTATGTCGTGCTTGGCGAATTGTCGCTCGACGGAACCATCGCCGCGGTGGCTGGCGCGCTGCCGGCGGCAATCGGTGCCAACGCCGAAGGCAAGGGCTTGATCTGCCCGTTCGCCTGCGGGCCGGAAGCGGCCTGGGCCGGCAAGGACTTCGACATATTGGCGCCGCGCAGCCTGATCGCCATCGCCAATCATTTTCGCGGCACGCAGGTTCTGTCACGGCCGGAAGCCGGCATCCATGCCGCGGCGCGCGACCTGCCCGACCTTGCCGACATCAAGGGCCAGGAGACCGCCAAGCGGGCGCTGGAGGTGGCGGCCGCCGGCGGCCACAATCTTTTGATGGTCGGACCGCCGGGGTCGGGAAAGTCGATGCTGGCGCAGCGGCTGCCGTCGATCCTACCGCCGCTGGCGCCCAGGGAATTGCTCGAAGTCTCGATGATCGCCTCGGTGGCCGGCGAACTCGGCGAAGGAAAACTCACCGACCGGCGGCCGTTCCGCGCGCCGCATCATTCGGCCTCGATGGCGGCGATGGTCGGCGGCGGGTTGCGCGTGCGGCCGGGCGAGGCTTCGCTTGCCCATCACGGCGTGCTGTTCCTCGACGAATTTCCCGAATTCTCGCCGCAGGCGCTCGATGCACTGCGCCAGCCGCTCGAGACCGGCGACTGCATGATTGCGCGCGCCAATCATCGCGTCACCTATCCGGCGCGTATCCAGCTGGTCGCGGCGATGAACCCGTGCCGTTGCGGCATGGCCGGCGAGCCGGGCTATCGCTGCCTGCGCGGCGATCGCTGCCGCACCGACTACCAGGCGCGCATTTCCGGCCCGCTGCTCGACCGTATCGATCTCAGGATCGAGGTGCCGGCGGTCTCGGCCAGCGATCTGATCCGGCCGGACCGGGCGGAGAAAAGTGCCGCCGTCGCACTACGTGTTGCCCGCGCCCGTACGATCCAGCGAGAGCGCTTCGAGCGGCTCGGCGCGACCTCCGCCACCACCAACGCGCATTGCTCGCCGTCAGTCATCGAGGAGATCGCCATGCCCGACGCCGCCGGCCTGTCGCTGCTGAGGGATGCCAGCGAAAAGCTCGGCTTTTCCGCACGAGCTTATCACCGCGTCTTGAAGGTGGCGCGGACCCTGGCCGATCTCGAGACCAGCGAGACGGTCGGCCGCATCCATCTGGCCGAAGCGATTTCCTACCGCATGAGCTCGGAACGGATGGCACAGGCGGCGTGACGTTCCCCTCCCCCTTGAGGGGAGGGTGGCCGCGAAGCGGCCGGGTGGGGTCGCCGGTGAGACGCTCGGCCTGTCGCATTTCGAAACCGACCGAGGTGCGGAGCGTTGCGATGCTCCTCCTAAGGCGCACCGTCAGAATTGGGTTGGCGCACTGCGTTGGCGACCCCACCCGGCCCTTCGGGCCACCCTCCCCTCAAGGGCAGGGCTATCGCATATGAGTGATGGCATTGATGAGATAGTCGTCGTTCCAGGCGCATTTCTTGATGCGATGGCT
>NZ_JAMYLR010000061.1:0-24117 GCF_040318155.1 Mesorhizobium sp. M1307 | reverse complement strand
GCAAATCACCTCCTACAGGAAGTGAATCATGAACCACGCTTCACTGGAATCCCTCGCGATTCAAACTGAACGTCCGACGCTCTAGCTTGCCTTCAGGCAGCGGTCGCAGGAATGATCAGGCCTTTACGACAGCACCGGTCACTTTCTCCGAGACGTAGCCGAGAATGTTGCCGATGATCAGCGAGATAACCACGGCGGCCGCGACCCTGGTGATGCCGCTGATGCCTTCGCCGTAAGCGGCGGCGCCAAGCAAAAAAAGCGCGGCGGTCGTTGCGTAGCCATAGACCGCTGACGGAATGGCGCTCAGCAAAGGCAGCTTGGCGGCAAGAATCAGGACTATGATTGAAATGCCGACGCAAATGCCGGCCATGATCGCCGTAACACCAATGGACGTCAGTGCTATCAATGCGCCGGCGGCGCAGATCGCTCCCCAGAGGTTTGCAACCGCCGAATTCTTGAACCCGGCTGCTTTGCCGCCACAGTGATAGAAACTCCCCCAGCCCACAAATACCGCCCAGATCAGCAGATAGGGGTTGCCGATCGTGATCGCTGCCCACGTTGCAATGCCACCCATAATGCCGATGACGACGGCCAGCCCTGTAACAAGATCCATGTTGTCCTCCCGTTTTCCACACTACGAAGCAAGGAAACTCGTTTCAGGATCGCGCTTCGCTGACGTCCCGATACGGAAATGCCATGGCATCAGCCAGGGAGCTCAGAAGGAAGGCTTGCCGGGTCAGGCAAGCAGTCAGATCGAACCGGACGCGGTAGCCGTTCCGCGCGGCGTTCGGTCCAAATGTTTCAGGGAACGATGACGCCGCGTCCGGTGAACCGCCGGTTCTTGAAATCGTCGAGCGCGGTGTTGATGCTTGCGAGGTTATACTCGGTGTAGTGCATCTTCACCTTGCCGTCGGCGTTCAGTTCCATCAGTTCGACAAGCTCGGTGAAGTTGCCGACCAGGCTGCCGCCGATGTTGATCTCCTCGATGACGAGATGCGCGGTCGGCACCTTGATATTGCCGCCATAGCCGACGACGAACAGTTGCCCGCCCTTGCGCACCATCTTCCAGCAGATGTTCTCGACACCGAGTTCACCGACGAAATCGATCACCACATGGGCGCCGCCGCCGGTGATCTGGCTGACCTCCTCGACGATGTTCGGCCCGCCATCAAGGACGTAGTCGGCGCCAAGATCCTTGGCCAGCACCTGTGCTGCCGGCTCGCGATCGACGGCGATGATGCGGCAGCCCGAAATCGCGTGCAGCGATTGCAGCGCGATATGGCCGAGCCCGCCAATGCCGAGCAGGACGCAGTAGCTCCCCGGCCTCAAGAGCTTCGCCGCCCGCTTGGCGGCGCGGTAGGCGGTGATCCCGGCATCAGCCAGCGGCGCCACCTCGATCGGCGTCACATTGACGTTCAGCTTGATCAGCGAACGCTCGCTGGTGATGAAATATTCAGCGAAGCCGCCATTCATGCCAAGGCCAGGGAATTGGCCGTTGTCGCAGTACATGTCCTCGCCATGGCGGCAGTTGAGGCAGATGCCACATGAGCGGAAGGGATGGCAGATCACCGCGTCACCGCGCTTGACCGACTTGACGCCGCTGCCGACCTCCTCGACCCAGCCGGCATTCTCGTGGCCCATTATGTAGGGCAACAGCGTGCCTTCGGGATCCATGGTCGGCTTCCACACGCCCTCGATGATGTGCAGGTCGGTGCGGCAAAGGCCGGCAGCACCCACCCGCACAATCACCTCGTCGGGCGCGGTGATTGTCGGAGCCTTGACCTCCTCGATCTTGAGCTGGATGTTCATCTTCGGATCGTATTCGTACAGTCTGGCAGCTTTCATCGTCGTATCCTTTCAACGTCGAGATTGTCTGGAATTGCTTCAGGCGCGGCCGAGCTTTTCAGAGCCGCCACCGCGAGCCGGTCCGGCCGTCGGATCCTCATCCTCGGCGAGATGGCCAATCAGCGTTTCGGTGGTCAGGATCAGCGTCGCGACCGAAGCTGCGTTGGCGAGTGCTGTGTAGGTGACACGAACCGGATCAATGATCCCTGCCTCGAACATGTTCTGGTAGCTGCCGGCAGACGCGTTGTAGCCATAACCGCCGTTAATGCGCGTGACTTCCGCCACGACTGCTTCGGGATCGGCGCCGGCATTGGCGGCGATGCGCCAGAGCGGCCGCGACAGCACCGACCGCACCAGGCGCACGCCCTCGGCGACATCGCCGTCGACGCCGGCCGCCACCTTGTCGAGCAGCGGCGCGATCTGGGCAAGCGCCGACCCGCCGCCGGCGACGACGCCCTCTTCGGATGCGGCGCGCACCGCATTCAGCGAATCCTCGATGAGCTGGATGGTTCGCTTCTGCTCGACCGGTGTGACACCGCCGGCATAAAGGATCGCGGTGCCGCCAGAGAGCTTGGCCAGGCGTTCGCGCAGCTTGTCCTGATCGATGTTCGGCGGCGAGGCTTCATACTGCCGCTGCACCTGGGCGCGGCGCGATGCGATTGCCGCATGATCGCCGCCGCCGCGAATGATCGAGGTGTAGGACGAACTGGTCTTCACCCGGTCAGCCGTTCCGAGATCGTCGGCGGTGATGTCCTCCAGCCTGCCGCCGAGGTCGCGCGCGATTACCTTGCCGCCGGTGATGATGGCCAGATCCTCCATCATCGCCTTGCGCCAATGGCCATATTCCGGCGGGTGGACGACGAGGTATTTTCCCGGTCCTTGCTTGCCGAGCAGCGTCACCACCACTTCCGGCGACATTTCCTCGGAGACGATCAGCAGCGGCCGACCATCCTCGTCGGCAATGCGGCGAACCGCATCGAGCTGCCCGGGTTCCTTGATCTTGAGGTCGGTCATCAGGATGTAAGGCCGTTCGAGAACCGCCTCCATCTTCTCCTGATCGGTCACCATGTGGTGCGAGAGATAGCCGCGTTCGAAGGACATGCCCTCGACCACATCGAGCGTGGTCTCGGTGGTCACACTGAAGTCCGTGGTGATGACGCCTTCGGCCCCTACCCGCTGATGGGCTTCCGCTACCAGCGCGCCAAGCTTGGCATTGGTCGCCGCAATGTGCGCGACCGAAGCGAGAATGCCGTTGCCCTTGGCGGGCTTGGCCGAAGCCTTGAGCGCGGCCACCACCGCCGCCACGGCAAGGTCGATGCCCTTGCACAGATCGACGGATTTCGCGCCGCGTTCATTCGCCTCCACACCACCCTGGATGAGCGCGTTGGCGAGCACGATGGCAGTCGTGGTGCCGTCGCCGGCGACCTCGTTGGTTTGCATCGACACTTCGCGGACGACCTGCGCGCCCATGTTTTCGAAACGGTCGTGCAGTTCGATCTCGGAGGCGATGCTGACGCCGTCGCGGGTCACCATCGGCGTGCCGATCGGCCGGTCGATCATGGCGTTCATGCCTTTGGGGCCGAGTGTCGGCTCGACGGCAGCGGCCAACCGAAAGACACCACGGGCGAGAGCACGGCGCGCTTCGGAATTGTGAAGCATTATTTTGGGCATGATTCCTCCTTCCGCCTTACGGGCGGGTTGTTGGTTAAGTGCCTCGTGCGAGGGAGGCCGCTGTTTCAGCTCTGCTTCAGGCGGTCGGCGCGGCCCGTGCCGGCACGCGATCCATGATGAAATCGACCAGCGTCGGTTCGCCGTCGACCACATCCAGTTCCTTGTATCTGGTCAGCTTGAGCCCACGGCAAAGCGCGCCGTTGAACTCCATATTGATACGCACACCGCGCAGTTCGGCGAGATGGGCACTGAGTGCGCCAGCCGGTATGCGTTGCCCTTCCCATGTCACGAAAACAGGATCATCCGCCCGGCGGCCGGGAAAACGCTCAAGCAGAGCCGCCCTGTACCTCGGCTTCTGTTTGGCCGCTTCGCCCGGTTCGAAGCGCGCGACATCGTATGCCGGCAGGTCCATGTCCAGGATTTCCTGATCGGTCAGGCCGTGCTGCCGCAGGCCGCGCAGGACTGCCTCCTGGCGCCGCTTGAATGCCTTCATCCTGAAGGTTTCGCGCAAAGCGCCGAGATCCTGATCCTCGGCAAGTTCGGCGAATATATCGCCGAATGTCTTGCCGGCCTCCATGCCGCGATTTACCTCTTCGGCGAACATGTGGTCGTGCAGCTTGACGCGATAGGCAGGCGACCAGGAGAGCTGGTCGAGCGCCTTGCGGACACCGTCCAACATCAGGAACGCGAAGTTGGGCGAGCACCAGTAGGTCGGCAGCCGAAAATCTATCTCCACGCTGCCATCGCCCGTCACTTGCGCCCGCTCGACAAAGCCCATCTCGGTGATGGGTTCGTCGAGTTCCGGGTCGTTGACCTCACCAAGGCGCCGCCAGAGTTCCCTCTCGCGGTTGCCGGAAACGCTGGCGGTTGACATGGCTCCTACTCCGCCGCGATGCTGAAGGGCGAACTGGCGAGCGCCTTCTTTTTGGCCTCGACGTCGATGTTGTAGAGACGCGCGGCGTTAAGGCCGAGGATCTTCTCCTTGATCTCGTCGGTCAGCTGCACACCCCGTTCGGCGGCGATGTCGTCGGGGATCTGGTAGGCCCAGAATTTCTCGACCAGCCAGCGCGGCGTCCAGATCGCGTAGTCGGAACCGAACAGGATCTTCTCCGGCCCGAGCCAGAACAGCAGTTCGGCGATGACCTCGCCGAAATAGCGCGGACGGGAATGGATGAAGGGCAGCGCTACCGCAAGCCCACCATAGACATTGGTTTCCTGCGTCGCGATCCAGCAGAAATCGTCGAGGCGCGGCAGGCCGCAATGCTCGACAATCCAATTGAGGTTCTGGAAATCCGTCGCCGCGTGGTCGACGTCATGGACGTCGAAGGCGTCCTTGCTGAGCGGGATGATCGTCGGGCCCTTGTGGACGTGGATGTTCCTGATGCCGAGCTTGTCGCAAAGTTCGAAGCATTTGTAGGCATCGGGATCGGTGAGCTTCCAGCCCTTGGAAGCGCCGTTCCATTCGGCCGTGTACATCTTCACGCCCTTGACGTCGTAGGTCTCCTTGAGGAAGTGGATGTACTCAAGCGCCTTCTCACCATCGCGGGGATCAAAGGCGCCATTGACGATGAAACGCTCCGGATAGCGCTTGGCCACCTCGGCGTTGCGTTCGATCGTGTTGAACCCTTTCTTGTAGAAGTCCTTGAGATAGGTCGACTGGACGATCGCCACATCATCGGGACCGTCGATGAACAAGTCGCGATAGAGATCGTCGGCACTGTATTTCTCGAACTTGCTCTTCTCCCACAGCTGTTCCTTCGGGCTGAGCCCCGTGTGATAGGCGTAGAAGCACTCGATGAACTGCTTGCCGTGGATATTCTTTTGGTTTTCCGGGCTGCCGTCCCAGAAATGGGTGTGGCCGTCGACCACGAAAATGTCCTTGCCTTCCGGTGTCCTGTACATACTTGCCTCCACAATGGTCGCGTTGACGGGTCGGCGCGCCGTATGCAACGGCGCGCCAGGTTTTTGGCGGCTATTCGATGTATTCGAACATCTCGTCCATGTTGCCGAACAGGATCACGGTGTTGTCGTCGACGCGAACCATGCGGCCGTAATGGGTGGAGGTGTTGACCTCGAAGGTCTCGGCCGAAATCTCGCGGCCGAGATATTCGCCGATCGCGTCCATCTTGAAGATCAGCTTGCCGTCACCGTCGATGCGGATCAGCGCCGGCTGGTAGGTGATGGTCACCCCCGGCTTCTGGCCCATGAATTCGGCGATGGCGCGAGCCTCGACCGAGTCGTTCATGGTGACGCCGCACTGGTGCGAAATCGTCTGCTCGAAGGTGATGTCCTTCATCGCCTTGAAGATGTTGGAATGCGATGCATCGCGTGCTGTAGTTGACATGACGATTTCTCCCGTGTCAGCGCTTGAGGCCGAGTTCGCCAAGGATTTGGCCAATCCGCTCCTCGGATTTGGCGCGGACATCCGCGAACGCGACCGGCTTGGAATGCGGCATCGACCAGATCGGCTGCAGGCCGGTGGCTGCCTTGTCGGCGAGCGCGCCGTGCTTCTTGACCCAGCCCTGGAAGAGCTTCTTGTTGGCGGCGCCATGCTTCTCGTCATTGGCGAGCAGGTGCATGAGGTCGATCGTGTTGGCGAGGTTGCGCTCGTAGTCGGCCTCGGCTGCCGAGATCACCGCAGGTGTGATGAAGTCGTGGTTGGCGGCGGCGATCTGCATCAGGAAACCTGAGCGGAACACTTCCCCGACCAGCGGTTCGAAGACGATGTTGATGACGAAGTACTGTTCGAGATAGTCGGTCGCGCCCATGATGGTCTCGACCGCTTCGCGGGTGCCTTGCCAGTTCTTGTCCTCGAGCCAGGCCTTCTTGCCGAGTTCGTCGTCCCAGCCGGGCAAGTCCATACCGATCTCGGCAAGGTAGAGCGTGATGTCCTGGGCAAGCCGCAGCTTGTAGGACGAATTGGTCAGCGTGGCGTTGTTGATCATCTGGGTGTAGCCGTAGCGCTGCGCCTGCATCAGCGAAGTGCCGAGCCCGAATTCGGCGTGTTTCCAAGCGCCTAGCTGCGTCTGCAGGATCTTGACCCAGGCCTTGTCGAAGGTCTTCGGCGCCCCCGACTTGCGGGCATTGTTGATGACGCTCTGCACCATCGTCTCGATTTTCGACTGGCGCTGGTAGTGCGTGCGTTCCCATTCCTGGTCGGGGGCGCGGAAGGCATGCCAGTTGGAGCTCTGCGCGGCGGTGTTCTGCTTGACATAGGCGCCCTTGCCGTCAGCGAAGGAGATGATCCAGTCCTGGATCAGGTAGCGCTCGGGATCGGGCTGCACGTCGACCGTCATGTCCTCATAGTGCGTGGCGCGCTGGCCCTTCGGGTCGAAATATCGGTACTTCCGGCTGTCGGAGTCGGCAAAGATCGCCGCGCCGGCGGCTCCGGATCCGACTGAACTCGAGATAGCTGGCATAGTCTTCACTCCCTTGTTGCAGTTGTGGTTGGCTTGGCGTGGCCGCCCTCAGTGGGCCGGCGTTGCACCTGCCGATGTGGTGAACTTGTCGAAGAAGATCCGCTCCGTCTCGAACCCGTTCATGAACAGAACCGGCTGAAGCGCATCGATCATCGGTGGCGGACCACAGGCATGGACATCGCCCTGCCCGTCGACCGCCAGTTGTTTGAGCTTGGCGTCGACACTCTGGTGCACGAGGCCACGTTCGCCCTGCCATTCGGCGTCGTCATTCGCGTGCGACAGCACGGGAATGAAGGTGACGTCGGAATGGTTGCCGACCAGCTCGGCGATCCTGTCGAGATAGAACAGGTCGCTGCGGGTGCGGGCGCCGTAGAAGAAATAGACCGGACGTTTCTCGCCGCTCTTCAGATGGTCGTTGAGGATCGACCAGATCGGCGACATGCCCGATCCCGCGCCGACCAGGATCAGAGGTCCTTGCCGTTCGTCGCGTCGGAAACAGGTTCCGTAGGGTCCGACGACGGTGACCTCTGCTCCGACCTTGATTCCCCCTGAATCGAGTTCTCCAGAGAACTTTCCCTCAGGGTATTTTTTGATGATGAAGGAGAGTTTTTCGGTTTGGTCCGGCGTATTTGCCATGGAGAACGAGCGCGTAATCGTCTCCCCTTTTTGCGTGGTAACCGTGATGTCGACATATTGCCCCGCCCAGAACTTCATTGGGGAGCCGAGCTCGATCTCGATGCCGCGAATGTCGTGGGTCAGGTGCTCGATGCGAGCAATCCGGCCCTTGTACGTCTTCACGGCGATCGCTTTCGCCAAAATCTCCTCGTCGTAGTTGAGAAGCTCGACTTCCAGGTCGGAGAAGGCGATGCAGCGGCACAACAGGACGTGCCCGCTCTCCTTCTCCATGTCGTTCAGCGCGAAGGTCGAGTATTTCAGCATGTCGACTTCGCCTTCGAGCAACACGCTTTTGCAGGCCGAACATTGCCCTTCCTTGCAGCCGTGCGGCAGCGCAATGCCCTGGCGGAAGGCGGCGTTGAGCACCGTTTCGCCATGCTCGACGTCGAATTCGACGCCAACCGGGCTGAGCCTGACCGTGTGGGTTTCCGACATACGGACCTCCAGTGAAAGGAAGGGGCGGGACCAACCCGCCCCCCTTTGGCCTGATCAGTTGCACGGGGTGATGGTGAAGCCCTTGGCGTATTCCGCCAGGTGCTTCTCGCGGTCCGCGGGCGACATGGCACGCAGCGCGTTGAGCGGCGATCCGAGCTTGTTGCCGCGCACATCGTCGAGCGTCCACATCTCCTTGTCGTCGAAGCGCAGATGCGGCTGCGGAACCAGCGTCTTGCCGTCGGAACGGACGAAGTTCAGGTCCTTGATCGCATCGGCCAGATCCCAGCCGTCATAGAGCGTCTCCCACTCGCGCTTGCCGCTGAAGCGGCCCATCGCCGGCGTCGGACGGCCCTGATACTCGTCGGCGAACGCCACGGTGGCAGTCCACTTGTCGAGCTCGTGGGCGAAGGTGTGCAGCTGACCATCGATCTCGCCAACAACCATGTCTTCGCGGATCAGGCAGGGTACGAGGCAGGACCAGCAGCGATGCGGATAGACGTAGCCGACGTCGCTGTTGAACAGCAGCACCTTCTCGCCCTTGTGGCTGAGCTTGGCGTACCATTTCCAGAAGTCGCCGAACTCGGCGTACCAGCCCGGATACTTGTGCTCGAACCACTCGAAGTCCTTGTCGGTCTGGGCTTCGATGCGCCAGAAATTGACCGGCCAGCCGACCGCGAAGAACTGCCCGACCTTGTGGACGTAGTTCTTCTTGGTGATGCGTTCCCAGGCCGCCTGGACGTCGTCGTGATGGACCTTGATGCCATACTTCTCGAGCGGCAGCATGTAGGTGCGATAATAGTCCTCATAGATCCAGCGGTGCCACATTTCCGCGTAGGACTCCTTGTTCTTGTCGCGGTTGGTGGTGCCGTATTCGATGAAGGTGCCGATGGCGGCATCGACGATCGCATGGTTCTGCCAAAAGGCGTAACGCAGGTCGCGCTCCAGCAAGAGGTGGTTTTCCGGCTCCTTGAGTGCTGCCATCAGCAGCGAGTGGCCATTGCCGATATGCCGGCTCTCGTCGGACTGCACCGACAGGAAGACGGTCGGCAGTGCATAGTCGCCGTTGCGGGCGGCTTCCGAAGGCATGGCGACGAACAGTGTGTTGGTGAAGGCGGTCTCGGCGACCACGGTCAGGTACATGCAAGCGGCGGTCATGGTGTCGCCGGTGATGAAGCCTTCCGCGAACTGCCGGCCGATGGTGGTGGCGTAGCATTTTCCGAAGGCCTCTTCGGTGATGTCGAAGCCGGCCGGATCGATGTAGTTCTCCATATACCATTTCTTCAGATTCATCTGGATGGTCGAGTGGCGGAACTCGTCGATCATCTGCATGGTGAAACCGGTCCGGAGTTCCTCGCCAGGTGCGATGCGGGCGACCATCGCCATCGAGCGGGCAGCCGAAATTTCCGGGAAGGGAATGATGGCCAGGAAGAGCTTCATCCACTCGACCCAGCGCGGCTCGACATTGCGGAACATGTCGCCGCGCAAGGCGGCATCGAGCGCGCCATAGACGCGGTTGTCCTTCTCTTCCTGCATCGGGAAGTAGGACCGCAGGACCTGCTTCATCGGGTCGCGCGGCGTCTTGTTGATCTTGTAGTCGGTCGGAAACGTCATTGCTTCCTGCACGTAGGACGGATTCCAGCCGAGATCGGCAATCTTCTTGGTCGCCTCGCCGACGGAGATTCCGCGTTGCGAGGTAATCTTGTTGAGCGTCAGAGACGTCATGGTCATAAGCCTCCACCAGGTTTGAGCCGCAGGTCCCTTGACCCCGGCATGAAGCGGCAAGCACCGCCAGTGAGAGTGCGAGCGGCATGACAAAGCGTTGCGCGTCGAGGCGCGACCCGAGGTCCGGCCGTTCAAGTGGATCGGGGCAAAGGTTTCGAGGCGTCTGACAGGGAGCCGCAGCGCCAACCGCATCTGCGATGGGCGTATCGAAGCGGTTCTGCTTCCTCCGTTCCTTCGTTCTTTTGGCACCGCGTCAAGCGCGATGGGCTTCTTGTGAGAATGAACAGTGCAAGCGTCGTGCCAGTTTCGAAACAGTCCCATGGCTGGCGCTCAAAGCAAAATTGCCGCTCTTTCGGCGCGCACCCGGCAGCCAACTGTAACGTTCTTTTACAGTTGTAACTTACGCCTGTAATATTTACCGTATATTCGCACGCGCAGCATATTTAGTTAGCAATTGCAGAAAATCCCAACACTCATATTTTCTGTTTAACTCTTCGTCTATCTCTACTATTTGACGGTCATGGCCCACGCACAGGCCTAGCGCTGGAGAAAGACCATGCCGAACGATAGAGACCGAAGGGAACCGCCCGAGCCAATATCCAGCCATGCCGATGGCGTCAGCGGCGATCTCGTGAAGCTGATGCCGCGCGACCTGGTCTTCGTCATGCGCTTCATGGGCGAGAGCCAACACCGCCTGCAGAACCATTTCCAGGACTTCATCAGGGCCGAGCTTGCCGGCGGCGGCGTCACCACAAAGACGCATCCGATGATCCATCTGTTCATCGAAAGCCATGCGATCCTGCTGCGCGACTTCGTGTTTTCCGGGGTTTCGCTGACGCGCCAGTTCCGCATCGAAGAGATCGAGCGCCTGACCGGTGACACGACATCGATGATCCGCGTCGACATCTGGGACCAGCTCAAGAGCCACATCGAAACAGCCGAAAAACAGTTCCAGTCGCAGGCCGGCACATTGCCCAAATTGCTGTTGGCTTTCGAGAAACCGCAGGGGCCTTTGGGGAGCGAAAAATGACCGGAGGATCCCACACAGCCCGGCGTGACGCGCTGCTTGCTCGCCGGCTCCGTCTCGTCGCCAGCGTCTCGGCGCTTACCGCGGAAGCGCTGCGGCTCAACCAGAAACGCGCCGGCATCGAAATGGACGTGCTGCGCCTGGAACTCGAAATCGGCAGAAGCGGCGCCACCGAGCAACTGGTGCGGGACTTGCATGAGGCAGGGCAGAACGCGGCGGTGATCGCGCAGGCGTGCTCGGCTTGCGAGGATCGCATCATAGCTGCGGAGGGCGATGTCGAGGACGTCGACCGTAAGCTTGCCGCAGCGTCGAACGAGGACTGATGGGAGAGAAACATGAACCAGCAGACGATGCAGAACCTGACCTTGTTCGACCTTCTGGCCCGCAGCTGGCAGCGGCCGTCAGCGATCGCCGATCTGCGCTTCAGCGCCGACGGTTCGGCTGTCGCTTTCACCGCAGTCGACGGAACCGTCGCCATCGCCGCGGTCGCGGATCACGAGCCGCCGGAAGCGCGGATCAGGGTGAGCAACGATCTCGGCCAGACGACGATCCGCCCCAGGGAAAAGCCGCCAGTGCCATTGATTGCCACGGCGGCATTCGGTGACGGCGATGTCCCGCTCGCCACCTATGCGCATTCCGGCTTTCTCGTCGGCGCGGCCAGCGGCGAAGTACTGCACATGAGCGCCGGCGGTGACGTCGCAGCCGCACTGCTCAAGATCGACGGACGAGTCGTCGCCATCGACCACAGCGCCAAGGTGGACATGACGGCTGTCAGCAACGGGCATGATGTCTTCCTGTCGCACGGCCAAGGCAATGCCACGCGGCTGGAACGCGGTGTGACATCGTCGACAGATGCCCTTGCCTTGTCGCCGGGCGGGCGGCGACTTGCCTGCGGCCTTGGCGAAGGGCTGTCGATTTGGGCGGTCGAAGGCGACGCAGCCTTGATACGTGACATCCCCCTTTCCGCGCGCCCGGTGTCGATCCGCTGGAGCAGAGACGGGACCTGGCTGGCCTGCGGGCTCGAAACCGGCGGCTTTGCTCTGGTTAGTCTGGCTGATGGAAGAGCAGACGTCGTCGCAGGGTTTCCATCGCCGGTCCGCACCGTGTGCTGGAGCCAGCCGGCGCATGCGCTGTTTGCGTCCGGCGCGTTCAGGATCGCCGGCTGGTCGATGACCGGCCCGCCTGTTGGCGGCGAGACCTCGGGTGCGCTGGAGACAGGTCGCGCCGGGCTGGTTCTTGTCGAGGCGGTGGCGGCGCACCCGCAGAAGAAACTGATTGCGGCGGGCTACGCCAACGGCCGTATCACCATCGCCCAGATCGGCGCGCGCGACGAACTCCTCATCAGGCCTTTGGGCAGCGCCGTCACCGCGCTTGCCTGGGCCGGCGACGGCAGACACCTCGCGGTGGGTTCCGTCGATGGCACCGCCGCGATCGTCACCTTTCCCGCGCAGATGTTCAAATAGCGGACGCAGCCCACATGAAACAGGAGGATCACATGGAGACCGAACCCACCCCCGAGGACGAGAGCAAGGACGAATTTTTCGAACGGCTGGCCAAGCTGTCGGAAGAAATGGTGGCCAAGCATGGCAAGGATTTCAGCATGGGCGCGCTGGTGCTTGCCGCCCGCTGGATCGCGGAAAACCGCGTCGGCCAGTTGAAGACCAACTAGGGTTCGCATCCATACGGATTGAACTCACGCAGGCGCGGCAAACCGTTTGGAGACGCCATTCGCCTGCCCTTCTCGGTGATGCCGGCTGGCGCGCCAGATGAGGTCGGGCTCCTGCGCGGGCTTGCCCGAAGTCGTCTCAATGATCTTTCTTCGGAGGTGTCGGCCGCCGGCCGGCGCTCCTGAACATGCAAATCTGGTCCTTCTTTCGCTAACGACCCCCACTCACGGTCCGCCTCTTATGATTTCTACCTCGATTTGCCAGGGTGCAAGTTGTGATGGATCAGGAACCTGATCAGGTCCTCTGTTGAGTTCCACGCCGCATATTATGCGACTGTACAGCACCAGCCCGCCACTTGCGGAGCTCGGGACACCGCCCGCAGTGAAAGAACTATTCAGGCATCTTCTCTTGCACCATGCGCACCAGATCACTGAGCGCCGAGCGGATTTGCGGCCAGGGGAATTCGGAGGATCCCTCCCAGGCTTCGCCCTCGCGCAATACGGCATCGAGCTTGCCCGCAACACCGGCGAGCGTCGTGGCGGGGGTGGTTGAGAACGCTTCAAGCAGATCCTCCGCCCGGTCGCCAGCCTCGCGCTCGTCCCTGAGCGCTGCGGTGTAGCCGCCCTCCTCGGCAGCCGCGTCCCAGCGGGCCTGATGTGCCGCCAAATCAGCTTCGGCCTTCTCGCGGAGAGCCGCCATGTCGGGCCCTTTGCCGAGTACATCATTGACCGCCCCGATCGAGTGGACGGTCACGTCTTCTCCCTCCGGCAGGCGGACGGTCACACATGGAAAGCCGATGCTCTCAACAAGCCTCGTCTCCAGGTGTTGCTGCATACGGCAGAGCTGCCCGGTCAATTTGTGGACTCTCTCCCATTCGTGCCAGAGCGCCAGCGCTGGGTCGGCGAGAGGCATACTCGTGGCTGCGGGCGATCCGCCAGAAGCGCTTTTCTCAAGCCCCAAAGCAGTGGACGTGATCATCCCTCCCGCAAGCACTTCCCTGCGAGTGACGAACGGCGGAGTCGTGGTATTGTCGGAATCACCCATGATCCGAGCTCCTCAGAAGCTTGGGTTGTGGTCAGGCTGGGCACGGTGCGCCAACACCGCGCCTAGCCGCACCTCGGACCATCGGCCCAAGGGTATCGCTGATACCTTTGGATCATATAGGAATGATCTAAAGGGATCCACAGGCTTGGTGACAGCAGGACAGATGCGGGCAGCCCGCGCGTTGATTGGTATCGCCCAGGCGGAGCTTGCTCGCCGTGCGGGGGTATCTGTTCCGACAATTAAGCGCTGCGAAAGCGATGGTAAGAACGGTTCGATTGTATCCGCCGAAACCCAAGCAAAGATTCGTACCGTTCTTGAAGCCGAAGGCGTGGAGTTTACCAATGGCGATCGCCCGGGCGTCAGATTGCGGCGACCCTAGCCGGTTGCTGATCGGTTGAGCGCAAGATTCAGGATCGTTTTCAGCCACGGCCGACGACCGGCATACACAGCCGGCAGTCGCTGCCAGATCAGTGGCAGTCAGCATGACCTCGGGGCAATGTCTCTATGAACGAAAAAACGTCCCGCCAACTGAGGATGAGTTTCTGTTCGCCGTGCGCGGCTCGCCGGCCAACGGCACGCTGACGATCTCGGCCCCGCGGCACCGTGACCTACCCGCGGGTGTTTAATGCGCGCTACCCTCACATCCCAATCCCCATGCTGCGTTTTCTGCCGAAGCTCCACTCGATGCCGCCGCCGTTTTGCACGAGGCCGGTGATGTGCTGGCCGATGCGGCCTTCGAGCATCGGCTGCCAGGGCACGAGCCTAAACCGGAGCCCATCGTCCAGCATGGCGAAGCGCCCGCTGGCAAGACGGACCGAGCCTAGCAGCGTGCCGCCGACATGATTGCCGGGCTGGACGGGCGCGAAAGTGAGGCCCCGCGCAGCGGCCATTTCTTTGCCGACGCGGGCGACCTCCTGGCGCTCCAGCGTGGCTACAAGGTCGCGCGCGAAGGTGATGGTCCCGCTGGTCGCGTCGCGTTCGGCATGCCCCATGCTGACGAGTTGGCTAGCCCGTCGGTCGAGGGCGTTGTCCACGTCGAGACCAAAACCTGACCGGACCAGCGGCACCGGGATTTTGGCCGTTAGCTCCCGGTCGAGCCAGGTGGCGCCGTCGCTGCCGACCTGCGCGTCGAGATCGAGCGTCGAGAGCACGCGGACGGAGAAGTCCTTGCCGCGGTTGTGGCCATCGTAAGCGATGCCGCGCTCGGACAAGTCATTTGGAACGCGCCAGTGGTCGTCGTCGATGCGTTCGACATGGCCGGCCCGGCGCAGCGCTTCCAGACGGCGGACATGGAAACGGACAAAGGCGTCCGGGTCCTTGCCCTGCTCCAGAAACGTCTCGCGGATCGCCTCCAGGTGTTGGCTTGGTCGATAGATGCCATCCTCGCCGGCTACGACGCCGATGTTGCGGTCGGCCGCACGCGGCTCTTCCTTCGGCAGGATCGGATCGAGCGCTACGATATGGCCGCGCTGAATGTCGTCGAGCTTTGCCGCATCCGCGGTCTCGACATAGTGCGTGCGACCGTCGACGCCATCGATGACGAGCGACAACCGATCGCTCATCTCGTCGCCGGCAAGGCCCTTGGCGAGCACACGGCCGACGACCGGCTCGGTGATGGTCCGCCGGTGCATGACATATTGGGCCGCGCCCCGTTCATCGGCGAGGCCGTGCTCCTCGAGCGCCCGGTGCATGGTCTTGATAATGTCGTTGCGCTCGCCTAGCGCGCGCAACGTGCTTTCGGTCCTGTCGGAGATCAACCAACGGCCGGGCTCGATCTCGCTCGCCAGGCCGAAATGCTCCAGCTTCTTCGCCCGGTCGATCAGCAGATATCGATTGCTGGAAATGGTGTAGCTGTCGCTGGCATTGGGACGGAGGTCGACAACATCGTGCGCCTGCTGTTCGGCGATCAGCACGCGATCGAGGCGGGTCAGCCGTTCGGCGTCCACCTCGTCGGCCAGCTTGCGGGCGACTTCGACCTCGCTTTGCAAGCCGAGTTCCCGTTCCACCAGCTCGCCTGCCCTGTGGCGGATGCCATGGGCGATGTAGTCGCCGGCGATGTTCAGGATCTTGCCGTCCTCGGTGACGCCGCGCACCAGCACATGGGTGTGCGGATGACCGGTGTTGTGGTGGTCGACGGCGATCCAGTCGAGGCGCGTGTTGAGGTCGGTCTCCATCTGCCGCATGAGATCGCGGGTGAAGGAGCGCAGGTCTTCCATCTCCGCGGCATCCTCCGGCGCGACGATGAAGCGGAACTGATGCCGGTCGCCGCGTCCGCGCTCGACAAACTCCTTGCCGTCGGCCTCGTCGTCGACGGAGTACACCCTGCCCTTCTCGCCGTCCCTGGTCACGCCGTCGCGCTGAAGATAGCGCAGATGCGCATCGACGGCCTTGCTCGTTGTAACGAACTTTTGGCCGCGCCCGCTCGCCTTCCCTCGCCCCGGCAGCTTGACGACGCGTGCCTTCACCACGACGCGGCGGGAGCGAAAGCGGATGCCATTGGAGTCCTGCCGCCATCCGCCACCATCCTTTGGCAACCCTGCCGCCACCTTGCCGCCGCGGCCGCGGGCGTTGAAGCGGCCACTCCCCTTCCCGGCACCGCTGCTTCCGCCGATGCGATAGGGATTGCCGCCTTGCTTGCGGACAGCGATCTCGACCTGGCGCACGAAGGGCAGCGTGCGCGAATTGATCGGCGCGCCGCCATCCCGCGTCCGGCCGGTGCGAACCTGGAATCTGTCGCTGTCACGATCTGCCATAACGACAGCATCGGCAGTCGGATTTCGCGCTTCAAGATGGCTGGATTGCCGAGTGTGCTATGGCGCACAAAGACTTGCTGCGGCGTAAAACGGCGGATCGCACATCGCTGCGACACCGCATCTTTGCTTTTCAGATCAACAGGATAGCGAACCAGCCGGCATCATCCGCACCTCGCGTCATTCAGCCTGGCGTTAGCATCCGTCGGAAAAAACAATGTGCAGACAGACACTTACGAGCGAAGCGAGTGCGAGCGCCAGCTCGCTTTATCTTGCTGTCATAATCGGTTGTGCTTCCGGTACTCTTTTCACCATCGTCGTCTCTCCTCTTTTCTACTCAAAAACACTTTGCGGCTTTCCGCAACATGCTTTCCCGGGAAGCGGCCGAGATCCGGTGCGCCGTGCAGTCCTGCGCACTCGCCGACGGCGTTTTCGGGCTGCATGCTGGCAGCGCTTTTGCCGTCGGGGTGCATCTTTCCATCGGATTCACGGGGCATCGCCACAGGCAGTCCAACGCGGTCCGGCCGTCTTTCGATCGGCTCGGCCGCAAGCAAGATAGCGTGCGTCCCGTCGTTCCTGGTCTGCACCGGTCCTCATCCGCTTCGCAGCGGAGCTCGTGTGTTCAGTTTGCGTCTGTCATGCCGCGCCTGCGTTGCGCGTCAAGCGTCGCCTTGTTCATCGGGCTGCGCCAAGCGTCTTCCAGGCCTTGACCCGGGCGCGCGCAACAGGTCGGCTTCGCTCGCCGCCGGGTCGCCGACATAGCACGTCCCGTCCGTCCACATCGCGTGCATGATCACCGCCAGCTTGCGCGCCACCGCGACGGTCGCCTTGCGGTGATTGCCCCGCTTCGCGAGCATCGTTCCCCAGGTCCTGAGCTTGTCCTTGCCGCGGAAGCGCGTCATCAGCGCCGATGCCGCCTCGTAGAGGGCGCGTCGGACGTCCGCGTCGCCGGCCTTCGATATTCGCCCCTGCGAGTCGATCGACGTGCCCGACTGCCAGCGCCGCGATGTCAGGCCGAAGTAAGCAGCAACATCGCGCGAGCGGCGGAAGCGGGACGGGTCCTCGACTGCCGTTATGAAACTCAGCGCCGTCACCGGGCCGACGCCGGGGATCGCCATGAAGCGGCGGCACAGCTCGTCGCGGGCGACGAACCTCACGGCCAACTCGTGTAGCCGGCAGTACTGCTTCCACAGCTCGGCGCGTGCCGTTAGCATGGCGTCCATCAGCTCTGACGTCAGCGTATCCCCAGTCGTCGCATCGCACAGCCTGGTCGAAAGCCTTCCGGCCGACCTTGCTCAGGCGAATGCCGAAGCTCTTGAGCGAATGGCGGATAGCATTCTCCAGATCGAGGAACTTGCGCTTCAGATTGCGCCGGTGCGTCAGCAGCAACCGCATCCGATAACAGGCTTCCGACTTGATGTGCGCGTGCCGGAACCAGCCGGTGCGCATGATATGGGCAATGCCCCAGGGCATCGGCCGCGTCCGTCTTGTTGCGTTGCGCCGACATCGCCGCGCGCACATGCTGCGTCTCCAGGGCACACCGCCGGAAGCCCAAGCTTCAGCAGTTCCGGATGCAGCTAGGGCGACAGCGAATCTGCCTCGTGGCCGACCCTTCTCAGCCGCGGCAGGAAAGGCTTCAACACCGCCGACAGCGCGTCGGGATCGGTCAAGGCCGTCGCCTGCAGATGCACCGCGCCGCGATCGTCGACGACGCACACCGCCGTCTCGTCCATCGCAACATCCAGTCCACAAAAGAATTCCATCGTCCCTCTCCTGCGTTGTTGACAGGGGGTTTCTTAGCAGCCGACACGCCTGCAAGCAGCGTTTTTCCAGACGCCGGCGCCGCTCGCCGATTACGGGCGGCAATCCCTCGTCCCTCTTCGTAAGCGTCCGGTCCCTGCACCTATTCGGCTAGTGCAATTGAGCTTCATGTCGGGTTCCTTCGTCATGTGGAGGATTTCCGATGGCGCCTCGCCGCTCCTGGGCCAAGGCCAACAGTCCTTACTGGTCGTCGCACGTCGCGAGCTGGTACCGCAGCGACCAGGATGCACTGGAATACTGTCGCCGGCGCGATCTCTCGATCACCACATTCGAGCTGTGGATGCGCCATCTGGTGAGCGCGGATGATCTGCGCAAACGTGCGGAAAAGCTGCAGAATTTGCACCGGAAGAGGGCAGCACGTTCGCGCAAGAAGGTGCCGCCGAAGCGGCCCAAAAGGCCTCCACGCTATCGCTACAGCAGGCGCACGGACAGCGGCCCGATCGCTCTGCGGGCATTCTGGAGCATGCATGTCGAGGCGATGAACTGGAGCGGCATGGGGCATGCGGAGTATACCGCTGCACTTGGTCTGTCGCCGCATGCGTTGCGGATCTGGCGCAATCGCCTGGACGAATCCGGCGACGAAATGGACTGGCGATCCCTGCTTCATCCGAGTGCCCGAGCCCAATTAAGCAGCGCTGCTAATTGCGCGCGACGCAAATACCGCTTGACGCCGAACGCGGTGGATGGGCGATCGAACCGGCGCCGCTTCAGCGACGAGCAGAAGCGGGCGATCGTGCAGGAGACGGAGAAGCCCGGCGTCGCCGTGGCGCAGGTTTGCCGCCGCCGTGCGATCGCCACCATCATGGTCTTCCGCTGGCGTGTCGAGTTCGGCCTGACCGCTCGCAAGGGGCCGCAATTGGCAACGGTTGCGCTCATTCATGGGGCGGAAACCGAACCGCCGGCCCTCACTGACCCGCGCAATCTCGTGCGGCCGCCGGACGGCATGATGGCAGTCCAACTGGACGGTGGGCGGCGCGTCTTTGCATCCGTCGGCAGCAATGCGGATGCAGTCAAGCGGCATCTCGCGGCAAGGGAGAACGCATCATGATCGTCGTTCCGGCGGGTGTGAAGATGCATCTGGCGCTCGGTCATACCAACATGCCCAAGGGGCTCGACGGGCTCGCCACACTGATCCCGCGAAACTTGCCTGCTTGATATTTGCACGGAATGAGGTTTGTTGGCGGAGTAGCGAATTATTTGCCTGGTTGGCGAATAGACAGACTATCCGTTTTCAAAGCGCCCTTTGGACAAGAGGAATATTCGATGACCGTTTCTCCAGACCCACGCGACCAGGCTGATCTCGTATCAATCACCTCCGACATCGTTTCCGCCTACGTTTCGAACAATCCGCTGCCGGTCGGCGAGTTGTCGAAGCTGATCGGGGATGTCTATGTCGCTTTGCAGGGGATCGGTACACCTGTGGCTCCGACCGCAGCCAAACTGGAGCCGGCGGTGTCGATCAAGAAGTCAGTGTCACCTGATTTCATCATATGCCTGGAAGACGGGAAAAAGTTCAAATCCTTGAAGCGGCATATCGGAACGCATTACAATCTGAGCCCTGACGAATACCGGCAGAAATGGAACCTGCCCCCCGACTATCCGATGGTGGCGCCGAATTACGCGGCCACGCGCTCGGCCCTGGCCAAATCAATAGGGCTCGGGCGCAAGGCGGCGACGCCCGTACCTGCCGCGGCAGAAAAACCAAAACGGGCTGCTCGGACGGCAGCAGCTACGACAACTGCGGCAGCCATCAAGTCGCCGCTGAAGAAGACGCGCAAGGCACCGGCCAAAGCCTAGCGCGCTGCAGCTGGCGGACTTGCCAAGCTGTAGGGCCTGAACATGGCAAAGCCCCGCCTTTGCGGCGGGGCTTCGTGTTAAGTCGGATCACTCTGCGGTGCGGCGGGACCAGATGAGCGAGAAGTCGCCCTCGGTGTCGGTCTCGACCAGGCTCGCATAGATCGGAGCGGGGAAGCTGGGATCGTCGAGCTTGACGGAGTGGTAGTCGCGTCCCTCCCGCGAGGTCTTCTTCCATGCCGCCCCGAACTCGGTGACGCCGGCGAAGATGCGGAAGTCGGGACCCTTTTCGTTGTCGCCGTCGGCCGGGGAGAAGATCACCGTCTTGACGTTGAAGTTGAGGGTCTTGACCGAGCCGGAGAAGCCGTTCGCGGTGCGCGAGAATGTGCCGATCGTAGCCATTGTGGTGGTTCCTTCTGTTTTTCTCGGGCCACGCCCATCGCGGCCTCGACGGTGGTCGTGAGACCGGAGACGATCGGTCCGCACCCCGAAGGGGCTGAAACGAAGTGGAGGATGGCGACGCGAGGCTTTCTTGATTCGCGAGGAATGGACGCGTAGCGGCCAGGGGAAGAAAACGCGGCGCCGTCGTTGCGGGAAGACGATCGAGACTGAGTGCAGCGAAGGCGGTCTTCGGTCAGACCCAATCCATTCGAGGACGCCGTGGGTGTGGCTTAGAGCGAACAGAAGGGAACACCACGAGGCTACGTTGGATTACAGCCAATATCGTCCGCGCCATGGCGCTGCTCCGTTCCTGCCAAAGAGCTGGCCTCAAACGCCCGGGAGTGTGGTCCCTCGTCCAACAGGTGAAAAAGGAACGGCCCGATTTCCCTTCATCTTTGGGCTAACGGCCGTCGAGTTTCGGGCGGCTCCGAAGACGACCGACGGACTGCTGATCGCAGCGGCTTCCAAGCTGCCAACTCTCGTGACGATTTCGCGTTCCAGTCGACTGGATGCGAGCCCGCTTGAGATCGATGGCCAGGAACATTTCATCACACCCGATCCTCACCGCATCGCCGAATGATGCGACTACGCCGACTTCTGCGCACGGTGAGGCATTGCCGGGAATGGGACGCATCCGCACAGGCACCTCATCGCGCCACATGGCTGGGCGATGGCACGCCGGGGAGACATTCGTGTCGGGGACGTTCTGGGTTCCACCGCTTGCAAAACTTCGTACGGTCGAGGTCTCCGGCCGCGCTGATGGCGCGGCCGGAGAATTCTTGAAAGGCCTGCCGGAGCCGCGTGGCGGCTCCGGCATACTGCGGATCACTCGGCGGCGACGTTGAAGGCCTGGGCGTCCTCGATCGTGTCAGGCTGATCGGATTTCGTGTCCAGCTCGGAAACGTCCGCCGATCTGAAATCTGCTGCCTCGTCCTGCCGTTCAACCGACATCGCAGGTTGCTCGGTGCGCAATCGCAGGTAAGCATCCGGTCCCGGCGAGCAACTGCTCGGCGGCTTCCGCCATTGGCTGCTTCTTCAGATCCGACAGCCTCTCTGCCGCCTAGTGCGCAGGGGCATATGCCACGGCTGGCAGCGACACGCATGCGCTCGTCTAGTGGGTGAGAAACAGGTTGTCATTGCTACCCTGAGGACATGGCTCAAGCGAGGGTTGATCACCATGTGCAAGCCCTTGCAATACATAAGGTACAGCGTCTTCAGGCCGATCGTCTGCAGTGCGGTCGAATCAGGGCTTGCCAATGCTGGCGATGTCTCTGCTCCATCCCCGCGCCACGCACGGTGACGGTACTCAACCGCAGCAACGAAGCCGGCCATCTCGATGGTCGGGGCAGATATCATCCCGTCGTCGAGTTTGCTGGAGGAGTCGTCAGCGGTCCGCTCTTTTTCGTCATCGCCACCGCTATCCTGCTCAGCACGCTCTACATCGGTGCCGCCATCTCCGAGCGCATCCAAGCACATCGACGTCTGCATCCGAGCGCCGAACCCGGCGCTGGGTTCTGGCGGCGTCAATCCTGCTGGGATTTTTGCTGACTGCGGTTTGGGCGATCCCGGTTGTCTGGGTGGTTTTACACATCCCGATCGTCGGCGAGCAGCTAGGCAGCATCGGCGGAGAAGACTAGCAGCGCGTCAGATCAGGCCGACCGCGGAAAGCAAGCCAGCGACGGCTCCGACGGTGAGAAGCGCGGTCATCACCGATACGATGAGCCCGACGACAGTAACGTAGGCCAAGGATGCGACCTTGACGGCGATGCCAGTGCCCGCCTCGCGACGGATGCGCAATTCGCGCACCGGGAAAGTCACCGGACCGCCGAGGAATTCGAGGTAGCCCCACATGAGCACCCGCAGGCGATCGCTGACAATGCCCGGGACATCGCCCCGGTTTGCGGATAGCCAGCCAAAGCCGCGGCCGAGTCCGACCAGGGCGAAGCCACCGAATAGCAGCACGGTGACCCCCATCCACACTTTGCCGATCCACGAGTCCACGGCTTCGTTCATGGGATGCTCGATCCCGTGCAGCCACAGCCAGCCTGCATAGACGAACATCGGCATGCCGATGAAGCATAGGGCGAGAACGAAGAGGACGCCGGCGACTTCGCTCCAGTCCTTCGCCTCGCGGAGCGCCTTGAGGGTCTCGCGGATACCCCATCCGGCGAGAGCCAGCAGGCCCCATATGGGGGCGATGGCAACGGCCACGAGGAAGAAACCCTGCAGGCCTCCCAGCATCGCGTCTTTGCCGCATAGGAGCACACCCGCGATGACAGCGAGCAGCAGGTTAGTTATCTCCCGCCCTTCCATGGCGCTCTCCCCCAGCCGCGCTCAGGAAGCATAATGCACGGGCTCGTAGGAACCGCAAACGGGGTGGCAAATCGATGCCGGAAACGAATCCTTCCGTCTCCGGATGCGGGCGTCTAGGCTGCGCCGGCGGAGGTTAGGATTCGATGCTCAGGCCACTCTTGGATACTTCGGTATGGCTCGATGTCGCCAAGGACTGGCGACAGCAGCCCATCCTCGGCGCGCTGCGCGAACTCGTGCGCGAAGGCGAGATCATGCTGGTCGTTCCGGATGTCGTCCGCGACGAGTTCGCTCGCAACAAGGACAGGGTGGCAGCCGATGCCCGGCGCAGCCTGCAGTCCCATTTCCGGCAGGTGTGCGAAGCGGTGAACCGTTTCGGCGATGACGGGACAAAGCTCGACACCCTTTCCCGGCTTCACGAAGTAGATCATCGCATCGTGATCAACAACGAGGCGGTCTACGACTCCATCCAGCAGATCGAGGTCCTGCTCGCTGGTGGATACCGGATGAGGACCACGAAAGCCATCAAGCAGCGCGTCACGGAACGCGCGCTGGTGGGGCTGGCGCCGTATCACAGGTCTCGCAACAGCGTAGGGGATGCTGTCATCGTGGAATGCTACGCAGCCATGACCAAGGCTGCCGCAGATGACGACGATCCCTGTGCGTTCGCCACTCACAACGTCAAGGATTTCAGCGACGACAGTGGCGACCGCCGCAAACCTCACCCGGACCTCGCGGCGATGTTCGACTCCGAGGCTTCGACGTTTTGGGTCTCGCTGGTGGACGTACTCAAGCACGTTGACCCTGACCTGCTCGACGACCAGGACGCAGAATTCAACTGGACCCAAGAGCCGCGGCGGCTATCCGAAATTCTGGAAGCCCTTCACCTCCTCGACAGGCAGGTCTGGTACAACCGCCATTGGAATCTGCGTTGGGAAATCCAGGAGGGAAAGGTCAAGGTGACGCCGAAATCGGAGTACTCGACCCAGCCCTACCGATAGGACCAGATTCTCGACACCGTATGGGCGGGAGCGCTGAAGTCGGCGAAGAGGACGGAGCAGGAAATCGGCAAGGAAAATTTAGGCCCGTGGACGGACTTCGAGTGGGTATGGTCAACGGCAAGCTGAGCGCTATCCGGTGGGTTCTCGGCGAGGACTGGGACCAACTGTATACATAGGGGTCGAGACATGCGGCGTCTGACATTCCGACTGGACCTCGTGGATGTCTCGCGTTCACTGAAACCTACTGGGCGCTACGCGCGGCAACGAAGTGCAAATGCGTTGAGGCTGGTTGGGGGGAAAGGCGGTAGCGCTCTCCCGCCCCCGTTCCCCGATCGTACTTAGCCGTTCGATTGCGGCGGCCAGCTGATCAGGGCCAGGCTAAGACAACCATCCAAGCAACAAAAAATACGGGATAGTGTGCTGAAGGTTCTGCAAAAAGTTTTGGAGAGAGAACGGGGCTTGCTCTGAGGGGCGAGCGGCCATGGCACGGTGGTG
>NZ_JAMYLR010000060.1:0-24448 GCF_040318155.1 Mesorhizobium sp. M1307 | reverse complement strand
TGTCGATGACGACGTTGCGGCCCTTGGGGCCGAGCGTGACCTTCACCGCGTCGGCGAGGATGTTGACGCCGCGCAGCATGCGCTCACGAGCGTCGCGGGAGAATTTTACGTCTTTGGCAGCCATTTTTTACTCCTGGGCATTTCGCCCGAAATTCAGATTGGATGGTGCGGATGAAAGGCGGCGGCGTGTCAGCCGATGACGCCCATGATGTCCGCTTCCTTCATGATCAGAAGGTCTTCGCCATTGAGCTTGACTTCGGTGCCCGACCACTTGCCGAACAGGATGCGGTCGCCGGCCTTGACGTCCAGCGGGACGAGCTTGCCGATCTCGTCACGGGCGCCGGAACCGATGGCGATGATCTCGCCTTCCTGCGGCTTTTCCTTAGCCGTATCGGGGATGATGATCCCGCCGGCGGTCTTCGCTTCGGACTCAACCCGACGAACGACCACGCGGTCATGCAGCGGCCGGAAATTCGACTTTGCCATTTTTGGATTTCCCTGGTGCGGATGTTGAACGGTTCTCCGTTGCCGGAGCGTGGTTAGCACTCACCAGAAGCGAGTGCTAACGCGGCAGTGAGATAGGCCGTAGGCTCCTGCTAGTCAAGACGGAAGAGGGACGAGCGAAGAGCAAACGAGCGTGGAAGCACCGAGCCCTTTACGTGAAAGACGTCGGAGATCGGACATGGATGGGGCGGCTCACCATTTGTAACTGAAGGCTTTATTCATTTGGCACGATTGGTGCAGCGGATGATCCGCAAACGTTGCGCGCGACAAATATGAGAGGTGAACGCCATCAGGACTCTTGCGGTTAACGGGTCCACTCGGTGTTTACGGTGTTGGCCGCCGCGCGGGCGCCAGGACTCCGGCCATCCCGATAGTCACCAATCCAATCTGCGGAGAACAGGAGGCAAGATGAGAGCGACAGTCAGCATGAACTCGAATTTGAAATGTTTGGCCAAAGCAACTGCCATCGCCTTGCTCTGGACGGTCACGGCTACGTCGGCGGACGAAGGTATGTGGATGCCGGGCCAGACTGCGGAAGTGGGCGCGGCCATGCGCGCGGATGGGCTCCAGATCGATCCCGCCCAGCTGGGCCGTCTGGACGCTGACCCGCTCAACGCGATCGTATCACTGGGCGGATGCTCCGCCTCGTTCGTCAGTCCACAAGGTCTGGTCGCAACCAATCATCACTGCGTGTTCGAATCCATCCAATACCACAGCAAGGAGGGCCAGGACTATCTCACAGACGGGTTTCTGGCGAAGAGCCCTGGGTGAAGAATTGCCCGCGGCGCCAGGCAGCCGAATCTATGTGATCGAGGACATGCGGGATGTGACCGCCGAAATGCTCAAGGGCGTCTCGGACAAGCTGAATGAGTTTGCCCGCTATGAGCGGCTCGCCACGAACCGCAAGGCCCTGATCGCCGCATGTGAAGGACAGCCCAATCGCCGCTGCGACGTAGGGGCCTATTATGGCGGCGGCTCCTACTATCTCCAGCAGAAGCTCGAAATCGAGGACGTGCGCCTTGTCTATGCGCCCGCGCTCGGCATCGGTAACCTTCGGCGGCGAAACGGACAATTGGATGTGGCCGCGCCACACAGGCGACTTCGGCTTTTATCGCGCCTATGTCGCTCCTGATGGTTCCTCCCGGCCATATGCGCGCGACAATGTGCCTTACCGGCCGAAGAGTTGGCTACCCATAGCCTGTGAAGGCGTCAAGGAAGGCGACCTTGTGATGGTCGCCGGCTTTCCCGGCGCAACCCACCAGTTCCTGCGGCGGATGAAGTCCGGTTCAACTTCGCGCAATTCGAACCGCGGTTGCAGCCTTCGCTCTCGGATTATGCCGCCCAGATCAACCAGGCAACGGCAGGCAATCGCGAGGCGCAGATCCATTGACCGCCCGCTTCACAAATGGCTCGGTCTAAAACGCATGGGAAAAGCAGAAAAGGCAACAGATCGGCACCAGAATGAATATGGCCGCGCGAACTGACAGACGCGCCAACAATCGGCATCTCGCATGGTCCGTGGCACCGGACGTGGCACCCACCCTGCTGGCGCGACTCCCATCAGGTCGTCGGGGTTTCGCTGGCGAAAAAAACTTCCGTGTGTCTCTGCGCGATTCCTCCCGCTTGCGCGTGCCTAGTCAACCAAAAAACTGACCATCTGCAGGATCAGGATCAGCAAAAAAAAGCCAACGGCAGACGCCAAAACAGCTGCCTGCAGGACGATGCGTTGTTTCTTACCCACAGTTTCCCCGGGAGAGAGTCTGATGATAACCCTTAAAAAAGGGCGCCCGGGAACAGGGCGCCCTTCTCATCGACGAAATGCTCGGATTGGAGGTCCGTGATCAAGCAATTCGCCGAAAGCCTCTACAAGCCTCACACAATGGTTCAGCCGCAAATTAGGCTCACAGTTACTGCTTCGAACGCGGCAACGGGCTCTTCAATCCTCAGAACGAGCGCTGGAAGCGGAGGAGACCGCCGACGCTGTTCTTCTTGTCGGCATTGGTCCAGTTAGAGAAGTCCACATCCCCGAACTTGCCAGCGTGGAGATAGTCGACTTCGGCCGTGATCGTCAGACCAGGAACGATATCGTAGGCGACATTGGCGGCGATGCCGAGGTTCTTCCACTCGTCATACGCCGCCTGAAGGTTGAAAGAGGTCTTCTCGTTGAACTTGTAGGTGCCGCCGCCCCAGACGGCCCAGTTGCCACCCCACTGCTTGTAGAAGCCGCGACCGCCGGCAGGAATAGCGTAGGTCCCATCGGTTAGGTTGTCGTCGGTCCCATAGCCAGCCATAATGAACAGCGACAGTTCGTTGGTGGCGTTTACATCCAAGCGGACCTTGCCGGCTACCTCTTCGTAGTTGCTGTCGTAAGCCACGACGCCGGTGATGGCGCCCCAGCCCTGCGTGTACTTCACGCCGCCGACAAGATGCGGAACGTAGCTGTCGATCGTGCCGACGACGCCAGACCCCTCTTCGAGCGATACCACGGCGGAGAAGCCATTGCCGGCGTCGAAGTAGTACTGCACGACGTTGGTGTCGAAATCACCGTAGGGAACGAGCGTATCGTTGAGGACGTTGCCGGCATAGCCGATAAACGTATCGAAGGCCGATTCGTCCTTGCCGACGCGAAGGCCACCGAGTTGGATCCAGGCGAAGTTCAGTGTGATGCCCCTGTTGAAGGCATAGTTCTGGGGACTGTCGGGACCCGAATAGGCGTTGCGGTTACCGAAATTGAATTTGGTCTCGGTGTATGTCTTCAAAGTACCGAGTTCGGTTTCCTGGCCGGTCCAAGTCCTTAGGTCAAAGCGGGCGTTCTTGCGCCAGGTGCCCTGGTCGCTGCCGTCTTGGACGTCGTGGGTCCGCGCCCCATCGTAGGAGCCAACGTCGCCAGCGCTGATGTCGTAACGGACATAGCCGCCGATGCGCAGGCAGGTTTCGGTGCCGGGGATGTAGAAGTAGCCCGAGCCATATACGTCGCAGATCTTGACGTATTCTGCCGGTTCCGGCTCGGCGACCGTCACCGCGTCGGCGGCGCGAGCACCGGAAGCTGCGATCAGAGCCGCAGCTGAGCCGAGAAGAAGGCTCTTGATGTTCATACTTGATCTCCATTCAATGATTTTGAAAGGGGCGAGGACGTCGATGGACGAACCGCTCCCTGTCCCCACGATCGAAAAAGATGCGCATCGCAATGCATCCTTCCCGGCTCGAACGCTATTCACCGGGCGAATTAGTGCAAGTTCAAATTCCGTTTGCCAACCATATATAGAAGTATCCGTTGCATTATTGTCACTAAATCCATTGTATTACTTGCACAAATTGAACAACTGTACATTTGAACAAATCGCACAATTGGTACATCTGCTTGTGCGCACTTACATAATGCGCGGAAAGCCATCGGCATCCGGCCAATTGTCAGATAGATTCAATCAGAGAAACAGCCTGGGCGGCGGATGAAACAACTTCTGTGTTCATACCTTCTCTGAGCAATTCGATAGGGACGCGACCCTTGAGAAGAGGCGAGGGGCTGATCAGCCACAGCCAAGCCAGTCTGGGATCGGAGATCGAGGAAAGGACCTGCCTGATTCCGGGCATAGGCCTGCCGTCGATGAACTGAGCTAGGGGAAATACATGCTTCCGGGAGCCTCTCCGAAAGGCAACCACATCATTGTGTCGCTGCCACCAGTACAAAGTGGACCGCGGTATTCCAAAACGTCTCTCGAGATGCGTCGACCCCGCAACTGGACCGGCCCATTCTGCAATGCGCGCGCCTTCTCTCGGGCAATCTTTCAGAACCGGATGCCCGAGCGGATGATCGGCTGCCCGTGGTCGCGAAGCGATCTCACCCGCCTGGGCGTTTAGCCGTCGCGCTGCTTCGGCCTCGAGCCTACCAAGAAATTCGGCGGCCACGGCGGTCAATTCGTTGGAAGGAGAACCCGAAGGCGCAACGGCAGCCTTGTCACCCTGCTTCGCCTCATCGCATTGGGCAAGAATGCGCTGCACCTCCCTCATGACAAAGCTTGAAAGCTCGGTCTTGCGCTTTTCATCCCCAAGATCACTCGACGCGGACATATCTGGCTTTCCCAATAGCATTCCCTCAGCAAGCCTCCGAAAGAGCGTTGAAGACATGAAGTTTGGGGGACGGCGATGTGTTGCGTTTTCGTGTGCGCGCAACCTAGCAGCCGTCTTGCGGCTTCAACTTTTGCCTCTCAATAAAAAAGGGAAGAACATCAATGGACGACCGTCTTGCCCCCACGATCGAAACAGACGCACATCGCAGTGCACGCTTCACAGTGGGACGCTATCCGCGACGCTCATTTGTGCAAGTTTAAAGTTTAGCTTGCCAGCTTTATATAATTAGACGTTTCTTTTATGCAACACTTTTCCAAGTGTTACTTGCACAAATCGAACGTATCGCACATTTAGACGAACTGTACATTCGACAGCGACTTTGACGCACGCGTTTACTGGTGGTATACATCCTTCACCGTTGCCGCAAGGCATTGGCCCACTCGCGCGGCACCTCCTTCACGACAAAGGTTGAAAGCCCGTCCTCGGGCGTTTCATTTCCAAGATCACTTCGATCCACTCATACGGGCTTCCCGAGCGAGACCGCGGGTTCGGACTTGCGAATGAATTTCTCGTTATAACCGAATTGATTATAAGGGTATATTTCTACGTTGAGTATAAAGGATGTCAAGCCCGCGCCAGCGGCAATTTTGTCCGGGCGACAGCCGTTTCGTCGAGGACATGGTGGCGGAAGCGATAAAGCTTCGCCGGCCGACCGCCGGTATCAAAAGCACTTTCGCCGGTCTCCTCCACCAGTTCCTGCTGCTCCATCAACCGGCGAAAGTTCTGCTGAAGCGCCCCTGCCGATGTAATCGTCAACGCCGTCCGCGTCAGCGCATTGCCATCGGCGAGAAGCCGACGACATTGTTGATGACGAACGTAACGATCCGCGGCTTCAGACAGGAATGTGCGCTTCGTCCAGATGGATGGAGTGGGCTGGCAGGTTCCGGGCGGCCGCGCCGTTGAGGATGCAGCATCGAGAGCCGCGCTCGCCGAGGATGACATAGGTCGAGATTCGTGCGCCGGAAGTCTTGCTCCATGTCTCCACGAATCCATTGGCAGGATCCCGGGTTCTTGGCGTGGTCAGGGTCGAGCAGTATCGAACCGTGGTAGTTGAGCTTTGCTCGGTGACGTGGATGCCGTGCAGCTTGCCGGCGACTATTTTCGCATTGGTCCCGTTCTCCTATTCATCTCACAAAGTCAGTCCTGATGTTGAGCAGCTTCGCTGGGCTAAATCCCGACTACGAGCGCCCCGCCGCTGAGTCCCGCACCTGCCGCCGCCAGGAGTATTTTCTCGCCCGGCCGAAACGGCTCCGCTTGATTGGCGAGCGACAGTGAGAGCGGGATCGTCGCGGCGGAAGAGTTGCCATATTCGGCGATCGTTTTGACGATCAGGTGATCGGCAACGCCGAGGTTTCGCCCGACCGCATCGAAAATGCGAGCATTGGCCTGATGCGGCACGAACCGGTCGACATCCTGTGGTCGCACTCCGGCAGCGGCTAGCGCGCTTATCGAGCAATCGGTCATCATCTCGACGGCCTTTGCGAACACTTCGCGGCCGTCGGTCATCGTCATTCGGGTTTGCGCGAGGTCGAGGTCACCGTGGAACGGCTTGTTGCTTC
Source organism: Mesorhizobium sp. M1307 (assembly GCF_040318155.1). Taxonomy (NCBI): domain Bacteria; kingdom Pseudomonadati; phylum Pseudomonadota; class Alphaproteobacteria; order Hyphomicrobiales; family Phyllobacteriaceae; genus Mesorhizobium; species Mesorhizobium sp. M1307. The sequence continues at coordinate 18,257 of NZ_JAMYLR010000060.1, read as the reverse complement.
CTCCTGCGGGAATCTGGATCAGTCCGTATCGCGAGCCGTCCGAATCCACAGAGGCACCGAGAATCCCCCGATCAGTATCCTCGCACGGACCGATCACGAGGGCGCCGGCGGCATCGGCAAACAGCACGGCGCTGGCGCGCTCAGAGGGATTGATGCGGCGGCTGAGGATATTGGCGGCGATAACAAGGCTCGCTTTGCCGTGCAGGCGGGTAAATCCGTCCGCAAACATCAGCGCATAGATGAATCCGGCACAGGCGCCGGTCAGATCGACAGCGCCGGCGCGGCCGAGCCCCAGTCGATGTGCGACCAGGGGCGCGCTGGGCGGCAGGAGGTGATCGGGCGTCGAGGTGGCAAGCAGCAGCAGACCGATGTCGTGGCGCGCAATGCCGGCGCTGGCCAGCGCCATGGCGCCGGCCTGGGCAGCAAGACCAGACAGCGTGTCTTCGTCCGTTGCCCAGAAGCGCGACCGGATTCCGGTACGCCGCTCGATCCAGCCCGGTTCGAGGCCGAGATTGTTCTCGATTTCGGCATTCGCCACCTTTCGCCCAGGCGCATGATGGCCAAACCCGAGAAGGCGCGACAACCTGCTCATGGCTTTGAGCCGAAGCGTTCGCCGGCCTCCTCGATCGCGTCATGGAGCCGATCGAGCTCGTCGCCGGTGACGCAATAGGGCGGCAGGAGATAAAGGACATTGCCGAGCGGGCGCACAAGCAGGCCGAGCTCGAGGAAAAAGGCCCGCAGCTTAGGTCCGATCTCGGCCAGATAGCCGGCAGAGCCGGCGCGCAGGTCGAGAGCCAGGATCGTGCCGATCGTGCGGCTGTCGGTGAAGTTGGCATTATCGCGAAAGCGCCGAAGGCCGGCGGCCTGCCTCGCGCTCAGGGTGGCGATCCGCTCGGCCACCGGCTCGTCACGCCAGATCTCGACATTGGCGAGTGCTGCCGCGCAGGCAATCGGATTGGCCGTGTAGGAACTCGAGTGGAAAAACGTCTTCTTGCGATCCGCCGAACAATAAGCCTGGAAGATCGCATCGGTGGCAAGCGTGGCGGCCAGCGGGATGGTGCCGCCGGTCAGGCCCTTCGAGGTGCACAGGATATCTGGAGAGATGTTCGCCTGCTCGCAGGCGAACATGCTCCCGGTGCGGCCCCAGCCGGTCATCACCTCGTCGGCGATCAGCAGCGTGCCGGAGGCTTCGGCAATCTTCTTCAATCCGGTCAGAACCGAGGCCGGATACATCAGCATGCCGCCGGCGCCAAGCACGAGCGGTTCGACGATCAGCGCGGCGGCGCGCCGGTCGCGGCTGACTGCCTCGAATCTGTCCAGCGTTGCCTGCTCGCGCCCGGCGGCCGGGAAGGGAATGGTGTCGACCTCGAACAGCAAGGGTTCGTAGGCGGCGTTGAACACGCCACGGGCACCGACGCTCATCGTGCCGATCGTGTCGCCGTGATAGCTGTGCTCCATGACGACGATGCGCGAGCGCGGCGCGCCGATGTTGCGGAAATAGCCGAGCGCCATCTTCAGCGCGACTTCGACGCTGGTCGAGCCGCTGTCGGAATAGAACACCCAGTCGAGTCCGGCGGGAGCGAGTCCGACAAGCGCCTTGGCCAAGCATTCGGCAGGCTCGTGCGTGAAACCTGCGAAGATGATCTGGTCGAGGCTCGAGGCGGTCGTCTCGATCGCCTTTATAATGCGGGGATGGCGGTGGCCATGGGTGACGACCCACCAGGAGGAAATGGCGTCCAGAATGCGCGCGCCATTGGCTTTGTGGAGATACGCGCCTTCAGTCAGGACGATTTCAGGGATCGCCGGCTCGAGCGCGTGCTGGGTGAAGGGATGCCACACACGGGATTGCGGCATCATCCGCCTCCGGCAATCAAAGCGAGGTCGAAGCCGGCAATCATCGCTTGTCTCAGCGTTTTGTCCGTCAGCGGATCGAGGTGCGGCAGCCTGCCGAGTTGCGGCACGTCGCCGAATTCCATGATCGTCCGTTGCGTATCGGTCATCTCATCGCCGATGAAGGCGATGCCAGCCAGCGGGATAGCGCGCGCCCGCAGGGCCTCGATCGACAGCAGGGTGTGATTGATTGTTCCGAGCGCGGTGCGGGCGCACAGAATGACCGGCAACTGCCATTGCTCGAATATGTCGATGAACCTTGTCCGGCGGTTCAGCGGCACCATCAGCCCGCCGGCGCCTTCAATGACGAGCGGTGTCGGCAGGACCGGAAACGAAAGATCGGCAGCCTCGATCGAAACGTCGTCGATTTCGGCCGAACGATGCGGCGAAAGCGGGCTCTTCAAGCGGTAGGCTTCCGGCAGCACGCGCCCCGACGGAAGCCCGGCAAGCCGTGCAACCGCCTCGCTGTCGGTCTCGCCGTCGAGGCCCGATTGCACCGGCTTCCAGTAGAAACCGTCAAGCAGGCCGGCAAGCCCGGCCGAAAACACCGTCTTGCCAATTCCGGTGTCTGTTCCGGTGATGACGATGCGCTTGGTCATGTCCCCTCCGGTCATGTCTGAGCCAACACCTCGACGAGCGCCTCGACCATGGCGGAAATGTCGGCTTCGCCGATATTGAGCGTCAGTGAGATGCGCAGCCGAGACGTGCCCTCGGGTACGGTCGGCGGACGAATGCCGCGTATGTCGAAGCCGCGGGCCTGCAGGCGCGCCGCCACTGCCATGGTGCGCCTGACATCGCCGATTACCAAGGGCTGGATCTGAGAGCCACTTGGTATCACGCCGCAGCGATCGACCAATTGGCGGCCTGCGAGGGCAACGCGTTCATGCAGTAGAACACGCCGCATAGGCTCGTCGGCGAGCATTGCGAGCGCTTCGCGCGCCGCGACCGCCATCAGCGGCGAGGGCGCGGTGGCGTAGATGAATGGCCGGCAACGGTTGATCAGATACTGGCACAGTGTCCTCGGCCCGGTCACGAGCCCACCAGATGCGCCGAGCGCCTTGCCGCAGGTGTGGAGCGCGACGATGTTGTCGCGGCCCTCGAAAGCGGCAGCCAGCCCCCGGCCGTCCGGTCCCCAGACGCCGGTGGCATGCGCCTCGTCAATGACGATGAATGCGTCGTGCCGATCGGCAAGCGCGACGAGGTTCTCCATCGGCGCGCGGTCGCCATCCATGCTGTAGAGGCTTTCGACAGCGATCCAGACGCATCCTAATCCGCCTTCGGCGCGCCAGCGCTTGATCGCATCCTCGACGGCATTGATGTCGTTGTGCGCGGCCAGCTTGAACTCGGCACGTCCGGCCTGTGCCCCCTCATGCATGCTGGCATGGGCGAGCTCATCGAGGATCAAAAGGTCGCCCTTCTGCGGCAGCGCCGTCAGCAGAGCGAAATTGGCGATGTAGCCGCTGCCGAAGAACAGCGCGCGGTCGGCTCCAAAGAATGCCGCCGCGTCTGCCTCGAGCTGCTCGTGTTCCGGCGCATTGCCGCGCAACAGCCGCGACCCGGTGGCGCCAACCGGCGTGCCACGCGCAATCGCCGCCGCAACCGCTTCGCCAAGTCTTTTGGAGGCGGCAAGCCCGAGATAGTCGTTCGACGAGAAGTCGCGCCCGGCGCGCGGCTTCAGCGTCCGCAGCCGGTCCTTGCGCGCCAGTCCCTGCAAGGTCGCCTCATAGCGGGCAAGCGGTGCCCCGTTCATTGCGCCTCGAGTTCCATCGGCTTGATGCCAAGGCGCCGGAACAGCAGGGTATCCTTGTCCCCACCGGGATTGTCCGCCGTAAGCAGCGTGTCGCCGACGAAGATCGAGTTGGCGCCGGCAAAAAAGCAGAGTGCCTGCATCTCGTCGGTCATGGCGGTGCGGCCGGCCGAAAGTCGGACATGCGATTTCGGCATCATGATGCGCGCCAGCGCGATCACGCGCACGAATTCGATCGGCTCGATCGGCTTGGCTTCGGCAAGCGGGGTGCCGGGGATCGGGATCAGCATGTTGATCGGAACGCTTTGCGGATGTTCCGGCAGGTTGGCCAGCGTCACCAGCATGCCGATCCGGTCCACCGGCTCCTCGCCCATGCCGACAATGCCGCCGCAGCAGACCTTGATGCCGGATTGGCGAACGTGCTCGAGCGTCTCGAGCCGCTCGGCAAAGCTCCGCGTGCTGATGATCTCGCTATAGTAGCGTTCCGACGTATCGATGTTGTGGTTGTAAAAGTCGAGACCAGCCTGCTTCAGTCGAGCGGCTTGCTCACGATCGAGCATGCCGAGCGTCATGCAGGTCTCCATGCCCAGCGCCTTGACGCCTTCGACCATCGCCACCACCGCATCCATGTCGCGCGCCTTGGGGTTTCGCCAGGCCGCGCCCATGCAATAGCGGGTTGCGCCGGCGTCACGCGCTTTCTTCGCCTCGGCGACGACGCGCCGGACCTCCATCAGCTTCGACGCCTTCAGGCCGGTCTCGTGATGCGCCGACTGGCTGCAATAGCCGCAATCCTCCGGGCATCCGCCCGTCTTGATGCTGAGCAGCCGGCTGAGCTGGACCTTGTTGGGATCGAAATTCTGGCGGTGCACGGTTTGCGCGAGGAAGAGGAGATTGTTGAAGGGGGCATCGTGAAGTGCCCGAGCCTTCTCCAGGGTCCACGCTCCAGGGTCAGGGGATTGAGCCTGTGGCGATGTCTGCGTTGGACTGGCTGTTTGCATGTCCATGCTGTTCCTCCGGTTCTGCCTTGCTTTGCTGTCTGATTGATGACGATCGGAAAGGACAGTTGATTCGATCCTGTTCGTTCCTCAGGCAATCATGAGCCCCAATAGTCGAGGCCGATATCCAGGATCGGCGCGCTGTGGGTCAGTCGGCCGACTGAAATCAGATCAACGCCGGTCGCGGCAATCGCTCGCGCTGTATCGGATGCGATCCCGCCAGAAGCCTCGGTGATAGCACGGCCGCCAACGATTGCGACGGCGCGGCGAAGATCGGCGAGGGACATGTTGTCGAGCAGAACCGCATCGGGAGCGAAGCCAAGTACCTCCTCCAACTGGGCCAGCGTATCGACCTCGACTTCGATCTTGACGAGATGACCGGCCCGTCTTCGTGCTCGCTCGAGCGCCGGGCGAACGCCGCCTGCGATGGCGATGTGGTTGTCCTTGATCAGAATTGCGTCGTCGAGGCCGAAGCGGTGATTGGATCCGCCACCTGCGCGCACGGCATATTTTTCGACTGCCCGCAATCCGGGCGTCGTCTTGCGCGTGCAGACGATCTTCGCGCCATATCCACGAACCGCAGCGACGATCGATGCCGTTGCTGTAGCGATGCCGCTCAGATGGCACAAAAAATTGAGTGCCGTCCGTTCGGCTGTGAGAATGGCCCGGGCAGGGCCAACCACTGATGCAATGACCTCTCCATCCATGACATTGCAGCCGTCTGCCCGCTCCACCGAAATTTCGACATCAGGATCAATCAAGCGGAAAGCGAGCATCGCCAGATCGAGGCCGGCGACAACTCCGGACTGGCGCGCCGCCAGCACGGTTCCCGCTTGGTGTGCCTTCGGCACGATGGCCTCCGTGGTCAAGTCGCCGGCTCTGCCAAGGTCTTCAAGAAGAGCTGCCCTTACAAGCGGCTCAAGCATGACCGTGGGAAGCGGTGAGAACGTCATCACTTTGCCCCTTCGAGGCTTGGCGAGTGTCCGAGTTCCCGCGCAGCGGCCAAGGCGGCTTCGAGGGTGATTCCGGACCGTCGGGCGACAGTCGCATGATGAGGAAAATCTGTCCGGTAATGAGCGCCGCGGCTTTCTTGGCGCAACAAGGCGGCAACCGCGATCATTAGCCCGACAGCCGCCGCATCCGAGGCCGCGTCCTTGCTTTCGGCGAGCGGCAATAAGGCACGTGCGGCTGCTTTCAAACCTTCACCATCCCGGACGATGCCGAGTGCGCGCGACAGGAAAACACGCACGGGTGTCGGCGCGGGCGATGGGTAAACGTCCGCAAACGCAGGCTTTGTTCTGCGAGCAGGCGTTCCGGCGACACTTTCAGCGACCCAGCGCGCGCACACGACGGCCTCGGTCAAGGAATTGCTGGCGAGCCTGTTGGCGCCATGCAGTCCTGTCGAAGCGACTTCGCCGCAGGCCCACAGCCCCTTGACGGAGGTCCTACCGGAGCCGTCCACGGCAACGCCACCCATGTGGTAGTGTTGGGCCGGACGAATGGGGATGAGATCGCGCGCGGGATTGATGCCGGCTCCACGACAGGCTGATGCGATTGTCGGGAAGTGTCGAGCAAATTCCGGGCCAGGCCGTTGCCGCGCGTCGAGAAAAACACGGTGGCCGTTGGCAAGATGGTTCCAGACGGCGCGCGCCAAGACATCACGAGGCGCAAGTTCCGCCCCTGGCACGCTCTGGAGAAAAGCCTGGCCGGTTTCGTCGATCAGGGCAGCACCTTCGCCGCGGACGGCCTCGCTGACCAGCACCATAGGGCGTTCCGGGCCGTCAAGCGCGGTCGGGTGGAACTGGATGAACTCGAGGTCGGCAAGGACAGCTCCAGCGCGGGCCGCAAGCGCCAGGCCCTGTCCGTAACTGCCCCAAGGATTGGTGGTGTCGAGAAACAGTCCCCCGATCCCACCGGTGGCGAGGACGACCCGCCGTGAGCCGAAGAAGACAGGTCCTATCGAACCGCTCGCCCAGACGCCTCGGATCGCATTCTCTCGCACCGCCAGCCGGCGCGCTTCCACGCCCTCCACGACAACAATCGACGGAGTGGAACGCACAGCCGCGATCAGGGCACGCATGATCTCACGCCCGGTGCCGTCACCATGCGCATGAACGATGCGACGTCGGCTGTGTGCGGCCTCCAATCCGAGGCACAGTGATCCTTTCGGCGTACGGTCGAAGGGAACCCCAAAGCCCGCAAGCCCCTCTATCGCCTTGGGCGCGGCTTGGAGGATGCGGCTCGCCACGTCTGTGTCGCAGAGACCATCCCCGGCGGCAAGCGTATCGGCCAGGTGCAGTGCCGGATCGTCGTCTTCGCCGAAACTTGCAGCCAGACCACCCTGTGCCCAGGTGCTCGAATTGTCAGCTCCCAGCAGCGTCCTGGACAGAAGCAGCACCGGCTCCGGCGCCAGTTGAAGCGCGGTCATCAATCCGGCGATGCCGCCGCCGATGATGATGGGCCGCCCGAAGAAGCTGCGGACATCGGCGCTCAAATTGCCAGCATCCGTTCGACCGCAAGCCGCGCGCGCCCGGCGATCCCGGGTTCGATGGTTACGATATGGTGGTTCTGCTCGAGCGCCATGCGGATGTTGGCAAGCGTGATCCGCTTCATGTGAGGGCACAAATTGCAGGGCCGGATGAACTCGACCTCTGGGTGCGCTAACGCGACGTTGTCGCTCATCGAACATTCCGTCATCAGCACGACACGTGCCGGCCTTTGCCTCTCGACATAGTCGGACATGGCAGCGGTCGAGCCGGAAAAATCTGCTTCAGCCACGACGTCGGGCGGGCATTCGGGATGCGCGAGCACGATCACGCCGGGATGGCTTTCGCGCAACTCGCGGATGTCGGCCGGTGTAAAGCGCTCATGCACCTCGCAATGCCCTTTCCAGGCGATGATCTGCACATCGGTCTGGGCGGCGATATTCTGGGCCAGATATTCGTCCGGCAACATGATCACCTGGGGAACGCCAAGGGATTGGACGACCGCCTTGGCGTTGCCGGATGTACAGCAGATATCCGACTCGGCTTTCACTTCGGCCGACGTGTTGACATAAGTGATGATCGGCACGCCGGGATAACGCTGGCGCATCAAGCGCACGTCTTCTGCCGTGATCGATTCCGCCAACGAACAGCCTGCCCGCAGGTCGGGAATGAGCACCGTCTTTTGCGGATTGAGCAGCTTGGCCGTTTCGGCCATGAAATGTACGCCGGCCAGCACGATGACTTGCGCCTCGATCGTCGCAGCCGTGCGGGCCAGTGCCAAGCTGTCGCCGACGATGTCGGCCACGCAATGGAAGATCTCGGGGGTCTGATAGTTGTGCGCCAGGATGATGGCGTTGCGCTCGCGCTTCAGTGCAAGGATCGCCTCGATATCCTCGACGAAAGCCGGCCATTCGATCGGCGGGATCACTCGTCGGACGCGCTCGTAGAGAAACGCGGTCGCAGGCAGCATGGCGCTCATCGACCCCTCCAGCTTATACTCTAGTTGAAAATAACCAGCATATACTTGCTGTGAGTATAAGCGATGTCAACCCCGCGCCAGCGGCAATTTTGTCCCGGCGATGACCCTCTCGTCGAGAACGGCGTGGCGGAACCGGTAAAGCTTCGCTGGCCGGCCGCCGGTCTCCGCGGTTGCCTCTCCGGTCTCTTCGACCAGCTCCTGCTGCTCGATCAGCCGGCGAAAGTTCGGCTTACGCACGAGCCTGCCGGCAAGCGCCTCCACGGTTCGCTGCAGCTGCAAAAGCGTGAAGACCGGCGGCATCAGCTCAAAGACGACCGGCCGGTATTTGATCTTGGAGCGCAGCCGCGCAATGCCGGTCGCCACGATGCGGCGATGATCGGCGACCATAGACTTGCTGGGCACCAGCGGAGGCAGCGTCGCGTCCCGTCCGCTTCCGGCCTCTTGGACCAGGCCTGCTTCGTAGACTAACTCATAGCGTTGAAGCGTGAGTTCCTCGTTCCAAAGGCGGTCGTCGAAGCCGAAGGCTATCGTCGCCCGCTGCCAGCGTTCACGTCGCGTGGCCGCGTCGCTGACGCCGTCTGCCCATTCAATCAGGCGCGGTCGCAGAACGTCCAGCACGACCGGAGGCGTGCCGGAGCGGTGGTCCTCCCATGGAAAATATTCATACCAGCTCTGCCAGCCGCACTTGGGCGAGCCAGCTGCCTGTTCCTTGCGGGTCAATGCGAGATAGCTGATGGAGATGACGCGCTGCTGGCGCTCGGCGCCGATGCGATCCCGATCCGCGAAGGTGTAGAGTTGCTCAATGTACCCCAGCGGATGGCCGGTCTGCTGCTCGACCCACCCCCTCAAACCGGATTGCAGCGATCGGTGCTCAAGCGCAAATGGTCCGGAGGGAAGGGTGTCCGCCTGGCCGATGGTGAGGACACAGGGTTCACTGTCGTTTACGGCGACGACAAAGGCGATCAGGTCCACTTTGACTTCGTCGGCCTTGACGGCGGCTCCGTCTTTCCTGGGTCCTTTTGCCTGATCGTCCATGTTCGCGAAAGTGGTTGGCCAGCTCGGGGGCGCCTGAATCGATTTAAGTGTAAGCGCGCCTGTCCGCACGTCAACACCGCACAGCTGCACGGCCATTTTTAGCTCTTCGCACTTGCACAAAAATGTGGCAAACGCGACACCCGCGGTTGGTAACGTTGGGGAAGGAGGGTCCATTGAGTGCGTTTGGTGACACCAAGGCGATCACACCGCCGGATATTCGTTCGCGCAAAGGTGGGACGCCGCTCGTCTGCCTTACCGCCTACACGACGCCAGTCGCCCGGCTTGTCGATCCCCATTGCGATGTGGTGCTGGTCGGCGACAGCGTCGGCATGGTTCTCCACGGCCTGCCCTCGACGCTCGGTGTGACGCTGGAGATGATGATCACGCACGGCAAGGCCGTGCGCCGTGGCCTCGAGCAGGCGCTGATGGTCGTCGACCTGCCGTTCGGTTCCTTCGAGGAAAGCCCCGAGCAGGCTTTCCGCAATGCCGCGCGCGTCATGGCCGAGACCGGCTGCGCGGCCGTCAAGCTCGAAGGCGGCGAAACGATGGCAGAGACGATCGGCTTCCTCGCCGCGCGCGGCGTGCCGGTCATGGCCCATGTCGGCTTGACGCCGCAGGCGATCAACACCATCGGTGGCTACCGCGTGCAGGGCAGAGGCGGGGATGCCGAGCGCATCAGGCGCGACGCGCTTGCGGTGAGCGAAGCGGGCGCCTTTGCGGTCGTGCTGGAGAAGGTTCCCGAGGCGCTCGCCCGCCGGATCACCGGGGAGGTGGCGACCCCGACCATTGGCATCGGTGCCTCGGCAGCCTGTGACGGCCAGATTCTCGTCGTCGACGACATGCTGGGCCTCTTCGGCGACTTCCGGCCCAAATTCGTCAAGCGCTATGCTGAACTGGGGGAGGCCGCTGCGGCTGCGATCGCGGCCTATGCGCGGGAAGTGAAGGAGCGCCAGTTTCCGGCCGCCGAGCACGTGTTTGCCGATGCGCCCAAGCCCGCCGACGCGGACGCGGCCAAGAGCGGAGAAGCAGCGTGAGCGTGCCGATTGTCAGGAGCGTTGCCCAGCTTCGTCAAATCGTCGCCGCATGGCGCCGCGAGGGCGTGAGGATTGCCGTGGTGCCAACGATGGGCGTCCTGCATGAGGGTCATCTCAGCCTGGTTCGCGCGGCACTCGAGAAGGCCGACCGGGTGATCGTGACGCTCTTCGTCAACCCGAAGCAATTCAACAGCCAGGCCGATCTCGCCGCGTATCCGAGCACCGAGGACGAGGATGCCGCCAAGCTGGCACCGCTTGGCGCGCACCTGCTTTATGCGCCGGATGCAGAGGAAATGTATCCGGCGGCCTTCGCCACGACCGTTTCGGTGTCCGGTGTCAGCGAGGGCCTGTGCGGTGCCTTCCGGCCGGGACATTTCGATGGCGTGGCGACCGTCGTCGCCAAGCTCTTCCTGCAGACCAGCGCTGACTTCGGCTTCTTTGGCGAAAAGGACTTTCAGCAGCTTCAGCTAGTCAGGCGTATGGCCCGGGACCTGGATATTCCAATCACCATTGTTCCTTGCCCGACAGTCCGCGAAGCCGACGGTCTTGCACTATCATCGCGCAATGTCCGGCTCTCGCAAGCAGAGCGTGCTGTTGCCCCCGAGCTATCATCGGTCTTGCTCGAGACGGCTGAGCGGCTTGCCCGCGGCTCGCCCGTCCTGCCAACGCTTGCCGAAGCGCGCGCAGCAATTCTGGCTGCGGGCTATCGCGAGGTCGAATACCTGGAACTTCGCGACGAGGCAGATCTGCGACCCATGACAAGCCTTGACCGACCTGCACGCTTGCTTGTCGCGGCCTGGCTCGGCGGCACACGGCTCATAGACAACGTCAGAATATCACGGGTTTCAACAGATTAACGGGGTTCTCGGCACGCGCTGTATCCGTCCGGGATCGTTTAAAACAAGGTCTCTGCCTGGCATCGAGCGATCACGGAGGTTACGCAAAGCGCAAATGCATCGCGTGTTTGAGAACTTCGTTGAGCAACTGTCTGCAAGTGTTGATGCTGCCGATCTCCGTGAGGCAATGGCATCCGCTGCAGCCGGCTTCGATTTTCCGCTATTCGCCTATTTCACTTACCCGTCGGCCCCCGGCGACGCCCCGCAATTGATCTCAAACTATCCTTCATCCTGGACATCACGTTATCTGCAACAGCGGTACCACAGTCTTGATCCGGTCATCCTGCGCGGGCTGCAAGGCTGGGATACCTTTGATTGGGGTGTGGATCGCGCTCGGCACTGTCTGCCGAATTCGCAGCAACAAATTCTGGAGAGTGCGGCTGAGTTTGGCATCCGCGGCGGCCTGACGATGTCCATGCATGATCATTGCGGCCGGTTTGCTGCCCTGACCTTTGCTTCCGACGAGTCCCGCCCGCCTCTGTTGCGGTCACTGACACGTTACGAAAAAGCATTGCAGCTGGTGGCCATCAACTTTCATATCCATGTCCGGCGCAGGCTCGCCGACGATCGCGTGGTGGATGGTGTAACGCTCACCCCGCGGGAGTTCGAGTGCCTGAAATGGGCGGCGCGCGGCAAGTCGGCTTGGGTTATCAGCCAGCTTCTCGGCGTCTCAAAGCGCACCGTGACCTTTCATCTGGAAAACGCCAAGGCAAAGCTTGGCGTTCGAACGATCAACCAGGCCGTTGCACGACTGGCTGCCTCCGGCCAGGCGAGATCCTGATTCGTCGGCCACGATAGCTGTAAACCTCTACAGGCTGCATCGCTGCCGGCTTTGCCCTTCGATGGCGGGAACACATCCCGCACGGAGGCGACCATGATGCAGCTGATAACACCAGACCTTTACGACGAGTTCGCAAGCGAGCTCAAAGACATGCACGGGCTGAGGTTTCGGGTGTTCAAGGAAAGGCTGGATTGGGAAGTTGATACCGAAGACCAGATGGAAACAGACCCGTTTGATGGTCTGAAGCCTGTCTATCTGCTCCTCAAGGGATCCGACTGGCGAATTCGCGGTTGCGTGCGTCTTTTGCCCAGCACCGGACCCACAATGTTGCGCGACACGTTCCCGGTGCTGCTGGGTGCTGACGTCGTGCCCTCGACCTCCGACATATGGGAGAGCAGTCGTTTCGCGCTCGATCTTCCTCCGTCGGCGCCCAAGGCAGCGGGCGGACTGGCCCAGGCAACCTACGAGCTCTTCGCGGGCATGATCGAGTTCGGCTTGGCCAAGGATCTGACCCGGATAGTAACGGTGACGGACACGCGCATGGAACGGATCCTTCGCCTCGCGACGTGGCCATTGTCGCGCATCGGACAACCCAAGTCCGTCGGCAAAACGGAGGCGGTGGCCGGGTTTCTCGAGATTTCCCGCGCGAGCCTTTTGCGCATCCGCAGCAGGGGACGTCTGAGCGGACCGGTACTGTGGCAACCGGTTCTAGGCCCGTGCGGCATTGTGGACACCTGAGCCGTGAAGGATGCTGGTCTGCCCAAGGAAGCGACGGTCGGTCTTGTATGCTGGCCGGACTGGCGTCGTCACGAAGCTTACCACTACGCCAGACGATTGCCACGCACTGCCTGGGCCTGGGAGTTTCTTCGGCGCAATCCACAATTCCAGCGCGACCACGCCAAAATGGCACCGTCCGCCTGCATTGTCGGAGCCCAGGCCGACATGAACATAATCGAGTTGACGACAGGATCATCTTTCCTAAGACAATGGAGCCTCCTTTTTCGCGGACGCGCCACAGTGGGACGCTACGTCGGCAAGGGTCTTTTGGGATCCGCGCGACTGCGCCCGTATTCTACGAGCGGCCGCGGAGCTGGTTGGGCTCGACCACGATTTTGAACCGCTTGATCTTTCGTCGCTCTCATGCTGCAAGGACATCCTGCTGACACCTGCCGGCGTGCAGCACGTGCTGCTGAGGGAGGACTGCCGGAGTCTGCAGATCGCCCTTTCCGGTGCATCCGTTCTCCGCCCGTTGCGGCTATATGTCGACGCGATCGTGCAGCCGCAGCACCTGAAGTTCCATGTCGCTGCCCTTCAGTTCCTGAACGACATCAGTGGTTGCGGCCGCCTGGCAGCTGCTTGCTTTCCGCCGGAACCCCGCGGAGCGCGTCTGCGTATCGTGCTCCAGGCTTTGGATGGCTCGCTTGCGGGAGCATCTCATCAGGAGATCGCCATTGCCCTGTTCGGGAGACGCCGTGTCGAAGAAGATTGGTCTCATCCAGGTAGCCATCTTCGCGATCAGGTGCGTCGCGCCATCCAACGTGGCCGCTACCTGATGGGTGGTGGCTATAGACAGTTCCTGATATAATTCGGGTGACAGCTCGGTGATTGTTTATCCGAAAACGGGCAGGCATCAATCTCCATTTCTCACTGCTATTGTGCCTTGTACAAAACGTGACACGCGCCTAGTTCTTCCGCTGCGGGAATCGGGTTTGAGTAATACGGACGAAGCACTAAGAACCAACGCTTTCGTGATAGTGCATTCATGCCCCGAGAATCCTGATGACCGTTACGAACCCCGACAAAGCCGGCGCTGACTGAAACGGTCGCTGAACGTGCTCTGTGGCGTGCGCCGCCTGACTCTCGGTTTCGGCCATGCCGACCAACAGCGTATTGATAGGCCATCGCGGGCTAAACTCTACCGGCGAAAGCCGCGTCAACAGCGGCAGGCATTAAACTTGATCGGCGGCGACGATGATTATGATCAACGTGACGAACACGTGAATCATGCCGACGGCGCCGACGCTGCTGATGATGATGATGCCGATCATGCGTCGCTGATGCTGCCTAACTACAGTGCTTGTGATCATGCCGATCACCGCGTGATCACGAGCGGCGGCGCTTCGTGTCAGGTGCGTAGCCGGGATGGTCGCGCATGGCCGATTGTTCCTTCGTGCCGCGGGGTGTGGGCTTGCGTTCGGTCATGAGGGCGTCAGGCGCAACGAGAAGTTTAGATCAGGGGCTCATCCATGGGGTGGATGATAGTTATCCCTACAATCAATTGTACCAATATTACCGAATACTACTACAAGATCCCCAATGAAAGCGGCCGGATGGGTATCCGTCTCGCGTGGGCTGAAGCTGCCGGCAAGAATGGGAAGACGAACATGTGCGGGATTGTTGGCATCGTTGGGCAACAGCCGGTGTCGGATCGGTTGGTCGACGCATTGAAGCGTTTGGAATATCGCGGCTATGATTCCGCCGGCGTTGCGACGATCACCGAAGGTGCCTTGCACCGCCGGCGCGCCGAGGGCAAGCTCGTCAATCTCGAGAGGAGACTGAAGGAAGAGCCGCTGAGCGGCAACATCGGCATCGGCCACACGCGTTGGGCAACCCATGGGGCCTCGACGGAACGCAATGCGCACCCGCACTTTACCGACGGTGTCGCCGTCGTCCATAACGGGATCATCGAGAATTTCACCGAGCTGAAGGACGAATTGGCGGCGGCTGGCGCCGAGTTCCAGACTGACACCGACACCGAGGTCGTCGCGCATCTCTTGGCAAGACACCGCCGGGAGGGCATGAGGCGGCAAGAGGCGATGCGTGCCATGCTGAAACGCGTCAGGGGCGCCTATGCGCTTGCCGTCCTCTTCGAAGATGATCCGTCGACCATCATGGCGGCGCGCAACGGACCACCGCTGGCGCTCGGTCACGGCGACGGCGAGATGTTCCTGGGCTCCGACGCGATCGCGCTCGCTCCCTTCACCAATGAAATTACCTATCTCATCGAGGGCGACTGGGCCGTTGTCGGCAATTCGGGCGCCCATATCTTCGATTTCGACGGCCATCCCGTCGAGCGTCCGCGCCATACCTCCACGGCCGCGGCCGATCTGGCCAACAAGGGCAGCCATCGCCACTTCATGGAGAAGGAAATCTACGAGCAGCCCGAAGTCATCGCCCATTCTCTCCGTCACTATAGCAACATCATAGAAAATCGCGCCGACACGGTTTCTGGCATCGATTTCGCCAGGATCCCGAGCTTGGCGATCTCGGCCTGCGGGACCGCCTATCTCGCCGGACTGATCGGAAAATACTGGTTCGAGCGCTATGCGCGCCTGACGGTTGAAATCGACGTTGCGTCCGAATTCCGTTACCGCGAGATCCCGTTGTCGCCGCAGTCCGCGGCTCTTTTCATTTCGCAGTCCGGCGAAACCGCTGATACGCTCGCATCGTTGAGGTACTGCAAGGAGCGTGGGCTGAAAATTGGCGCTATCGTCAATGCCTGCGAATCGACCATCGCTCGGGAGGCCGATGCGGTCTTCCCGATCCTTGCCGGACCGGAGATTGGCGTCGCCTCCACCAAGGCGTTTACCTGCCAGCTTGCGGTTCTAGCCGCACTCGCCATCGGCGCCGCCAGAGCCCGCGGGACCGTAACCGAAGACGAGCTGCAGGCGCTCGTCAGGAGCCTCGCCGAAGTGCCGCGCGTCATGGGCCAGGTACTCAACAGCATCCAGCCGGAGATCGAGTTCCTGTCGCGCGAACTGTCAAAGTGTCGTGACGTCCTGTATCTCGGCCGTGGCACCAGTTTCCCGCTAGCGATGGAAGGTGCGCTGAAGCTCAAGGAGATTTCCTACATCCATGCCGAGGGCTATGCGGCGGGTGAATTGAAGCACGGTCCGATCGCATTGATCGACGACAACATGCCAGTGATCGTCATCGCGCCCCATGATCGCTTTTTCGACAAGACCGTCTCCAACATGCAGGAAGTGGCTGCCCGTGGAGGGCGGATTATCCTCATCACCGATGAAAAAGGGGCAGCCGCATCGAAACTCAACACCATGCACACGCTCGTGTTGCCGGCTGTCGACGAGATTATCGCGCCGATGATCTTCTCGCTGCCGATACAGCTTCTTGCCTACCACACGGCGCTCTTCATGGGCACAGACGTAGACCAGCCGCGCAATCTCGCAAAATCGGTCACGGTCGAGTGATTGTGAACCTTATAGGTGGCGATGCTTGTCCATCTTCGCTGCATCGGCGGTGGAAATTGGTCGAAGGTATCAGCGTCCGCGAGGCTGGGTGGACGGTGCCGCGAATAGCCACTGGAGGCGTCAGTGAGAGTTCGAGTTGCTGTTCAAGAAAGCCATCGGGGAGAATGAGTCGTGTAGGATCGCAGGTCGAATGCGCTACAGCCGATCAGGCCATCTCATGGCGGGCAGGTTCTTAGAACTTGATCAGTAGCAGGTGAGCCGCCATATTCCGACCCGGCTGCCAATTTCAAGTGGCCCATTCCATGGATGAGGCCGGTCCGGCCGAATGGACGTCCATTTTTTTGATTTGCTGGGTGTGCGCCAGGGTCGGGGAGGAAATCTCCCGATTTGTCAGGCGCTCCCATCTTCTTGGAGATGTTTATGAAGGATTCGCGCATTCCCGAGCCAGTCTTGACGGCTATGTCGCAGGGGACCCACATCATCCGCGCTTATCGTGAGCACCTTGGGTATTCAATCGAGGACCTCGCGGTCGCGTGCGGGCTTGCCGCTCAGGAAATCCAAAACATCGAGCGGGGTCTAAAGTACAATAAGGGCTATCGGAATCGGATAGCGAGATCGCTGTCCATACCTGTGGGAATTCTTGAGGCAGAGTCGGACATATCGGACGCCGCCTGATCAGTCGGATAATCTGCAATGGGTGGAAGACCGCTCTTGTGATGTGACGTTTGCGGCTGATAGTCGTCGCTTGATTCCGTTGTACGCGAATGCCTTCTGGCGCAGTACCGCCAAGAGAATTCTCGTCCACTGTCCGAGTCAGGAACTGCACGCGGGCTCGCCGAACAGGAAGTTGGAACGCTTCGTCATGCTGTCTTAGGCGATATAGCCGCCCGGAGTGCTGCGACACGTGCACGATAGCATTGGCTCGCGAGGATGGATTGCTAACGGCGAACCCATGCTGGTCGGCAAGGTGATACTGGCTGGAGCATCAACTCGGCCGACGAGAGTGGCCCCCCATCCTAAGCAGGATCGGCCGACATGGCCGGCATCGCGAGCCGCTCTGAAAAGAGCACAGCGGGCATCCAGACGCTGCCGGGTTGACTATGGGTGTCGGAACCGCAAAAAGGGGCCGCTCTTCATGAGTGGCGTGCGCCGGCAGTCTAACCCCAAGCCCCCCGCCAGGCTGCCGGCGCGCTTCTAGCCGCCTTGATGCACACGATAAGCTTTTGACGGCCTGAAGCGACGTTGTGGTCGCCGTTGCGGTGCTTTTCCACGCGCCTCGTCAGGCGCCGGGATTGCTCCGTCGTGATGGCAGGCGGGGGTTTGCAGGTTGCGGTCGACGGGTTCGTTTCGGGGCGTCTGCCCCCATCGTTATGTCGCGAGTTGGGGGATGCGATCGAGGACGATGCGCAGGATGCGCTGGTCGGGGCACGATGTCGGCAGGTGCAGGCGGATTTGCGATTTCATCTCGACCACCCGCGCAGCGATTTTGATGAGGCGCAATCGCAGCGTGTCGAATTGGGCGACGGCAAAGCTCGAGCGCCTCGGCATCGCGGCCCGCAAGCCCCACATCAACCAGTAAGCACCGGCATGCAGGAATAGCCGGAACTGGTTGGCCGTCGCTCTGGTGCAGGATGTGCGGTCGGCGGCAAGATGCGTCTTCCACGACTTGATGTGGTTCTCGGCCGCGCCGCGCCGGCAGTAGACATCCTCGTAGAGCGCCTTGGCCTTCCCACCGGCAAGGTTGGTGACGACGAAGCGGATATCGCCACCTTGGGCGCCGACCTCGACCCGCGCGATGATGCGCTCGACGCGGCTCCAACTAGCGGCGCCGTCAACGAACTCCTTGAACCTGCGGACCTTGCCTGTCTTGGCCGACGCTTCGAAGCGCGCCGTCGTGCTGGCCTCCAGATCCGCGACATGCTTGCGCAGGGTCGTGGTGGGCGCGAGGCCAAAGATGAAGTCGACGTCGTTGGCGCGGCACCAGTCGATGACCTGCGGGTTGCAATAATGGCTATCGCCGCGGAGCAGGATTCGAATGTTCGGCCAGTTGATCCGGATCGCCCGCACCAGACGGCGCAGGTGGGGGCGGATCTCAGCCCCACTCGGCCGCTTGGCCGGTCCCAGGATCGCGCTGACGAACCGTCCCGCACCATCGAACACGACGATCGGCTGGAAGCCGTACTCGTCATGGTGGGCATTGAACAGG
>NZ_JAMYLR010000059.1:0-26124 GCF_040318155.1 Mesorhizobium sp. M1307 | reverse complement strand
CCGCTAAACACGGGGGCTGCGCGGCGGACACGCCGACGTCACCGCAATGCCACGCCATTTTGCAGAACTTGACGCACACAACTCCGTTGCATCAAGAGGTCAACGGCCTCCTCATCTTCATGATAGCAGGAAGACGGAGGGTAAGAGGGAACTTTCGCAGACGACGGCCACGCAGCCGCCCGAATGGGCAGCGCTCTGCCACCGGACCCACACGGATCGCTCGCTGCCGCTTGCCCGTCGACGACTATCGGTGCATCCTTGTGAATAGCCTGGCCGTGACGTGCGGGCGAGATCACGCCGTCACGGCCACTAGTGAGGTCTTGTTCGATGGACTGCTCGGGCTGCGGTTTCGAGATTGAGGGCGGTTACGCCTTCTGTCCGAGGTGTGGCAGGCGCCAGCCCGTGCCATGCGCCAGTTGCGGCTACACCTGCGCACCTGATTTCGAGTTCTGTCCGAAATGTGGGGCAAGCGTCGGTGCGCCCGCAAAAGCCGTCGAACGGCCTGCTCCGGCACCAAGCCGGACCATTGTGCCGCCTTCTCGAACTCCGTCGCTGCTTTCGAACATGGAAAGCGAAGAAGGGCTGCATCCCGTCTCTGACGCCGATCGCCGGACGGTAACGGTCCTGTTCGCCGACCTTTGCGGCTTTACGACACTCAGCGAGCAGCTCGACCCCGAGGTCATGCAAGCGCTGCAGAACAAACTATTCAAGGAATTGACGGCGGCCGTACGAAACTTTGGTGGTTTCGTCGACAAATTCATCGGCGATGCACTGCTCGCTTTGTTCGGTGCGCCGGTCGCGCATGAGGACGATCCGGAACGTGCGCTTCGCGCCGCTCTCGACATGATCGCCCGGACGGCGCGGCTCGGCGAAAGCACCCCCCACTCCGGCTCGCCTCTGTTACTCCACATCGGCATAAACACTGGTCCGGTCGTTACTGGCGGATTGGGCATCGGCACCGCCAGATCCTATTCCGTGACCGGCGACACAGTGAATACGGCGCAACGCCTGCAATCGCTGGCCGCACCGGGTGAGGTGCTGGTAGGCGAGCTCACTCACAGGCTGACCCGGCATGCCTTTTCTTACGAGTCGCTGGGTGATGTCGTGTTTCGCGGCAAGGCTGGCAGCGTGCTCGTTCATCGACTGGACGCACCGCTAGCGGTGCCGCGTGCAGCGCGCGGGCTCGAGGCGCTCGGCCTCAGTGCGCCGCTAATAGGTCGTGGTGCGGAGCTCAATAGAATGATGGCGAGCCTTGATCAGGCGTGCGGCGGCTCGGCCCAACTTGTCCGCCTCGTCGGAGAAGCCGGCATCGGGAAATCGCGGCTGGTGAAGGAGTTCGTCGCCCGCGTCGGCGACGAGGAGCGTTTTCGCAACGTCGCCGTGCGGCAGGCCACGTGCTCACCGCTGGGTGAACAATCTTTTGGCGCCTTGGGCGCAGTGGTGCGCAGCGCTGCCGGGATGATGCAAAACGACAATGGGGACGAAATGCGGGGGAAGCTCGCAGGCTTGCTTGCCGATCTCGGCCTGCAGGGCGAGGAGGCGAAGCGGCTGATGCCTTTGCTCTACCATGTGCTTGGCCTTGGCGACCCCGATGCCACCTTGCAGCATGTCGAGCCCGAGCAGCTGCGGCGGCAAATTCTCTACGCAGTCCGCACAATCATCGAACGGCGGCTTGCGTTGTCGCCGTTATTGATTGTCGTCGAAGACCTGCACTGGGCCGACGCCGTGTCGCTCGAGGCACTACGTTTCGTGATGGACAGGTTGGAACGCACGCGGTTGATGTTGCTGGTCACGCATCGTCCGGCGCCGGACAACGACCAGCTCGACTCAAGTCGGGTCAGTCACACAGCGCTCAGGCTTCCGCCACTCAACAATGATGACGGACGCAGCCTGCTGGCAGCGCTTTTCGGCGAGAGCTGGGTAAGCTCCGCGGGAGGGCTTCTCGACCAGATCCTCGAGCGCGCGGGCGGCAACCCCCTTTTTGTAGAGGAAATCGTTCGCGGCCTTATCGATCGCGGTGTACTGATGCGAGACGGCCAGCGATGGCGGACTGTGGCAGGCGAAGTCGCAACCGGCATCCCCGCCACTATCCAGGCAATGTTGCTTGCCCGCGTCGACCGGCTGCCCCAAGAGGTGCGCCGGTTGGCCCAGGAGGCCGCGGTAATCGGCCCGCGCTTCGATGCCACACTTCTGAAAACCGTGACAGCCGACCCCGGCCGGCTCGAAGCCGGCTGCGAACTGCTTTGCGATGCGGAAATCATCGAGGAAGTTGCCGGATCAGGCTCGGTCTCGTCTCAAAGCTACCGATTTACGCAAACATTGCTGCAGGACGTGATCTACCAGAATCTGCTCCTGCAACGCCGGACCGAAATCCACGGGCGGATCGGTGCTGCCTTGGAGCAACTGTGCGGCGACGAGCCGGAACGGCTCGAGGATTTGACCGTGCTCGGTCATCATTTCGCACAGAGCGCCGAGCGGGAGAAGGGCGCGCATTACCTGCAGGCGGCAGGCGATCGCGCTCGCATGATATATGCCAATGACGACGCCCTTCGTTTCTACGAGCGAGCACTGACTGCGTTGGGCGCGATCGGGCAAACACCGCTCAAACTGGCAATTGCAGAGCGCATTGCCGATTTGAGCGGCCCGGCAGGCCGCCGCGAGATCGCGCACCACCACTACGAGACGGTGTTGCAGGCATACCGCGAGTCGGCCAATCGCGTCGCCTCGGCGCGAGTTTTGCGTAAGATCGGTCGGCTACTCTGGGATGTCGGCAAGCGGGACAAGGCAGAACCCCGCTATGCTGAGGCGGCAGCGCTCCTCGATGGAGCGGATGCCCCGATCGAGCAGGCGCATCTGTGGCAAGAACGTGGCCGACAGGCGTTCCGTAGCGGAGATCACGCTCTCGCGGCAAAATGGGCAGACGCGGCGCTGGATTGCGTAGGCACACTGACAACGGAGCATGTCTCCGAGGTAAGGTGTGATGCCACTCTTGTGACCGCCGAGGCACTCAATACCAAGGCTGTCGCGCTGGCTCGCCTTGGGCGAAACCGTGAGGCCGTGCGTCAGGTTGAGCGTAGCATTGAATTGGCCGAAGCCGCCGGTCTGCTGGGCGCGGCCTGCCGCGGCTACACCAATCTCGGCGTGCTCTACACGACCATCGATCCCGCAAAGGCGATGGAGGTCTGTCGACGCGGTCTTGAAGTGGCGCGCCGTATTGGTGATTTGGGTTTCCAGGCGCGCCTCCTCGCCAATCTGGCGGTCGCTTGTTGTACTTTCACGGATCGCTGTCCAACGGAGGGCGTGCCTGCTGCCGAGAAGGCCATCGAGCTCGACCGGGCGCTCGACCAGCGCGAGCACCTGCCGGTGCCGTTGATCGTGCTTGGGCAGATCCACCAGTGCAACGGCCGTCCGGACCTGGCGGTTGGGTTGTTCCACGAAGCACTGGACGTAGCTCGCGAAACGGGCGAACCCCAACTGCTGTTTCCGTGTTATGATGGTCTCGCAACGCTTAATCTCGACCTCGACAATCTGGCCGAGGCCGAACGCTACTTTTCCCTGGCGCAGGGTATATGCGCCCAGCACGGGCTCGACCCGGAAGCGCTTGTGGTGCTGCCTTTTCTCGACTAGCCGGGGTTGGAGGTTGGAAATGTCCGCGCGTAGTGACTTGGTGCCGCTTCAACCGGGCGACCGTGCGCCAAACGTGGTACTCGACGCCATTACCCAGGAAGGCAAGATCGCGCTTGACGATTTTCGCGGCCAAAAACCGGTGCTGGTCGGCCTGTTTCGAGGTCTGCATTGCGCGTTTTGCCGACGCCATATCGCCGCCCAGGCGCGGCTTGATCCGGAGCTGCGCGAAAAGGGCGTGGAGAGCCTGACGGTGGTCAACACGCCGATCGAACGGGCGCGTCTCTATTTCCGCTACCATCCGATGCCGAATCTGCTTGCGGCCTCCGATCCTGAACGCGCTTCACATCGTGCTTTTGGACTGCCCAATCTCGAATTCACCCAAAACGAGACGAACTGGCCGTACAAGGTCTCGATGGCAGCGGCAAAGGATATGCGGGTCGACATACCAGGCGAGTTGCCCGGTCCTATGGATCCTCTTGCGGCCAGCGAAATCCTCAACAAGAGGGACCATTACGAGCTGACCGAAGCCGACGAGCAGATGCTAGCAACAGGACACGGACAATTGGTCGGTCAGTTCCTGCTGGACCGGCAGGGGATCGTCCGCTGGAGCTTCACGGAGGTTCCAGAGGGTGGGCGATACATGTTTGGGGCGCCAAGCCCGCAGGAGCTGATGTCAGCCGTATCCCAAGTCGCCCAATAGACTTGCGAACGAGGTAAGCGGGCGGGACACGGAATAAAAAGCGGAACCAATTTGTGACAAATCTAGATACTGACAAGTTCACCGTTCATGCGAGCACGGCCTCGACTTTGCCAACAAAGTCATCGAGCGAGTGATCTCCGCGAATCTCGATGCGCGGAAGGTCGATGGGATCGCAATCGAGGTCCGCCGGCCCGTGTCTGCCGCCGAAGCCGATTCGATAGCCGCACTCCTTGGCTAGCCTGCCAAGCCGTCGGTCGGTGACAGAGAAGGGTGCCGCGAACGCCGTGGTTGGCCGACCGGTCCATCGTTCGATGAACATACGAGAGCGTAGGAGCTCGGCGGCCAAGTCAGAGCTCGACAGACCATCGATCGCGCGATGCGTCGCCAGATGGCTTCCGAAGAACGCACCTTGGCCGGCGAGGCGTCGCACCGTCCCGGCGTCCATAAGCTGCGTCGGCGGGCCGCTGTAGGCGTCCCATTGTGCACTTTCGCCCACCAGGTCCGTCACCAGGAACACTTCCGCGGTCAGGTCGTTCGTGCGCAAGGCCGGCCAGGCATGGTCGGCAAAGTTCTGGAAGCCGTCATCGAACGTGATGAGCACTGGGCGGCCAACGAAAGGCTGACGGTTGACGATGAACCATTCCAGCTGCTCGGACCTAATCGCGTGAAAGCCATTGGCGCGCAGCCATGCCATTTGGCTGGCGAATGCGGCGGGCGCGAGCCGAAAACGGGCGAGCGCGGCCGGACCTTCATCGGCGACGCTGTGATACATGAGGACGGGGATACGCTGCCGCCGCTCGCTACGTGCCACGTCGCGGCGCAAGGCCCGCGCCCCGCCCCAGACGATATTTCGCGCGACCCCGATTTCAACGGATGCGCGGATTGGCACATGATCTACCATCGGTTCCGTCGCCACGTCGCCTGGTGACAAGCGGCGGAAGCGGTCTATGCGGTAGAGCTCGGTCTGGATCGATTGCTCGAGGACGAGGCCGTCGGTCGCTGCCAGCGTCTCTGAGATCGCTTGTGCACCGAATGTGTTCCAGTCGAAGCCCGTCCTTCCAACATTGTCTCGTAGCACGAATGCGTGTGCGCTGATGAAACTGCCGCCAGGCGCCAACGCTTCAATGAGTTTTTTGGCGATGCGCCGCACATCGGCGAGATCATCCAGGTAGTAGAGCACTTCCGAACACACGATCAGATCCATTTCGCCCGGCAGCGTGTCCGCAGAGAAATCCAGTACGCCGAACTCAACATTCGGCTGATCGCTGCATCGCGCGCGCGCCCGTCCGACGGCTACGGCGGAGATGTCAGTTGCGGTCAAATGGCCCACGCGCGGCGCCAGCTGCCGCGTGAAGTGGCCCTCCGCGCAGGCCAGCTCAAGCGCCCGTCCGATGGGACCGGCAGGCAGAATTTCGAGCTGCCGCTCATATTTTTCCTGCTCATAGGGCGAACCGTAGTTCCAGGGATCCTCGGTCGCGAAATGGCGATTCCAGAAAGATGTGCGATCATTGTCGCGCCCATCCGCGGCCCGTGCACGGCGCGGCGCTGTAAAAGGCTCTTTAGTTTCGGCGCTCGACCGAACCAGCGCCTGCGCTTCCGCGGCCAATCCCGCGAGTTTGCCGAAATGGCTGTCCCGATCAGACCGGCGTCCCGCCATGGACAACAATGCCTCGGCTGCAAACATGTTTGACTTGTCGGCACCGGCGCCCTTTTGCGGTGCATCTACAGGCGATCGCCTCGCAAGTCGCGCGGCACTGTGCATCGGCCGCTCAGGGGGCACGAAATTCAGGATCAATTCAATCCAATGACGCCTTGTCACTCTCCCGAGTACGCCGAACTGCACGAGAGCCTCGATCTGGCCATCCATCATCAGATGGGCATAGATTTGATCGATTCCTTCCGGCACTTCGATCGAGGCCGGATTTCGCGCGTCGACACGAATTCCAAGTGTCCGCGCCAGCCTGCGCGGCGCGGCAAGATCGTCGACATCGAGCAGCATTTGCTCAAAGTGATACTGCACGCGGCGAGCCGCGTCGGGATTATTCCAGACCTTGCCGAGTTCGATGATCAACTCGGTGAGGGAGCCGCCGAACCTGTCCCACCTGGCAGCCAATTGCGCTGGCACCGACAGGCTTCCTACCATAAGGCCATCGACGGCCACCTTGGCGATCTCACGCGCCCACTTACGTCCTGCCGGGAGCGCGCGCAGGGACTGCGGGTTGATCGAGCGCGAGCCGCAGCCGCAATCCGATGCGGCGTTCCACAACGCGAACCACGCGAGTGCTTCTGAAGCGGTGCGGCCGTTCGCCTCGATCGCTCCATTGGCGTGAGCCGATGCCGGGTGTTTGACCCTGGGATCGGCGGAAAAGCCGCGGGCGATCACGATTTCCGCATCTGCCAGCATCTGCGCCGAATTGCGGCTGAGCGAGTTGGGGCTGACCCGATAGAAAGCGAGCGGCTCGTCGACCATCACCCAATTTTTGCCTAGACGTGCGAGGCGCTGCCACAGATCCCAGTCCTCGCAGGTACGCAGCGACACATCGAAGCCGCCCAACTCGGCAATTGTCTTCCGGTCGACGAGCAGCGCGTGAGTGCGGATCGCGCACCGGCGCGCGAATGTTTCGAAGGGCTGGATCGCAACCTCCGTCGCGATGCTCGACTGAGTGAGTTCGCCATCGGGCATCACGCGCCGGGAACCGCAATAGGCGGCGACCGCATCGGGCGCGGCTTCAAGTGCGGCCAGCATTTTTTCAAGGAAGCTGGCATCCACCCAATCGTCCGCATCCAGAAACATGAGCCAGTGGCCGCGCGCTGTCGACATCCCGCTATTGCGCGCGCCAGCGGCGCTATACGCGCAAGAGCTCAACGTCCGAAACCGGGCATCGTGCTCCACATAACCGGCGATGATCGCGGGGGTGCGGTCCGTGGAGGCGTCGTCGACGATGATCGCCTCCCAATCCACTATTTCCTGATCGAGAAGGCAATCGAGTGCGCGCGCCAGCGTTACCTCCGCGTTGTGCGCAGGAACCACGATTGAAACCATGGGATTATACGCCACGCCGTGTAACCCGCGCGTTGGTTCGAAGGTAGAACAAGAGTCCCGAAACATAGCCGGCGATTTCCTGCCAAAGGAAACGGTCCTCAGGGACGCTGCGTCCAAACAGTCTCCTGCGAACTCTTCCGAGCCGCCGCGACGCCGCCATTTGGCTGCAGAGCGAGCTTGCTCCTGTCGTGCTACCGAAGTTGGAAGCCTGGCGCAGCATTCGCATCCGTGCCGCCGAGCTTGGGCGCCAGCTGTCGCAGATGCACGTCAAAGCCAAGCATGCCGCATACTCATGTCGATCCCCTGGGTCGGCGCCATGACCACAGGCGGCGGTCCCGGGCACCGTATGAGTGCAATAGCTATGGCAACCTGACGTCTTTTGCAATTGGGGGCGCAACAAATGCCGCCCACTGAAGCTTTGGTGTGAATGACTGCAGTTATTGGGACTGTCGCTCCCCTCCTATCGACCGAAACGCCTCGATTCCGAGGTGCATTCTCGAACAGCCATTCTCCGTGCGAAAGAAGACCTTCCTTCTACCGTTGGGCCCGCATCGGAAGCTGATCGTCGCAGTATACAGTCGGGTGCGAGACGGTACGTGCACCGCCAGACCAGCTACTTTAGACACTTCTAATGAGTCTGCGCTACTTAATTGCGCTCCAGTAGCTATAGCCTGACATTGTATTACTCATTTCGATAGTAGATTGCGTCCAATGATCGATTAGATTAGCCGGTTGTGGCTGCTATCACAAAGAGATGCGAGAGCGACATCAATCGGAACTCGTGCATTTGCTGCTAGTCCAAGAGATGTAAAAGGGAGGCACGAATTGGCTTAAGCCAAGAAGATTCCGGCTTGCGAGCCGGGAATTTTGCTGGCATGCTTGCTGGTTTCTGAGTGGTGCACTGTGGCAATTGTTCAAAGAAGGGGGCATAAAGATGGCCAAGGAATCTTCGAATACCGCTTCTTCAGCAAATAAAGCGGACGCAAATCTGATAAGTAATGCAGACGGAAGCGGGCTGACCTTCATGGCGGGCCAGGCTCGCGAGAGCGGGGCCCCCGGCGACGCTGTAGGTGTCGACAAGATACGTGATCTGCTGTTCGGCAACCAGATGCAGGACTATGACCGCCGCTTTTCCAAGCTTGAAGAACGGGTCTTGCAGCGCTTCAAGGATGTCGAATCCGAGGCCAAGCGCAATCTTGAAATGTACGAGTCAAATGCAAAGAAGCAGGTCGACTCGCTTGCGGCGCAATTGCGGAACGAAAAAGACGCGCGAGCCGACGCCGATAAGGAGATTGACCGGAATCTTCGCGAGCAAAATCAGGCGCTCGAAAAGCAGGTGCGCGCGTTGTCGGATCAGTTGAGCGAGCTTGAGCGGGAAGTTGCGGACCGGATAAATCGAAACGATCATTTGCTGCGTGAGGAAATCAAGCAAAAGAATGAAAGCATTCAGATGCTGATGGAGAAAATGTTTTCCGATCTTGGCAATGTCAAGACCGACCGAAATCTTTTGGCTGGCCTGTTTGTCGAGGTTGCAAAATGTCTAAATCAGGATCCCGTCGGCAGCAAGAACAACGCGGAGCGTACCTGGAAAGTGAGTTGATCGGAACTTGACGTCGACTGTCGACCCAATCAGCCTCCCTCAAAGAGCAGCTTCGAACGATACAGAGATTGATCGCGAGGCTCTGGCTCGCCTTTTGATCGAAATTGCCCGGAACGTTGATCCGGACTATCGTGCGCGTCTCGACGGAATCCCAACCGCCGACCCTCGCATGGAAACGCTGCGCCAGTTGCTGGTCGGCCGCGAAATTTCGGAGCTTTCACGAGTTACGCACCTGCTCGACGAACCCGAGCAGCTTGCGGCTGCAGTGGGGAGCGTTCTCCCCAGTGCAGCCGCACGTGCGCCTCATGCGCAACTCGGAGAGGCCCTTGCGCCAGCTGTCGAGAGGGCCGTGCAACGGTCCATCCAGAAGAGCCCGCGTACGCTGACGGATATATTGTACCCGGTGTTTCTGCCGGCTATTCGCAAGTCGATCGGCGAAAAGATCGACCAGACCTTTCAATCGCTGAATGAAACTTTAAGACATATATTTACCTGGCATGGGCTCAAGTGGAGATTTGAAGCTTGGAGAACAGGTGCAAGCTTCTCAGAAGTTGTTCTTAAGCATTCTCTTGTCTATCGTGTGGAACATGTGTTTCTCATCAATCGCAATTCCGGGCTTTTGATAGCGCATGTAACTGCCGATAATGCAACTAGCGAAGATCCTCAACTCATTTCGTCTATGCTTAGTGCAATTCAAGATTTTGTAAAAGACTCATTTAACGAGAAAGAACAGAGTGGCCTGGACACTATTCGTTTCGGAGAGCTTCGTCTCTGGTCGGAAGTTGGACCGTTTGCGACCTTGGTTGCGGTGATCCGGGGAAATCCGCCGGAGGAATTACATGAAATAATTCGCGATGTATTGCTTGGCATCCATGATGAATGCTCACAGGCTCTAGAGCAGTTTGACGGCGACAGTTCGCAGTTGGCCGGCGTAGAGACGCAGTTGCAGACCTGCGTTGAACTGAAGCAGGAGGAATCAAACCAGGGATTTCCGTGGCTGGTAGTCGCTGCAATCCTGCTGGTTTTGATTCCGGCAGGCGGTTGGTTCTTTCTTTCCTGGCAATCCGGGCAGCGCTGGCAGGCCTATGTGTCGCGACTGGGGACCCAGCCGGGCATCATCGTTGCCGAACAAAAGGTGCGCGATGGCCAATTCTATATTGCCGGCCTGAGAGACCCGCTTGCCGCCGACCCGCAGGCTCTGTTGGCCGGAACGCAGGTCGATCCTGCTCGCGTTCATTCGCAGTGGCAATTCTATCAGAGTCTTGATCCGGAGTTCGTGTTGAAGCGGCTAACGGCGTCGCTGGTTCCGCCGGATTCAGTACGACTTTCGATCGTCAATGATCGCATCGTTGCCGAGGGGGAGGCTCCCGACACCTGGATAGATCGGGCGCGCGCAGCGGCCCAACAACTTTCGGCAGGCGGACCGGAATTCGATATCTCCAAGGTTCGTGACGTGAGCCCCGAAGCACGCGCGGCGGAGCGCTGGCAGGCCTATGTGTCGCGACTGGAGGCCCAAGCGGGAATCATCGTCGCCCAACAAACGGTGAGGGGCGGACATTTCTATATTTCCGGCCTGAGAGACCCGCTTGCCGCCGACCCGCAGGCTCTGCTGTCCGGAACGGAGGTAGATCCCGCCCGCGTTCATTCGCAGTGGCAATTCTATCAGAGCCTTGATCCGAAGTTCGTCCTGAAGCGGCTGATGGTGTCGCTGGTTCCGCCGGATTCAGTACGACTTTCGATCGTCAATGATCGCATCGTTGCCGAGGGTGAGGCTCCCGACACCTGGATAGATCGCGCACGCGCAGCGGCCCGACAGCTTTCGGCAGGCGGACCGGAATTCGACATCTCCAAGGTTCGTGATGTGAGCCCCGAAGCACGCGCGGCGGAGCACTGGCAGACTTATGTGTCGCGACTGGAGGCCCAAGCGGGAATCATCATCGGCCAACAAACGGCGAGGGGCGGACATTTCTATATTTCCGGCCTGAGAGACCCGCAGGCCGCCGACCCGAAGGCTCTGCTGTCCGGAACAGGGGTCGATCCTGCTCGCGTTCATTCACAGTGGCAATTCTATCAAAGCCTTGATCCGAAGTTCGTGGTGAAGCGGCTGATGGCGTCGCTGACTCCGCCGGATTCAGTACGGCTTTCGATCATCAAGGATCGCATCGTTGCCCAGGGTGAAGCTCCTGCCGCCTGGATAGATCGGGCGCGGGTCGCCGCCCAACAGCTGTCGGCGGACGGACTCTCTCTAGAAATCTCCGAGCTGCGTGAGTTGACCCCTCCGCAACTCACTCATTTGAGGGAGGCTATTCAAGCGGTCGACATTTTGTTCGATTCTGGCAAGGCTGTACCGGGACCAGAGCAACTGCCGGTTCTCGACAAATTGGCGAATCAGTTGAAGGAATTGGCCAAGGACGCCCGCAAGGCAGGCGTAACAGCACAGTTCATGTTGACCGGCCATTCGGACGAGACGGGCCGTGAAACGGCCAAGTTGTCGATCAGCGCCGCGCGCGCGGAAACAGTTCGTGCGCTTCTCAAGAAGCGCGGCGTCGATCCGGAGTTGCTCTTGGTTCGCGGCGCGGGCACCTTTGAGCCAGCGGAGATTGAAAATAGCCGAACCGGGAACTCCGCCAACCGCAGAGTTTCGGTTACGGTAAACTTCCACTAGGCGGAGCCCAGGATATTGCAAAAGAAGATCTGCATGTTGGGCGGGTTCGCTGTCGGAAAGACCAGTCTGGTTCGCAGGTTTGTGCAAAGCATCTTTTCAGAAACCTACTTGACCACGGTGGGAGTGAAAATCGACAAGAAGAGTGTCGCATTCCCGGACAAAACCGTGGATCTGATTTTGTGGGATTTGGCCGGCGAAGACGATATCGGCTCATTCCGCGTCAGCTATGTGCGAGGTGCGAGTGGGCTCGTGCTTGTCGTCGATGGAACACGCGCTGCTACTCTTGCCGTGGCGCTCACGTTGCGCGAGCGGGCCGAGGCTGAATTCGGCGCTATGCCGTTTGTATTGCTGTTCAACAAATCCGATCTGGCCGATCGGTGGGCAATATCGGATAGTGAAATTGACGAACTGAGGCAACTTGGATGGCAAATCTATCTAACAAGTGCGCTTTCGGGTGAACATGTTGATGATGCGTTTCGTCAACTTGCTTCGATGGTCAGCAAATAAACCATGCATGTCTTGCCAAGAGAAGTTAGAAGCTGGATTTACGATTTCTTCTACAGCGAGCGCTCGGTCGCATATCTGAAAATCGACGCCCAGCTTTGCATAGCTGCGAAGGGCGGTAACGTTAAACATTACGGACTCTCGTCAGTTCGCATAGGTAAGCCTGTTGCCGAGCAGCTTGAATTCATGGAAGGTTTGTTGCCCTGCCCGGAGCTTCCATATGATATGGCCATGGTCGAACTGCCCAGCGGGCGTGTCGCGGACCTCCATCTTTTTGCTGACAATGCCTGCGTGTGGCTGCTCTTTCTTGACGCCGCTGCCGAACGCGACAATAGGCAGCGGCTTCAACAGAAGGCTTATGAAATGACGCTCCTGCAAGAGAGGGAGCGTCAACTCAACGAGAAATTACAATCGACAAACGAGGCGTTGAGGGCGAGCCAAGAGGGATTGTCGCGTGAATACCAGCGCGCCGAAGCCCTACTCCTCAACATTCTTCCGGCGTCGATCGCGGAGCGGCTAAAAGCGCACGAACAAATTGCAGACAACCACGCGGAGGTGAGTGTGCTTTTTGCCGACATCGTCGGTTTTACGGAAAGAGCGCGGAGCGTCGGAGCCGTGACGACGCTCGCTATTCTAAATTACTTCTTCAAGGCGGCGGATCTGCTCTCGGAGCGATACGGCTGCGAAAAGATCAAGACAATCGGCGATTGTGTGATGGTGGTCGCTGGCCTGCCCGCCGCGCGATCCGATCATGCGGAAGCCCTTGCGCACTATGCACTTGAACTGCGGAAGGCGGTTAAGCGCGAACGCTTCGCAGGAGAACCGATAAGACTCAGAATTGGAATTCACTCAGGACCAATCGTGGCGGGCGTCATAGGCAAAAGGCGGTTTGCCTATGACCTATGGGGCGACACCGTTAATCTTGCCGCACGTATCCAAACGTCCGCGGAGCCCGATGAAATCCGTATTTCGGATGCAACTCATCAACTGCTTGGACCAAATTTTGCTTGCGACCCACTCGCGGAAACGGAATTGCGTGGTACAGGTCGTGTGCGAATGTGGCGGCTCCCGGCCTGATTTGCCGCATGGCAGTGCCGACCCGGAAGCGCATTGCATCTCAAGCAACATCATGGTTTCGAATGTCCGCAGCGGTGCGCGAAGCAGTTGACCACCGAGCGACCGCCAAAGGTCTGTCCTGGTCAACTCAGGAAATCAGTTCCTGAGATTTAACGTCGATGCCCAGTTCATAGAACGGCCGGAGGCCTGGGCCGAGGTCGGAATGTCCTGCCCCCGCGGCTAAATAAACACCGCCAAGTACCCGGCGCAACGGTCTGGCTCGGAACGATGACGTCTTGCACCGCAACATCGGTTTCTTCAAGGTAGGGCAACAACGGACATAGATGTCGTTACTCGCCGATCCGACCGGAAGGTTAACAGCACGATGCCACTCATGACTCGACGATTGGGCGCCAGGAACCTGGCGCGCCCGGCACGGCGTCTCGGAGACCTGACTGCGATGTTTGCCCTGATTGCCAGGCCGCTCGTCTTTGGGATCGCCCTTTTGTTGGCTGGTCAGGCGCAGGCGCAGGCGCCCGCGACCGTCCCGCCTGAAAGGGTCAAACAGCTGCTCGAGCTTCTCGACGATCCGTCAGTGAAGGCCTGGGTGGCCGAACAGCGAAATCAGGACGCCGGATCAACGGGAGCGCCCGCCGAGAGAGGGGCTTCGCCGACCGACGCATCGTCCGGCGCCGTGGCCGCACCAGGCCAGATGAATACGATGGCATCCTCGACGCTCGATGGGATCAGGCATCATATCGAAAGAATCGTGCGAACTTTGCCCTTGCTGCCAGGCCAGTTCGCGCGCGTTCGGGCAGAGACGATGGAGGATATGTCCAGCAAGGGGCCTGCCGGCGTATTTGTGCTGATTGCAATGTTCATAGCTGCCGGCCTGGCACTCACTTGGGCAACATTCAAGCTCACCCGTCCATTTCGTCTTTGGATTATCGCGCAACTGAAGGATACGCCTGTTGGGCGAGCCAAGAAGATTGGTGGCCGCCTGCTTTATTCCAGCATGCTGATAGTCTCTTTCGCACTGGGCAGCGCCGGCGCGTTCATGTTGTTCGACTGGCCGATGCTTATCCGCGAGATTGTACTGACATTTCTGATGGCGGCAGTCGTTACATGGGGTGTGCGCATGTACGTCATGGCCATGCTCGTCCCTTCCTTCATGAACGTCGAGAACGCCGTCGAGGTTCGTGCTTTGCCGATCACCAACGAAGCGGCTGACCATTGGTCCTACTGGCTACCCCGGATCGTCGGCGTCTTCGCCTTCTTCGGCGCCGCGTTTATCCTCTTGCCAGGTCTCGGCATCGATCAGGACGGAATGATGGTCCTGTCACTGGGCGCCGATTTCGTGCTGCTGTTGCTCCTGCTGCTCGCCATTTGGCGTCGGCCAAGAACGCAGCGAGACGGTGCGCGCCACATCGGTCACACGGAAGCGACATGGCTATTGACTGCTTATTTCGTCGTCCTGTTCCTGCAGCGTATCGCTGGCCTTTATACATACTTCTGGTTCACCTTCGCCGCATTCTTCCTGCCTTTGGCAATCGTGGTGACGCAGCGCGGGGTTAATTTCGTTCTGCGGCCAGGTTCGGAAGATGTCGGCCGGCCCACGATCCCGGCGGTGACGATCGCTGTCATCGATCGCGGAATCCGAATGATTTTCATCCTGGCGGCGGCTTACCTTCTCGCACGTGTCTGGGGTCTGGACATGCAATCCATGCGGGACAGCGATACGACGACGACGTTCATATTGCGCGGCTTGATCAATGTCGTGGTCATTGCCCTCGCCGCCGACTTCGGCTGGTCGATCATCAAAGCTTTGATCGAACGAAAGCTGGGCATAGAAACACCGCACCCTGTGATCAGCGACGAGGACGTCCCGATCCTCGATCCGCAGCAGGCACGGCTGCACACGCTCTTGCCGATCCTCCAGAATATTCTGCTCGCATCGATCATCGTGATGGCGGTGCTTATGATGCTCGCCTCGCTGGGTATCCAGATCGGCCCATTGATCGCCGGCGCTGGCGTCGTCGGCGTCGCCGTGGGCTTTGGGGCACAAACCATTGTCAAGGACGTCATTTCAGGCGTGTTTTTTCTGCTCGATGATGCGTTCCGTGTTGGCGAATACATTTCATCGGGCAATTACAAGGGTACTGTGGAAAGCTTTTCGCTGCGCTCGGTGAAGCTGCGCCACCATCGTGGTCCGCTGTTCACGATACCTTTCGGTGAACTCGGGGCAGTCCAGAACCAGAGCCGTGACTGGGTTATCGACAAATTCAACATCACCGTTGGTTATGACACCGATATCGACTTCGCTCGCAAGCTGATCAAGCGGATCGGCCTCGAACTGGCGGAAGATCCCGAGTTCAAACACTGGGTGCTCGACCCGATCAAGATGCAGGGCGTACAGGAGTTCGGCGAATACGGCATCGTATTGAGGGTCAAGGCCACAACCAAGCCGGGAGGCGCCTTCGGTATGAAACGCAAATTCTATGTACGCCTCCGCCAGGTCTTCAAGGAGCAGGGCATCGAACTCCCATTTCCGACCGTCCAGGTCCAGGGGCTACAGAACCAACATGGGGCAGAGAATGCACCGTTGGAGATCACGCCCGAGTTGAAAATGGCCGTCGCGCAGTCGCACACTATTCGGCGCAGAAAAAAAGCTAGCACAACGGAATAGAAAAGCTGCGACACCTGCTGGTCACAGCGCGGCTTTCCGCGCATCGCCATGGCAGGGACACTCTTTTCGCCACGTAAGCAAAAGGCGCCCCGAAAGGCGCCTCTTAATCGCTTGATTCCCCTCAAGGAAACTGGAGCGGGTGAAGCGATTCGAACGCTCGACCCCAACCTTGGCAAGGTTGTGCTCTACCCCTGAGCTACACCCGCTCGCGCGGCTTTTGGGCCGCAAGCCGCGCCTATATGGCTGAAGAGCGCGGCGATTGCAACAGGGAATTCGCAGGCTTTTTGCTTCGCCGGCAATGCGGAGAAGCGCTCCTCGGGACGTCGCAAGGCAATCACCCCCGCGTTGCGCGACGGGCTTGTCTTGGCCGCATCATTGGCCGTAAACGGCGTTAGCCGAACAAGCCGTTGAAAGCGGGCCATCAGAAGAAAGACCGATGCCGAAGACCGAAGCCGAACTTTTCGCCTTTCTTGCCGGACTCGGGATCGAGGTATCGACGCGGCGGCATCCGCCGCTGTTCACGGTCGCCGATTCGCAGGCGCTGCGCGGCGAGATTGCCGGCGGCCACACCAAGAACCTGTTCCTCAAGGACAAGAAGGACAATTTCTTCCTGGTCAGCGTCGACGAGGAGGCGGTGGTCGATCTCAAGCAGATCCACCATCTGATCGGCGCTGCGGGGCGCGTGTCTTTCGGCCGGCCGGAGATGCTGATGGAGCTTCTCGGCGTCGTCCCGGGCGCGGTCACGGTGTTCGGGCTGATCAACGACACCGAGCGAAGGGTCAAGGTCGTTTTGGACGAGGAGCTGATGAGCCATGCGGTGGTCAATGCCCACCCGCTGACCAACGAAGCGACGACTTCCATCGCTGCCGCGGACCTGGTCAAATTCGTCGAGGCAACCGGACATGATGCTGTTATCTTGAAAGTCTCGGCATGATCGCCACATGGGTGACTGAAACCGGGTTCTAAAGAAGGATGTTGCGCCCGTCCCTTGGCCGGCGGCGCGACCGAAAGGCGACGAGATGAGTGATAGCAACCCCTTTGGCGGCCCATTTGGCAGCAATGGCGGCCGGTATGCCACCACCGTGCAATATGGCGGCACCGATGCCGCGCGTGAGAAGGTCGCGCTTGCGGAGGCGCCGGCCGACGTCATCAAGGACACAACGACCGCTGGATTTGCCGCCGACGTGATCCAGGAATCGCGTCACCAGCCGGTGCTGGTCGATTTCTGGGCGCCGTGGTGCGGCCCTTGCAAGCAATTGACGCCGCTGCTGGAGAAGGCGGTGAAAGCCGCCGGTGGCAAGGTCAAGCTGGTCAAGATGAATATCGACGACCATCCATCGATCGCCGGCCAGCTTGGCATCCAGTCGATACCGGCGGTCATTGCCTTCAAGGACGGCCAGCCGGTCGACGGCTTCATGGGCGCCATTCCCGAGAGCCAGATCACGCAATTCATCCAGAAGGTCGGCGGCAAGAACGGCGGTGCGCCGCAAGTTGCCGAGGCGCTGGCCGCGGCCGCCGAAGCGCGCGACGCCGGGGACGTGCAGACGGCGGCCGACATTTACGATGCCATCCTGGAACAGGCGCCGGAGACGATCGAGGCGATCGCTGGCTTGGGCGATCTGCTGTTCGAGGCCGGCGATGCCGAAGGTGCCGAGGCGGTGCTGGCGCGGGCGCCGGAAGCAAAGAAGGATGCGCCCCAGCTCGCCGCGCTGCGGGCCAAGATGGCGCTCGCCGCGCAAGCAGCAGTGCTCGGCAATCCGGCGGAACTGGAACGGCGGCTGGCCGAAAATCCCGGGGATCACCAGGCACGGTTCGAGCTTGCCATGATCCAGAACGCCAAGGGTGATCGCATGGCGGCGGCCGACAATCTGCTGGCGATCATCAAGGCCGACCGCTCGTGGAACGACGACGGCGCCAGAACCCAGTTGCTGCAGCTCTTCGAGGCATGGGGCATAACCGACGAAGCAACGCTGTCGGCACGGCGCAAACTGTCGTCGCTGCTGTTTTCCTGAGCCGGCGCAGACTGTTTTGTCGCGCGGGCTTGCGGTGGGCCGCGGCTGCGCCAGATTAGGTTTTCGGACGGCGTTCGATTTCAGGTTTCCGGTGTTGCGCCTTGTGCCGGCCGGGAGGAGACGGATTTGGTGCGCTTCCTGACAAAGCGATCGGAGGATTGAGGTGCAGGCGGGAAACGCGCATTACCGGCTCGCTGCGGACTTACCGTCGACCATGCCGATCTTTCCGCTTGAGGGCGCATTGCTGCTGCCGGGAGGCCGCATGCCGCTCAACATCTTCGAGCCGCGCTATCTGCAGATGGTCGACGAGGCGATCGCCGGGCCGCGGCTGATCGGCATGATCCAGCCCAGCCTTGACGGTGCGCTGCGTCCCAACGGCGAGCCGGCGCTCTGCAATGTCGGCTGCGCCGGGCGCATCATTGCGCTGTCCGAGAGCGGCGACGGCCGTTACCTGATTTCGCTGCAGGGCGTGTGCCGGTTCCGTATTGTCCAGGAGCTCACGGTCAAAACACCGTTCCGGCAGTGCCGGTTGGCACCCTTTCTCGCCGATCTCGACGAGGAGCAGGCAGACGCCGAGATCGACCGGCCGGCGCTGCTCAAAGCGTTTCGCGCCTATCTGCAGGCTAACGATCTGGAGGCCGACTGGGAAAGCGTCAGCCGCGCCGAAAACGCCATGCTGGTCAACGCACTGTCGATGATGGCGCCCTACGGGCCGGCCGAGAAACAGGCGCTGCTCGAAGCGGCCGATCTGAAGACACGCGCCGAGACCCTGATCGCCATCACCGAAATGGCGCTGGCGCGCGACAATGAGGATTTCGGGTCGAGTTTGCAGTAGGTTCTTGCCTTCTCCCACAAGGGGAGAAGGGGAAGTCCGCGCTCGGAACCTTAACCGATTGCCTTGTGAAAAGGATGGATCGAATGGCGGATGGACGTGACGGGAACAGGACTGTCGACCCCAAGCTGCTGGAACTCTTGGCCTGCCCGCTGACCAAGGGGCCGCTTGCCTGGGATCCGGAGCGCGGCGAGCTTATCTCGCGGGTAGCAAAGCTTGCCTATCCGGTGCGGGACGGCATTCCGATCATGCTGCCATCGGAAGCGCGTGTCATCACCATAGATGATGCCATGCCACCGCCGCCGCGCCTGGGTGGAACGCCCTGAGTGCTGCGGTTCAGAGCCGCTCCGTCGCGATCTTTCGCGCCTCTATTGAAAATTGCGCCCTTTGGGCATGACCTTCTCTGCCTTTCCCAATAGTTCCGTTTGCGCGATGCTGCCAGGCTGAGCCTCGTCTGCACTGCTCGACAGTCTGTCCGCAGGCCTTGCCTGCTCAAGCAGCACCGACAGCCACGGCGTCAGATCCTCGACCTTCTCGGCGACGATATGGATGACGTCCGATTCCGACTGCAATTTCCCGGTGACGCGGATGAGGCGCGCGCCCATGACGATGGGGCGGAAGCGGTCGAAGGTCCTTTCCCAGAAAATGATATTGGCAACCGCATTCTCGTCTTCCAGCGTCAGGAAGATCGCCTTGCCATTGCCCGGCCGCTGCCGCACCAGCACGAGGCCGGCGACCGAGACACGCCGGCCGTCCCGAACCTGACCGAGGCGCGCATTGGGCGTGACGCCGGAACGATCCAGCCTTTGACGCAGGAAGGCGACCGGGTGCGCCTTCAGCGACAGGCCAAGCGAGCGGTAGTCGTGGACGACGTGCTCGCCGAGCGGCATTGTCGGGAGCGTGGTTTGGGGCTCGAGGTCGCGAAAGCGGATCGCCGGCTGGTCGAACAGCGGCAGCTTTTCGGCGGCACTCTTGCCGTCGAGCGCGCGGACCGCCCATAGAGCGTCGCGACGGTTCAATCCAAGCGACCGGAAAGCGTCGGCCTGCGCCAGTTTTTCGATCTCGTCGACGTTGAGGCCCGAGCGCAGCCAGACGTCGCGTACGGATGCATAGCCGGCGCCGCGCCTCGACACAAACGCTTCCATGCGCTCCTTCGACAGGCCCTTGACCTGGCGAAAGCCGAGCCGGACGGCATGGCTGGTCCGGATGACGCCGCGCATCTGGGCATGGCGGTCAAGGATACGATCCGGATCGAAAGGCGATTTCTCCAAGGCGCAATCCCAGCCGGAAAAATTGACGTCGACCTCGCGGATCTCGACGCCGTGGTCATGCGCGTCGCGGACAAGCTGGGCCGGCTGGTAAAACCCCATCGGCTGGGAATTCAGGATCGCGGCGCAGAACAGGTCGGGATAGAAGGTCTTGAACCAGCAGGAGGCATAGACCAGCAGGGCGAAGGAGGCGGCGTGGCTCTCGGGAAAGCCGTATTCGCCAAAACCCTCGATCTGCTTGAAGCAGCGCTCGGCGAAGTCTTTTTCGTAGCCCTTGGCGACCATGCCGTCGACCATTCTCTTGCGGTAATTGCCGATCGTGCCGGTGCGCTTGAATGTCGCCATGGCGCGGCGCAGTTCATCGGCCTCGCCCGGCCTGAAGCCGCCAGCAACGATGGCGATCTTCATCGCCTGCTCCTGGAACAGCGGCACGCCCAGCGTCCTGCCGAGTATTTTTTCCAGTTCCGGCTTGGGATATTCGGGTTTTTCCTTGCCTTGCCGGCGGCGCAGATAAGGGTGGACCATGTCGCCTTGGATCGGGCCGGGCCGCACGATCGCCACCTCGATGACGAGGTCGTAAAAGCTTTTCGGCCGCAGCCGCGGCAGCATCGACATTTGCGCGCGCGATTCGATCTGGAAGACGCCGATCGTGTCGGCACGGCAGATCATGTCGTAGACATGCCTGTCCTCGGCAGGCAGAGTGGCCAGCACATAGGGCAGGCCGTACGCGTCCCGCGCCTGCGGATAATGATCCTGGAGCAGGGTGAAGGCGCGCTGCAGGCAGGTCAGCATGCCGAGCGCCAGCACGTCCACTTTAAGGATTTTCACCGCGTCGAGATCGTCCTTGTCCCACTCGACCATCTTGCGCTCGTCCATCGCCGTCTTGACGATGGGCACGATCTCGTCGAGCCGGTCCCGGGTGATGACAAAACCGCCGACATGCTGCGACAAATGACGGGGAAAGCCCATGATCTCGTTGGCGCATTCGATCACATGCCTTGTCGATGGATCGGTCCGATCGAGGCCGCCGGCCTTTGTCTCCTTTTCGCCGAGCTCCGAGGTCGACCAGCCCCAGATCGAACTGGACAGCGCGCCCCGAACGTCGTCCGACAGGCCCATCGCCTTGGCCACTTCCCGCATCGCCGAGCGGCCCCGGTAGCTGACGACGGCGGCGGCCAGCGCGGTGCGCTTGGTGCTGTATTTGGAATAGATGTACTGGATGACCTCCTCGCGCTTTTCATGCTCGAAATCGACGTCGATGTCGGGCGGCTCGTTTCTTTCCTCGGAAATGAAGCGCTCGAAAAGCGTTTCGATCTTGTCCGGGCCGACTTCGGTGATGCCAATGCAGAAGCAGACGATCGAGTTGGCGGCAGAGCCGCGCCCCTGGCAGAGAATGTTCTGGCTGCGGGCGAATTTGACGATGTCGTGGACAGTCAGGAAATAGCGCGCGTAGTTCAGACGCTCGATCAGAGCGAGCTCCTCCTCGATGCGCTGCGTCACAAAAGCGGGCACGCCCGAGGGGTAGCGGATGGCGGCTCCCTCCTTGGCCAGCCTTTCCAGTTCGGCCTGCGGCCCAAGACCCGATTCCGTCGGCTCGTCGGGATAGTTGTATTGCAGGTCACTGAGCGAGAAGGTCAGCTCGCCGGCAAAACGCAGCGTTTCCGCCAGCGCTTGCGGATGCCTGCGGAAAAGCCGTGCCATCTCCAGCGGCGGCTTTAAGTGACGCTCGGCATTGGCCGCCAGCTCCAGCCCCACCTCGGCGACGGGCACATTGAGGCGGATCGCCGTCAGCACGTCCTGCAGCGGGCGCCGTTCCGACGTATGGTAGAGAACATCGTTGGTCGCCATCAACGGGATGCCGGCCAGATCCGCCATCGCCGCCGCCTGCTCGATACGGAAGCGGTCGTTGCCGCGGTAATCCGGCGAAACC
The DNA here is from genome assembly GCF_040318155.1 of Mesorhizobium sp. M1307. Classification (NCBI taxonomy): domain Bacteria; kingdom Pseudomonadati; phylum Pseudomonadota; class Alphaproteobacteria; order Hyphomicrobiales; family Phyllobacteriaceae; genus Mesorhizobium; species Mesorhizobium sp. M1307. The sequence goes on along the minus strand of NZ_JAMYLR010000059.1, from coordinate 4,201 downwards.
GCAAGCCGCAGGTTTTCACCGAAACGATCCCTGAGCCGGCTAAGGAGTGCGAGGCTGGTTTCCGCGTCCGCCGACACATCTGGCAGTATGGCGAGCGACAGGAGATCGCCCCATTCGAGAAGATCGCTCTGTTTGAGGAGCGTCGCCCCTTTTTCGTTCTCGTCACGCAGATTGGCCTGCGTCAGCATGCGGCAGAGATGACCCCAACCCTTGCGATCCTGCGGGTAGGCGAGGATGTCCGGCGTGCCGTCGCAAAAAACCAGGCGGCAGCCGGGATGATAGGAAACACCCTCCACCTTGGCCTGCTGCCAGGCGCGCACCACGCCCGCCACCGTGTTGCGGTCGGCGAGACCGATCCCCGAAAACCCCAGGAATTTTGCCGCGACCACCAGCTCCTCCGGTTTCGAGGCACCGCGCAGAAACGAGAAGTTCGACTGGATGCCGAATTCGGCATAGGGGTTGGCCGTCAGCGCATTCATGCGAAGATCCCATGCATGAACCAGCGCGGCGAGGGCTGCGAGGCGCCGTAAAGCCCCTGGCGATAGAGCCAGTAACGGCGGCCGTCGGCATCCTCGATGCGGAAATAATCCCGGGTCGGGGCATCTTCTCGTCCCGCCGCCCCTCGCCACCATTCCGGCGCGATGCGCTCCGGCCCTTCGGCGCGCGCGACCCGATAGAGCGCGCGCCGCCAGCGGAAGTTCAAAGGCGGGCCTTCCGGCATTTCGGTGGCCGGCACCTCGATCGGCTCGGGCGAACGGAAAAGCCGGATCGGCCGTTCCGGCTGGAAGACGGTCGTGGGAGCGTCCTTCGCCTTGTCCGGCTGCTTCGGCGGCGAGCTTCTCTGCGGCGCCTCCGTGAAGGGAAGGGTGGCGACGGCGCGCTCCGGCAAATGGCTCTCGACGGCGACCGGCTTCAAGACCGCGCCTTCGCCGAGCCGGGCGCGAATGCGGTCGGCAAAAAGCGCGATATCGGCACCGTCGTCGCTCGTCTCGCCGGCAAGGTCGGCCTGCTGCATGTCGAAGGCGGCGGCGGTCAGCACCGAAAGGCGCACGAGATCGAAGCCATAGCCGGCGTCGATATCCTGTTCGAGCGCGGCAAGCCTTTCATGGAACAATTTCTGGATCAGCCGCGGCTCGCGCAGAGGCCGCGAGGTGCCGACGGCGATGCGGCTGACGCCGCCATCGACGCGGAAAAGCAGCAGCGCCAGCCGCCTTGCGCCCTCGCCGCGACGCTCGAGGTCGCTCTTCAAGGTGGTCGCCAGCATGCCGGTCAGCCGCTCGATGTCCTCGGTCAGCATGATCGGCTCGGCAAGGTGACGCTCGACCGAAAGCGGTGCCACCGGCAGGCGCGGCGACACGGCCTCCTCGAGGCGGCCAAGCGCCTGGTCGAGGCGCAAGAGCAGCGATGCGCCGAAGCGGCGGGCCAGCGGCGCGCGCGGTGCCGCCATGACGGCGCCCGCCGTGCGCAGGCCGACGCTTTCGAGGCTGGCGCGTACCTCCGGGTCGATGCGCAGCGCCGCCAGCGGCAAGGGCGCGAGAAGCGCTTCCTCCTCACCATCGGGCACGATGCGGTCGCCAGCAAACCGCGCCGCCGCCCAGGCAGCACCAGGCGTGGCGGCAAGCCCGGCGCGGACATCGAAGCCCTGATGGAAAAAACGCGACAGGATATCGTCCAGCATCGAGCGTTCGCCGCCGAAAAGATGGGTGCAGCCGGTGACGTCGAGATAGAGGCCGTCGGTCCCGTCAAGCGCCACCAGCGGGGTATAGCGGTCGCACCAGTCGGCGAGGCCTTCGAGCAGGCGCCGGTCGGCCTCCGGATCGGCCTCCACGATGTCGATCGAGGGATGCATGGCGCGTGCGTCGGCTATGCCCATGCCGCGCTTCAGATTAAGCGCCTCGGCCCGCTCGTCGAGGGCGGCGATGCGCTGGGCATTCCGGTCGCGGTGACTGATCACCAGCGGCAGGTGATCCGACGGCCGGGAACGCCAGGACCGCCCCAGACGCTGCCGCAGGATCCTCTCGGCGGCGAGATGCGGAAACCACAGGGATAGGATTCTTTGGCCGTTCTGGGGTCCATTCCTGAGACCTTCCTTGCTCGCCCCGTCTTTCTTCGAATATGCGTTCATCGGGGTTCCACTCCAGTGTGAATTTTCCGGGCAAGGCCGTGCGGCTCTTGCCGATGGCGACGGTGAAGGCGGGTCGGCCGATCGAGCCGGCGAGCGGCCCGGCAAGCGTCTTACGCGTTGCCGCCGGTGCCGCCGACAGGATGAGGCGGACGGGCGCTGCCGTCGGTTCGGGCTCGCCGGCCTGGCGCAGCAGGAACAGCGGCCGGCCCGCACTCTGCGCGCGGGCGTGCAGCCGCCGCGTCGCGGTGAGGTCAAGCCGCTGCGGGCTGCCGCGGATTTCGAGGATGACGGCGGCCAGCGCCGTCATCCGGGCAGCCTCCTCGGCGATCCACAGCGCATCGAGCAGCCTTGGCGCCTCGGAAAACAGCAATTGCTCCGGCTCGATGCCGAAGAAGGCGTGAAGCCCCCTGGCATAGGGAAAGCCGGCCTCGCGGAAAACCTCTGATGTGCCGATCCACAGCACCGGCAATCGCGGCCCCTGGCTTAGGATCAGGCTGACGAGCGACAAGGCAAAACCGGCAACGGCCCCGGCATCGCGGGTCGCGGCGCCATGAAACTCGCTCACCGCCGCCTTCGGCAGGCCGCCGCTCAGCGCAGCATCGAGGCGCTCGGCGCCGGTGCGCAAAAACGCATCGGGCGGCGCCACGGCAAGGCCGCGCCGGACAATGGTCAGATTCCGAGCGGGTGTCGGATGCCGAGAGGGTGTCAGACTCTGACGAGGGACATCCGCGTCAAACGACGAACTGGCCGGCGCCTCCAGGCGCTCGGGCAAGGTCCCTTCGATCTTCGCGATCTGGCGGCGCAGGACAAAAACAGTCTCCCGCGCCACGGCGCTTGTCGCCATGACGGTCAGCTTCCACTCACAATTGTTCCTGTTATGTTCTTATAGATTCCAGAGGGAGGATGAAGAGTCAAGCGGAGTCATGGGGAATTTATTCCTGCCCGATTTTAGCGGGCCGTTCACGAAACAGGAACTTCCCGTGAGTTATCGACCCGGCCGCTTCCGGGCCATCCCTAAAACCAGCCAGACGATCATGACGCCTATGATGGCGCCGACAAGCATCCGAAGCAGGCTGACCAACTCGGAATTCCTGCCGAGATAACTGGTCAAGACCACCAGCACCAAAAGAAGCAGTGCGCCAAACCCTCCACAAATTGCAGCGCTTCTGACGAATTGGTTGCTGAATGGCATTTGAACACTCGACTCTGACAGAACGATGGAGGTTCGGCTTCGGGTATGGCGACGTCCATCATCCCGCAAAGGCCATCCCTAGACCAGAGCGGATGACAGATTGCGCCCTTGAATCTGCGGCGTCATTTGCCGAGTCCGACCCGAAAGCCTATATGCCGGGATCAAAGGGATAACGCATGGCTCGCATCTACCAAACACGCATCTGGCACGACCAGCTTTCGCCAACGATGGAGGAAATCGAGCTCCTGGCGCTGGAGGCCTATGCCCATCTGCCGGAGGAGTTTCGCAAGCTGACCGGCGAGATCGTCATCCAGATCGCCGAATTCCCGACCGACGAGATCATGGACGACCTGTCGCTGGAAACGCCGTTCGACCTGCTCGGCCTGTTCGAGGGACGCGGCATCGCCGAGCGCTGGAATCCGCAGACCGGCGAGGGGCCGAACCGCGTCACGCTCTACCGCCGCGCCATCCTCGACTATTGGGCCGAGAACGAGGAAACGCTGGGCGACATCGTCACCCACGTGCTGATCCACGAGATCGGCCACCATTTCGGCCTGTCGGACGACGACATGGAGAAGATCGAGGAAGCAGCAGAGTGAGCGACCCCGCTCCTCGTCATCCTGGGGCGGAGCAAGGAGCGAAGCGACGCGGCGCAGACCCCAGGATCCATGCCGTGATAGTGATGCAGTGCGCCGGCGGCGCAGAACCGACCGCTCATCATCCCGTTCTGGGTAACGGGGCTATCCCGATCGGTGGTAGCTCACACTAATCCTGATCCGCCGTGCCCTTCGGCAGAGGTAACGGCATGATGGGGTGGACGGCGCCCGACGGCATCGGATGTGCCAGAATGAGTTCGTTGAGATCTCAAACAAGGGAGCCGTCCG
>NZ_JAMYLR010000058.1:0-26607 GCF_040318155.1 Mesorhizobium sp. M1307 | reverse complement strand
GTTCCCATCAGCCATCGCATCAAGAAATGCGCCTGGAACGACGACTATCTCATCAATGCCATCACTCATATGCGATAGCCCTGCCTCGAGGGGGGAGATCACCCACGCCCGAAATGCCGGCTCGCCACCTCGACATGCGTGTCGTGCGCATGCGCTTCGAAGCGTTCGGTCTCGCCGAGATCGTCCACCGCCTCGTTCGGCCACCAGCTGCCGCCGACCACGATTCCGTCCGAGACCAGCCTTTGCTCGGCGACCAGCGAGGCGCCGACCGAATCGACAAAGGTGAAGCGGCCCGGACGCAGCCGCAACACCGCGATGTCGCCGACCGCACCCACCGCAAGCCTGCCGAGATCGGGCCTGGCGATCGCTTCGGCAGGGCGCTGCGTGGCGGCGCGCAGCACCTCGACCAGCGGCATACCGAGCGCCAGCAGCTTCGACATGCAGACCAGAATGTCGAAGGCCGGCCCGTCGACGCAGTAGAGATGCACGTCGCTGCTGATCACGTCCGGCGCCAGCCCCTCGCTGAGCATCGCTTTCGCCACTTCGAAATCGAACGAGCCCATGCCGTGGCCGATGTCGAAGATGACGCCGCGCTCGCGCGCCAGCCGCATATCTGGCCGCACCGCCCCCGAGGCGAAGACCGGCGCGTTGGGAAACGGCCGGAAGCAGTGGGTGAGGATGTCGCCCTTGCGCAGCCGCGGCAGCACTTCCGAGCGGCCCGGCGGCGGCTCGTCTATGTGCGCCATTAGCGGCAGGCCGGCCTTGTCGGCGGCTTCGAGCGCGAGATCGACCGGCGCGATGCCGCTGGTGCCGCCGGCATGGCGACCCGAGCGGACCTTGACGCCGACAACCACGTCCGCGTGCTCGCGAGCCGCCGCTACCGCCTCGCGCGGTTCGCAGAGCCGGAGGTCGCTACACTCGCCGACCGCCACGGTCTGCGAGAAGCCGAATATGCCGGCAAAGGAAATGTTGACGTAAGCCAGAATACGGACCTTCGAGCGCTGGATGACGTGGCGGCGAAAGCCGAGGAAATTGCCGGCGCCGGCGCTTCCGGCATCGATGAAGGTGGTGGTGCCGCTCTTTGCGGCGAGCCGGTCGGCATCGACGCCGAGCGACGTGCCGCCCCAATAGACATGGCTGTGCAGGTCGATCAGGCCGGGCGCGACGATGGAGCCCGTGGCGTCGATGACGCGGGCTGCTCGTTCGAAGGGGATTTCGGCGTCGATGGCGGCGATACGGCCGTCGGCAATCGCCAGATCGCGCTGCGCGTCGAGGCCGGACGCCGGATCGATGAGGCGGCCGCCTTTTATCAGGAGATCGAATTGCATCGCGCCTGTCTCCACTTTCCCGTCAGGCCGGCCTGTAGGCAACGGCCTCGACCTCGATCTTGATGTCGATCATCAGCCGCGACTCCACTGTCGTGCGCGCCGGCGGGTCTTTCGGGAAATGCCTGGCATAGACGGTGTTGAAAATGCCGAAATCGCGGGCGTCTTCGAGCCAGACCGTCGTCTTGACTACGTCGTCGAGGGTACAGCCGGCCAGCACCAGTGCCGCCTTGACGTTCGACAGCACCTGCTCGGTCTGTTCGGCGATGCCGCCCTTGACCACCAGCCCGTCTGTGCCGACCGGCACCTGGCCTGAGACATAGACGAAATCGCCGGCCCTGACCGCCGGCGACAACGGCACATGGGATTTTCCAAAACACTGCTTGGGCAAGGAGGCCTCCTCTGGAAATCGTTGCGTGACAGCGCGACTTGTCAGCTTGGCGCGAGAGGACGCGGCCTCTCTGCGAGTCTCATCCAACATCTTCGAAGCCTATATCGCTTTGCCGCGAGAGCGCCAGAACGATCACTGCGCTCGGTGATCCTTCGCGCCCCCCTCTGCCCTGCCGGGCATCTCCCCCACAAGGGGGGAGATCGGACGTCACCTTGGCTTTCGCCAATCTTCACCGTCGTAGGAATGAGCGGAGCGCCGAAGCTGCCGATCTCCCCCCTTGTGGGGGAGATGTCCGGCAGGACAGAGGGGGGCGCTGTCCCGCCAGCGTCTCTGGACCCGCGTCGTCAGGCCCGCTCAGCGGTCGATCCGCGTCGACAGGATGATCGACGACGACGTGCGCTCGACTCCGTCCATGGCGCCGATCTGGTCAAGAAGCGTGTCGAGATCCCTGATCGACGGCGCCTCGACGATGACGATCATATCGAAATTGCCGCTGACCGAGTGCAGCGTGCGAACCGGTGCCAGCGCCTGCAGGCTGCGCACCACCTTGTCGGCAAGCTTGGGGGTGACGGTGAGCAGGACATGCGCCCTGACCAGCCCCTGCTCGTAATCCGGCGACAGCCTGACGCCGTAGCCGGCGATGATGCCGCGCTGTTCCAGCCGCTCGATCCGGCTTTGCACCGTCGTTCGTGAGACGCCGAGCCGCCGCGCCAGTTCGGCGGTCGAGGCGCGCGCATTGGTGCGCAGCAGGGAAAGCAGAGCCTGGTCGGCATCGCTGAGCATTTCGACGAACCTTACCGGCACATTGCCCAAAGAGAGGTTGCGTTTCGTACAATCTCACGCTTCCTTTCGACAGGCAAGCTGCGATTCTAACCGTGAATTTAGCATTGGTGCGAGGGACCGGTCATGAAGGAAATCATCGTCGTCGGCGCCGGCAAGATCGGCTCGACCATTGCCGAGATGCTGGCTTCCACGGGCGACTACCATGTCACGCTCATTGACCGCTCGGCGGCGCAGCTCGGCGCGGCCGAACTGTCTGAAACGGTCGAGACGCTGGAACTCGACATCGAGGCCGCCGGCACCCTCGAAGCGGCCTTGGCCGGCAAATTCGCGGTGCTCAGCGCCGCGCCTTTCCATCTGACCACGCGCATCGCCGAGGCGGCGGCCAGCGCCGGCGTGCACTATCTCGATCTGACCGAGGACGTCGTCAGCACCAGGCGGGTCAAGGAACTGGCGCGTTCCGGCAGCAGCGCCTTCATCCCGCAATGCGGTCTGGCGCCGGGCTTCATCTCGATAGTTGCCAACGATCTCGCCAGCCGCTTCGACACGCTGGAAAGCGTGCGCATGCGGGTCGGCGCGCTGCCGCAGTACCCGTCGAATGCGCTGAACTACAATCTGACCTGGAGCACCGACGGCGTCATCAACGAATATTGCGAGCCTTGCGAGGCGATCGTCGAAGGCGAGCTGATCGAAGTGCCGCCGCTCGAGGAGCGTGAAGAATTCTCGCTCGACGGCGTCACCTATGAGGCGTTCAACACCTCGGGCGGGCTGGGCACGCTGGCCGAAACGCTGAAGGGCAGAGTGCGCACGCTGAACTACCGCACCATCCGCTATCCCGGCCATGCCGCGATCATGAAGGCGCTGCTCAACGACCTCGGCCTGCGCCACCGCCGCGACGTGCTGAAGGACATTTTCGAAAGCGCCCTGCCGGCGACGCTGCAGGACGTGGTCATCGTCTTCGTCACTGTCAGCGGCCGCAAGAACGGCCGCCTGCTGCAAGAGACCTACGCCAACAAGATCTACGCCAGGCGCGTCGGCGAAACGGTGCGCAGCGCCATCCAGATCACCACCGCCTCCGCCATCTGCGCGGTGCTCGACATGCTGGCCGACGGGACCTTGCCGGCGAGAGGCTTCATCAAGCAGGAGGACATCGCGCTCGACGCGTTCCTGGCCAACCGCTTCGGCCGCGCCTATGCGCAGCACGAGATGGTTAGCCGGCTTGCGGGGTGAGCTGCGTAATCTCCCCCCTCGAGGGGGAGATGTCGCCGAAGGCGACAGAGGGGGTCGCCTCGCGTAGAGCGCCAACCTCCATCTGTCGCAAGGGAGGTCGCATCCAGTCGAACCGACCCCCTCTGGCCTGCCGGCCATCTCCCCCTCAAGGGGGGAGAGCGCGAGCCCTCAGACATGCAGCGCATGCCCCAGCGCCTTCAGCGCCGCTTCCTGAAAACCCTCGCCCTGCGTCGGATGGGAATGGATCGTCCCGGCGATGTCCTCCAGCGTCGCACCCATCTCCAGCGCCAGCCCAAACGCAGTGGACAGCTCCGACACGCCCTGGCCGACGGCCTGGATGCCAAGCACCAGATGGTTGTCCGCCCGCGCCACTACCCGGACGAATCCGTCCTCGCCCAACTTCGTCATCGCCCGGCCATTGGCGGTGAAGGGAAACAGTCCGACCTTGATCTCGCCACGGATCTTGGCCTCCTCCGGCGACAGGCCTGCGGTGACCAGCTCCGGATCGGTGAAACAGACAGCCGGGATCGCTCGTCTGTCCCAGCTGCGCTTGTGGCCGGCGACGATCTCGGCGACCATTTCGCCCTGCGCCATGGCCCGGTGCGCCAGCATCGGCTCGCCGGTGACGTCGCCAATGGCAAAGATACCACGCATCGAGCCGCGGCACTGGTCGTCGATGCGGATGAAGGGTCCGGCCATGTCGAGGTCGATCTGCTCCAACCCCCAGCCTTCGGTCACCGGCTTGCGACCGACCGTGACCAGCACCTTGTCGGCGGCAATCTTGCCGTTCTTGCCGCCATTCGTCTCGACCAGCAGCGCGTCGCGCTTAGTGGACAGCCCCTTGGCCTTGGCGTTCACGAGCACCTCGATGCCGAGTTCGGCCAGCCGCTTCACCACCGGCCGGGTCAGTTCCGCATCATATTGCGCCAGCACGCGCGGCAACGCCTCGACCACGGTCACCTTGGCGCCCAGCTTGGCAAAGGCGATGCCGAGTTCCAGCCCGATATAGCCGCCGCCGACCACCGCCAGCCTCTCCGGAACTTCGCTCAGCGCCAGCGCCTCGGTCGACGAAATGACCGGCCCGCCGAACGGCAGCGATGGCAGCTCGACCGGCGCCGAGCCAGTCGCTATCACCACCGTTTCGGCTCGGATCACCTGCATGCCGATCTCGGTCTCGACGGCAACGGTCTTGCCGTCGCGAAATGTCGCCCAGCCATGCACCGTCTTCACGCCAGCTTTCTTCAGCAGGCCGGCGACGCCGTTGTTCAGCCGGCTAACGATGCCGTCTTTCCAGGCAATGGTCGCGGCGAGATCAAGCGACGGTGCCGCGACCGTTATGCCGAGTGGGCTTTTGCCGCCGGCCATGTGCGAGAGCTTTTCGAACTCTTCGGCTGCATGGATCAGCGCCTTTGACGGGATGCAGCCGACATTGAGGCAAGTTCCGCCCGGTTTGCCTGCCTCGACGATCACCGTGTCGATGCCCAGCTGCCCGGCGCGGATGGCACAGACATAGCCGCCCGGACCGGCGCCGATGACCAGCAGCTTGCAGGAGATTTCCTTCATGTCAGCTGCGTCCTTTCGGGGATAAATGCCCCACCATCCGGCCGCTGCGCGCCTTTCCTTCTCCCCCTGTGGGAGAAGGTGGATCGGCGCGTAGCGCCGAGACGGATGAGGGGTGTTGGACGGAGTGCGGTAGGTGCCAAGCTGGAGCACCCCTCATCCGTCGCCTTCGGCGACACCTTCTCCCACAAGGGGAGAAGGGGGAGCCAGCGTCCCGGCGCCCCATGCTGCCGGGCGAGGGGGCCTTTGCGACCGTTCTCATCTCCTCAGTCCACAAAAATCAGCGCCGGCGTCTCCAGCAGCGTCTTGATCCGCTGGATAAACACCGCCGCGTCCCAGCCGTCGATGACGCGGTGGTCGAAGCTGGAGGACAGGTTCATCATCTTGCGCGGGATGAACTGGCTGCCGTCCCATACCGGCCGCACCATCATCTTGTTGACGCCGACGATCGCCACTTCCGGATGATTGATCACCGGCGTCGTCGCCACGCCGCCCATGGCGCCCAGCGAAGTGATGGTGATGGTCGATCCCGAGAGTTCGTCGCGCGTCGCCGTGCCGGATTTTGCCGCCTCGGCCAGCCTGACAACCTCGGCTGCACAGTCCCAGATGTCGCGCGCCTCGGCGTGCTTGACCACCGGCACCATCAGCCCGGAAGCCGTCTGCGCGGCGATGCCGATGTGGACGCCGCCATGCTGGTGGACGATGCCGGCTTCGTCGTCGAACAGTGCGTTGACATTGGGCTGGTCGGCGATTGCCTTGACCATCGCCCGCATCAAGAACGGCAGCAGCGTCAGCTTCGGCCTGTCTGCGCCCGGCCGCTTCTCCTTGTTGAGCGCGGCGCGCAAATCCTCGAGCGCGGTGACGTCGATCTCCTCGACATAGGTGATATGCGGGATGCGCGACCTGGCCAGCGTCATCTTCTCGGCGATCTTTCGCCTGAGCCCGACTATCTTGATGTCCTCGACCGCCTCGTTGCGGGCAAGGCCGGAAACCTTGGCGAGCCGGGGTCCGCGCGCCAGGAAAGCCTCGATATCCTCGTGCCGGATGCGCCCGGCCGCGCCGGTTCCCGGGACCTGCCGAAGGTCGATGCCGGCCTCTTTCGCCCTCAAGCGGACGGCCGGCGAGGCCAGTGGCTTTTCGCCCTCGGGGCGCGGCGCACCGACCGGCACTATACCCCCGAAAGCCGGCGCAGTACCCCCACCCCTAACCCCTCCCCACAAGGGGGAGGGGGACTCCGTATCCGCCGTTCGTGCGCCCTCGGTTCTTGGCACATGCCCGACCAAGGGCGAGCTGGACCTGGCTTCGGCTTTGGCGGCCGAAGCTCGTCCCCCTCCCCCTTGTGGGGAGGGGCTAGGGGTGGGGGTAGGTGCCGCCTCACCCTCCGCCGATTTCGCGCCTGCGTTCACATTACCCTCGCCCGCCACCTTCAACCTGACAATCGGCGAGCCGATCGCCACCGTGTCGCCGATCTCGGCGCCCAACCAGACGATCTCGCCATCGACGGGCGACGGAATTTCGACCGTCGCCTTGTCGGTCATGACAGCGGCAAGCACGGCGTCCTCGCGCACGAGATCGCCGACCTTGACCTGCCATTCGACGAGCTCGGCCTCGGCGACGCCTTCGCCGACATCGGGCAGCTTGATGACATATTCGCCCATCGTTCCCTCTTCAGGCTTCCATCGTTTCGACCAGCGCGCGGCCTAGCCGGGCAGGACCGGGAAAATAGTCCCACTCCTGCGCATGCGGATAGGGCGTGTCCCAGCCGGTGACCCGCGCCACAGGCGCTTCCAGATGATAGAAGCAGCTCTCCTGAACCAGCGCCGAAAGTTCGGCGCCGAACCCCGATGTCAGCGTCGCCTCGTGCACGACCACGCAGCGCCCGGTCTTGTTGACCGAGGCGACGATCGTCTCGAGATCGAGCGGCAGCAGTGTCCTCAGATCTATGATCTCGGCATCGATGCCGGTCTCCTCGGCTGCCGCCTGGGCGACATAGACCATCGTGCCATAGGCAAGCACGGTGACCGCCGCACCCGGCCGTCGGATCACCGCCTTGCCGAGCGGCACCGTGTAATGGCCGTCGGCAACCTCGCCGAGCTCATGTTTCGACCATGGCGTTACCGGCCGCTCGTGATGACCGTCGAAAGGCCCGTTATAAAGCCGCTTCGGTTCCAGGAAGATCACCGGGTCCGGATCCTCGATCGCCGCGATCAGCAGGCCCTTGGCGTCATGCGGGTTCGAGGGCACCACGACCTTCAGGCCGGAGACGTGGGTGAACAGCGCCTCCGGGCTCTGGCTGTGGGTCTGGCCGCCGAAAATGCCGCCGCCGGTCGGCATTCTCACGACGATCGGGCAGGTGAAATCGCCGTTCGACCGGTAGCGCAGCCGCGCCGCTTCCGAGACGATCTGGTCATAGGCTGGATAAACATAGTCGGCAAACTGCACCTCGACGCAAGGCTTCAGCCCGTAGGCGGCCATGCCGATGGCCGCGCCGACAATGCCGGATTCGCTGATCGGCGCATCGAAGCAGCGGCTCTTTCCGTATTTCGCCTGCAGGCCTTGCGTGCAGCGGAAGACGCCGCCGAAGAAGCCGACATCCTCGCCGAACACGATGACTTGGCTGTCGCGCGCCATCGACACGTCCATGGCGTCGCGGATCGCCTCGATCATGGTCCGCCGCGGCATGGTCAGACCCCTGCCTGTTGGCGCTGGCGCCTGAGATGCGGCGGCATCTCGGCATAGACGCCCTCGAACATGTCGCGCGCCGAGGGCTTGCCGCCGGCATGCAGCGTGCCGTGGCGCTCGGCCTCCCGCTGCGCCGAAATCACCGTGTCGAGGATTTCCGCCTCGGCCTGGGCGTGGCGCTCGTCCGACCAGACGCCGCGCTGGATGAGATGGTTCTTCAGCCTGACGATCGGGTCGCCGAGCGGCCAGGCATCGGACTCGGCCTTCGGCCGGTAGGCCGACGGGTCGTCGGAGCTCGAATGGGCGCCGACGCGGTAAGTGACGTATTCGACCAGCGTCGGCCCGAGATTGCTGCGCGCCCGTTCCGCCGCCCATTTGGCCACCGCATGGACGGCGAGATAGTCGTTGCCGTCGACGCGCAGCGACGGAATACCGAAGCCGAGCCCACGGGCGGCAAAAGTACCGGAGCCGCCGCGGGCGATGCCCTGGAAGGTCGAGATCGCCCACTGGTTGTTGACGACGTTGAGCACGACCGGCGCCTTGTAGGTCGAGGCGAACACCAGCGCCGAATGGAAGTCGGACTCGGCGGTCGAACCGTCGCCGATCCACGCGGCGGCGATCTTTGAATCGTTGCTGATTGCCGAGGCCATCGCCCAGCCGACCGCCTGGATGTACTGCGTCGCCAGATTGCCGGAGATAGAGAAGAAGCCGTGCTCCTTCGATGAATACATGATCGGCAATTGCCGCCCTTTCAGCGGATCGGCCTCGTTCGAATAGATCTGGTTCATCATCGTGACCATCGGGTAGCCGTCGGCGATGAGCAGGCCGGCCTGCCGATAGGTCGGAAAATTCATGTCGCCGCGCGACAGCGCCTTGCGGAAGGCGCAGCTCACAGCCTCTTCGCCGAGATGCTGCATGTAGAAAGAGGTCTTGCCCTGGCGCTGTGCCATCTGCATGCGCGCATCGAAGCTGCGCAGCGTCATCATATGGCGCAGCCCCTCCAGCAACTCGTCGTCCGAAAGCAGCCCTGCCCACGGCCCGACCGCCTCGCCGGCGCGGTTGAGCACGCGGATGATCGAGAAGGCCAGATCGCGGATGTCGCGCGGGTCGACGTCGATCTTCGGGCGCGGCACCGAGCCAGCTTTTGGAATGCTCACATTGGAGAAATCCGGCGTCCCGCCCGGCCGCACTTCCGGTTCCGGAACATGGAAGCGCAGCATTCCGGCATCGGCCATGATCTCGGTCCTCCACTGTTGCCCGGCCAGGATACTTGCACACCGCCAGACCAGTGCCAATTCGTCGGGCGCGGCTTCGCTGCCGCTGGCTGCTGCCCGCGGCCGACAGGATGGAGATATGTCGGCGAAATTTCTTGTCGATCTTCCGCGCCGGCGCGCAATTTGGGAGATGATTGCGCCGGGTTTCCCGCCAGATAAGGCAATGCGTCGGGTTGGGCGGCGCGAGCACCTCCTTCTCCCCTTGTGGGAGAAGGTGGCCGAGCGAAGCTCGGTCGGATGAGGGGTGTTCCAGCTTGGCACCAACAGCGCTCCGGCCAGCACCCCTCAACCGTCTTGGCGCTGCGCGCCAATCCACCTTCTCCCACAAGGGGGAGAAGGAAAGGAGGGCGGCGCCGTTCACCCCGCGCCCGCGTCATGCTAATCAGCGCCCATGGCACAAAAGAAAGCATACGAGGTCGATGCATGGCTCGCGAAGCCGGATCCGCGCGTCTCGATCGTGCTGCTTTACGGTCCCGATCGCGGGCTGGTTGCCGAGCGGGCAAAGGCCTTTGCCGGCAAGACCGGCCTGCCGCTTGACGATCCGTTCTCGGTCGTCAGGCTGGACGGTTCGGAAGTCGATCGCGACGAGGGCCGCCTGCTCGACGAGGCGCGCACCGTGCCGATGTTTTCGGAGCGGCGCCTGCTATGGGTGCGCAACGCCGGCGCTCAGAAGGCGCTTGCCGACGACGTCAAGGCGCTGACGTCGGAGCCGGCGCGGGACGCCATCATCCTCATCGAGGCCGGCGACCTGAAGAAGGGCGTCGGCCTGCGCGCCGTGGTGGAGGCGGCGGACAATGCCATGGCTCTGCCTTGCTACGCCGATGAGGCCAGGGACATCGACACGGTCATCGACGCCGAACTGCGCAAGGCCGGCATGTCGATGACGCTGGAGGCGCGGCAGGCGCTGCGCCGCAATCTCGGCGGCGACCGGCTGGCCTCGCGCGGCGAGATCGAGAAGCTGGTGCTTTACGCGCATGGCCAGGCCGAAATCGGCCTCGACGACGTCAAGGCGACGTCTGGCGATGTCTCGGGCCTCTCCTTCGACGCGGCGATCGACGCCCTGCTCGAAGGCAGGATCGCCGACTTCGACACCGCCTTCACCCGCCATTGCCAGTCCGGCGGCCAGCCCTTTCTGGTGCTGTCATCGGCGATGCGGCAGTTGCAGGCGATCCAGGCGATGCGCGGCCTGATGGACGCCGGCGGCCGCAATGCCGCTTCGGTCGTTGCCGCGGCGCGCCCGCCGGTGTTTTTCTCCAGGCGCAAGCTGGTCGAGAAAGCCCTCGAACGCTGGAGCAGCGAGGCGCTCGGCCGCGCCCTCAACCGCCTGCAGACGGCGGTGCTGCAGACACGCCGGCGGCCGGATCTGTCGATCGCGCTGGCACGCCAGGCCCTGCTCGGCATCGCCGCGGAGAGCGCCAGGCTGGCGCAGCGCACCTGATCTCCCCCCTTGAGGGGGAGATGTCGCCAAAGGCGACAGAGGGGGTCACAGCGCGTAGAACACCAGCCCCTTCCGCGACGACAGAGGAGGTGGCGCTTGAAATTTGACGACCCCTTCTGGCCTGCCGGCCATCTCCCCCTCAAGGGGGGAGATTAACTACTTCGACGATTTCGCCAATCACCGCACGGCAGCAAAAATCTTATTTGCCGGCTAATTTTAGCAACCTACCTACTCCCGCTTCAGCCTTCGGCAAAGCTCGTCGAGCTGCTCCAGCGTCCGGTAGGCGACGCTGATCACGCCGCCGCGCTGGTTGTGCTCGATCGTGACAATCATGCCGATCGTGCTGGTCATCAGCCGCTCCAGCGCCAGCGTGTCGGCATCCTTTTGCGGCGGTGCGGCGGGCTGGCGTTTTGCCGACGGCGCGCCGACCGGCAGCTGCGCCAAGGCCTCGGCCTGGCGCACCGAAAGCCCCTCATCGATGATCCGCTTGGCAAGCCCGGCCGGGTCGTTGGCCGTCACCAGGGTACGGGCGTGGCCGGCAGAGAGCGCCCCGTCGACCAGCATGTCGCGGATGACGTCGGGCAGCTTGAGCAGTCTCAACGTGTTGGCGACATGGCTGCGACTCTTGCCGATCACCTGGCCGAGATCGGCCTGGGTATAGCCATGGTCGTCGATCAGCTGCTGGTAGCCGAGCGCCTCCTCGACCGGGTTGAGGTCGGTGCGCTGGACGTTTTCGATGATCGCCAGTTCGAGCGCCGTGCGATCGTTGACGTCGCGCACGATAATCGGGATTTCGGTCAGCCCGGCGCGTTGCGCCGCACGCCAGCGTCGCTCGCCGGCGATGATCTCGTAGCGGCCCGGCTGGGTTTTCGACGGCCGCGCCACCACCGGCTGCACCACGCCATGTTCGCGGATGGACTGGGCGAGGTCGGTCAGGTCGGCGTCGCCAAAATGCCGGCGCGGGTTTTTCGGGTTAGGGCTGAGGAACTCGATCGGCACCTTGCCGTCGGCCGCCAACCCCGGCTTTTCCGGTGCCGCCGGGCGATCGATTTCGCCGATCAGGGCCGCCAGTCCCCGTCCCAGTCTTTTCCTCGAAGGGTCTTCGTTCATCGTCCGTCCAGATCGTTTCGGTATCGAATCGCTTGTTGGTTACTGCTAGGCGGCACGCAATTTGCGCTCGCGGCGGATGACTTCCGAAGCAAGCTGCAGATAGGCCTGGCTGCCCGAACATTTGAGGTCGTAGAGAATCGCCGGCTTGCCGTAGGATGGCGCCTCGGAAACGCGGACATTGCGCGGGATGACGGTTTCATAGACCTTGTCGCCCATATGCGCCCGCACATCCTGCACCACCTGGTTGGCGAGATTGTTGCGCCCGTCGAACATGGTCAGCACGATGCCCTGGATCGTCAGGTCGGGGTTGATCGAGCGGCGCACCTGCTCGACCGTCTCCAAAAGCTGGCTCAGGCCCTCCAGCGCGAAAAACTCGCACTGCAGCGGCACCAGCACCGAATCGGCCGCAGCCATCGAATTCAGTGTCAGCAGGTTGAGCGACGGCGGGCAGTCGATCAGCACATAGCCGAAATTGGCCGAGCGCTCAGCCGAAGCCCGCAGAGCGTTGCGCAGCCGCAGCACCCGATCCGGCGCCGAGGCGATTTCCATCTCGATGCCGAGCAGGTCGAGCGTCGACGGTACGATCGACAGGCCAGGCACCGCCGTCGGGATCGCCGCCGCTTCGAGATCCAGCTCGCCGGTCAGCACATCATAGGACGAGACAGTCCGGTCGCGCCGGTCGATGCCAAGCCCGGTGCTGGCGTTGCCCTGCGGGTCGAGATCGACGATCAGCACCTGTTCGCCTATGGCCGCCAGCGCGGTGGCCAGATTGATGGCGGTCGTCGTCTTGCCGACGCCGCCCTTCTGGTTGGCGACGGTGATGATTCGGGGGCCGTTCTTCATCATGGGTCTATGCCAGAAATTCATTTGGGTCGCCGGTCACAAGCAGGGTGCTGTCGCAAGTCGGATACTTCGAGAATGACGCCCTGCGCGTCGGTTGCACTGGCATGTTCTACCAGATCGAAAGACCATCGTTGAGCGCTTTCTGCCACTTCGGCGCGGTAATCCCGGCCTTTGTGAAACAGGCCGCGCGACCCCTTGGTCAGCCACGGTGCCGCCAGGTCGAGCAAGTCGGGCAGCGAGGCGAGTGCCCTGGCTGTGACGATTTGCGGTGCAGGAACAAGAGGATAGCTGTCTTCGATGCGGCGCGCGATAACCTTGGCGGGCAGGCTGAACTGTCCGATGACCGCTTGCAGGAACGATGCTTTTTTCCGGTTGCTTTCAACCAGGTCGATACCGGCGCCGTCCCGCTCGGCAAGCAAAAAGGCCAGCACAAGGCCGGGAAACCCACCGCCGGAGCCGAGATCGACCCAGCGCTTCGCCTCTGGTTTGATTCGCGCCAGCTGCGCGCTGTCGAGGATGTGGCGGCGCCAGACATCGTCCTGCGTCGATTGCGCGGCCAGATTGATCCGGCGGTTCCATTTCTGGAAGACGGCCTCGAACTCGACCAGGCGATCGAATGTTTCACGTGAAACCGGGCCCGCTGCCGCCTGCAGGTTTGCCCAGGACGCTGCGCTCACGCGACCTGCTTTCGCGCGGCCGCCTCGGCATTGCGGACATGGGCGACAATAATCGCCAGCGCGGCCGGCGTCATGCCTTCCATGCGTTGCGCATCGGCAATCGAGCGCGGCTGGCGTGCCAGCATCTTCTGCTTCAACTCGTTCGACAGGCCGGGAACAGAAGCAAAGTCGAGCGATTTGGGAATAAGCCTGCTCTCCTCATGCCTGATCTGCGAAACATCGGCCTGCTGCCGGTCGAGATAGACAGAATATTTGGCTTCCGTTTCAAGACGTTCGGCCGTTTTGCTGTCGATCGCCGCGAAAGCCGGCTCGATTCGCGCCAGCCAGGCGATGTCGACGCCGGGATAGGCCAGCAGCTCATAGGCCGAGCGGCGGACGCCGTCCCGGTTGATTTCGAGCCCATGGCGCGCCGCCTCATTGGGGGTCATGGTGGTGCCGAGGGCGAGCTGTCGCGCCTTCTCAAGGTCTTGCATACTATTGTTGAACCGCTGCATCCGCTCCGGCGAGGCAATCCCCAGCCTTATCGCCAGTGGCGTCAGCCGCTCATCGGCGTTGTCGGCTCGCAGCGATAGCCGGAACTCGGCCCGCGAGGTGAACATGCGGTAGGGTTCGGCAATGCCGCGGCTGGTCAAATCGTCGACCATCACGCCGATATAGGCTTCGGTGCGGCTGAGCACGATTTCCTCGCTCGCCGACGCCTTGCGCGCCGCATTCAAGCCGGCAAGCAGCCCCTGCGCGCCGGCCTCCTCGTAGCCGGTGGTGCCGTTGATCTGGCCGGCGAGGAAAAGGCGGGCGATCCGCCTGGTTTCCAGCGTCGGCTTGAGCTCGCGTGGATCGACATGGTCATACTCGATGGCATAGCCCGGCTGCAGCATGGTTGCCCGCTCCAGCCCCGGAATGGTCTTCAGGATGTCGAGTTGCACGTCCTCGGGCAGCGAGGTCGAAATGCCGTTCGGGTACACCGTGTCGTCGTCCAGCCCTTCCGGCTCCAGAAAGATCTGGTGGCCTTCGCGGTCACCGAACTTGACGATCTTGTCTTCGATCGACGGGCAATAACGCGGCCCGACGCCTTCGATCGAGCCCGAATACATGGCCGAGCGGCCGAGATTGGCGCGAATCAGCTCGTGCGTCGCATTGGTCGTTCGGGTAATGCCGCAATGGATCTGCGGATTTTCGATGCGATCGGTCAGCAGCGAGAACGGCACGGGGTCCTCGTCCGCCGCCTGGCTCTCCAGTGACGCCCAATCGATCGTCCTGCCGTCCAGCCGCGGCGGCGTGCCGGTCTTCAGCCGCCCGAGCTTGAAGCCGGCGCGGCTCATCGTCGCCGACAGGCCGATGCTCGCCTGCTCGTTCATGCGGCCGGCGACGATCTTCTTCTCCCCGATATGGATCAGCCCGCGCAGAAAAGTGCCGGTCGTCAGCACGACGGCGCCGCAGGCGAGCCGGCTTCCATCCGCCAGCAGCACCGCCGCGATGCGTCCGTCGTCGATTTCCCCGTCGTTGATTTCGAAATCCAGCACCTCGCCTTCGATGACATCGAGGCCTGCCTGCTGGCGGATTGCCGCCTGCATGGCGAGGCGATAGAGTTTTCGGTCGGCCTGTGTTCGCGGACCACGCACGGCTGGCCCCTTGCGGCGGTTGAGCAGGCGGAACTGGATGCCAGCGGCATCGGCGACGCGCCCCATCAGCCCGCCCATGGCGTCGATCTCGCGAACCAGATGGCCCTTGCCGAGGCCGCCGATCGCCGGATTGCAGGACATCACGCCGATCGTGTCGAAGCGCAGCGTCACCAGCGCGGTCCTGGCGCCAGCCCGCGCGGCCGCACTAGCCGCCTCGCAACCAGCATGACCGCCGCCCACCACCACCACATCATAGTGATTGGTCATTTGTATATTCCGATTCAAATCCGCCGACACATGTGCCCGTGAGCCTGCACTGTCAAGGACACCGACTAGTCGTTTCACGTGAAACGATTCCGTCTGCGTTCATCGCTACGTGTTTCACGTGAATCATCACCGGCTTCCCCCCACTAAGCGAGCAAGCTAGCGACACGCCCGCATCTCGGTACTTGGCAATGTTTCACGTGAGTCATTTGCCGATACAGAACTGCGAAAAGATAACGTCCAGCATATCCTCGACATCGACCGCCCCGACGATGCGTCCAAGCCGATCCGCCGCCAGGCGCAGTTCCTCGGCCCGTAGCTCCTGCCCGCGATCACCACTGACCACTGCTGCGAGCAGGAAGCGTTTCGTCTCGTTGAGCAGCTCGACGTGCCGCAGCCGCGACGGCAGGACATCGCCGGCCTTGCCGATCTGGACTGCGGCACGACGCCCGATCTCGTCCAGCAGTTCGGCCAGACCCGTGCCGTCCCGCGTCGAGATAGCGAAATCATAGTGCACCGCAGGCGAGGGCGATTTACCCCCCAGCAGGTCAATCTTTGTTCCAACTCTCAGCGCCTGAATGTCGCCCGGCGGCACACCGATTGCGATTGGCTCCGCCAGATCCTCAAGCAGCAACAGCAGATCGGCGCTGTGCGCCTTGGTCCTGGCCTTCTCGATGCCGATCGCCTCTATCTTGCCGGGCGCCTCGCGCAGACCGGCGGTGTCGGTTACCCTGACCCGCACCCCTTCCAGGTCCAGTACCACCTCGAGCAGGTCGCGGGTCGTGCCCGGCTCGTCGGTGACGATGGCCGCTTCGCGCCGCGCCAAGGCGTTGAACAGGCTGGACTTGCCGGCATTCGGTGCGCCGAGGATTACCACTTCGAACCCGTCGCGGATGATTTCGGCAGCGCGGAAGCCGGCGACGTGGCGCTCGATTTCGTCGATCATGGCCCGGACATCGGACCAGACCGTATCAGCGACCGAGCCCGGCACGTCATCCTCGTCGGCAAAGTCGATCTCGGCCTCGATCATCGCGCGGGCGTGGATCAGCCGTCGGCGCCAGCCCAGATAGACTTCGCTCTGCACGCCTTGGGCGTTGTGAACGGCAAAGCGCCGCTGCGCCTCGGTTTCAGCGTTGATGAGATCGGCCAGCGCCTCGGTTTCGACCAGATCGAGCTTGCCGTTGAGAAAGGCGCGGCGGGTGAATTCGCCAGGCTCGGCATGCCTGACGCCGTCGAAGGAGGCGATCGTTTCCAGCATCCTCGCCACAACGGCGCGCCCGCCATGCACATGGAACTCTGCAACGTCCTCGCCGGTAAAACTGTCGGGGCCGGCAAAGAAGACGACCAGGCCGCTGTCCAGCACCGATCCGTCGAGCGCCCGGAACTTGCGATAGGTGGCAACGCGGTTTGGCACCTTCGATCCAGCAATCGTTTCGACAGCGAATCGACTCTGCGGCCCGGAAATCCGGATCACCGCAATGCCGGCCGGCAGGCGCCCGCTCGACAGCGCCACGATGGAGTCTTTTGAAATCATTTGCCCGCTCTGCCGAAGCGCCCTAGCTATGCCTGTTCAATCCGCATCGAGTAGTGCCGTGACATTGCCTGCACAAAACCTGCTTGCCGAAGAGGCCAGCCCCTATCTGCAGCAGCACAGCGGCAATCCCGTGCACTGGCGGCCATGGTCGCCCGCCGCTCTGGCCGAAGCAAAGGTGCTGCAGCGTCCGATCCTGCTCTCTGTCGGCTACGCCGCGTGCCATTGGTGCCACGTCATGGCGCATGAGAGCTTCGAGAACGACGACGTCGCCGCCGTCATGAACCGTCTCTTCGTCAATATCAAGGTCGACCGCGAGGAGCGCCCCGACATCGACCAGATCTACATGGCGGCGCTGTCCTCGATGGGCGAGCAGGGCGGCTGGCCGCTGACCATGTTCCTGACCCCGGACGGCAAGCCGTTCTGGGGTGGCACTTACTTTCCGCGCGAAGCCCGCTACGGCCGGCCGGGTTTCGTCCAGGTGCTGGAGGCGGTTGACAAGGCTTGGCGGGAGAAGAAAGAAAGCGTTAACCAGAGTGCCGACGGCCTGACCACGCATGTCGAGACGCGGCTGGCGGGCAGCCATGGCAAGGCCGTGCTCGACCGCGGCATGCTGGCGAACCTCGCCAATGGCATTGACAGCATGATCGACCGCGATTTGGGCGGTCTGCGCGGCGCGCCGAAATTCCCCAACGCGCCGTTCATGCAGAGCCTCTGGCTGACCTGGCTGCGCGACGGCACCGCATCGCACCGCGACGCCGTTCTCCTCAGCCTCGAAAAGATGCTGGCCGGTGGCATCTATGACCATATTGGCGGCGGACTCAGCCGCTACTCGACCGACGCCGAATGGCTGGTCCCGCATTTCGAAAAAATGCTCTACGACAATGCCCAGCTCATCCGCTTGTGCAATTGGGCCTATGCGTCAACCGGCGAGGAATTGTTCCGGCTGCGAATCGAAGAGACCATTGCCTGGCTGTTGCGCGAAATGCGAGTCGAGGGCGATGCCTTCGCCGCCAGCCTTGATGCCGATAGCGAGGGCGAGGAGGGGTTGTTCTACACCTGGAGCAGGGATGAGCTAGAAGCAGCCCTTGGCGACGATTCAGCATTGTTTTTCAAATACTTCACGCTTGCCGACCCGCATGGTTGGGAAGGCAAGCCGATCATTTGCCAGACTGATGCTCAACAGGCGCAGAGCGTCATCGATCGTGACCTTCTGGTTCCGCTCAAGCAAAGGCTGCTGGCAGCGAGGGAACAGCGCGTGCGGCCCGGGCGTGACGGCAAGGCCCTGACCGACTGGAACGGCTTGATGATCGCAGCCCTTGCCGAGGCCGGACGGTCGCTTGGCCGATCCGACTGGATCGAAGCGGCGGCAACGGCCTTTGGCGCAATTGCGGCTGCCGGACGTGACGGCCGCCTGCCGCATTCGATGCTCGGCGCAAAGAAGCTGTTTCCGGCTCTGTCGAGCGACTATGCCGCCATGGCCAACGCCGCCATCTCACTGTTCGAGGCGACCGGCAATCCCGGCTACATCGATCGCGCCGGGAACTTCATTGAGCAACTCGATCTTTGGCACCGGGACAGCGACAAGACCGGCTACTATCTGACCGCGTCCGACAGCGCGGATGTGCCCATCCGCATCCGCGGCGATGTCGACGAAGCCATTCCTTCCGCTACCGGCCAGATCATCGAGGCTCTGGTCCGATTGTCGTCGCTTTCGGGCGATCTCGATCTCTGGGAAAAAGCCTGGACAGTCGCAGAGCACGCGGGCGGGCGGGCGGAGCACCAGGGCTATGGCCAGGCGGGTATAGTCAATGCCTGTGCCTTGGCGCTTGAACCGCTGAAGCTGGTGATCGTGGATAGACCGGAGAATACAAGGCTTGTTCCGGTTGCGAATCGAAATCCAGACCCGCGCCGGGTGGACATCGTCGTGCCTGTTGGCTCGGCGACAAATCTGCCGGCCTTGCCAGGCGGCGTCCTGCCGCCAACGGCCGAGCCCGGCGCCTGGCTCTGCACGGGGCAGGTCTGCCTGCCGGTGGTAATGGAAGCCGATGAGCTGGAAGGGATGCTGCGGCGCGGATAGGTGAGGGAATGCGGCACGGCCTTCCCTTCTCCCCTTGTGGGAGAAGATGGATTGGCGCGCAGCGCCAAGACGGTTGAGGGGTGCTGGACGGATCGCCGTCGGTGCCAAGCTGGAACACCCCTCATCCGACCGAGCTTCGCTCGGCCACCTTCTCCCGCAAGGGGAGAAGGAAAGGGCACCCCGCTTACGTATTCATCGAATCGAAGAAATCCGCGTTGGTCTTGGTCTGCTTGAGCTTGTCGATAAGGAACTCGATGGCGTCGGTCGTTCCCATCGGCGCCAGGATGCGGCGCAGCACGAAGATCTTCTGCAGGTCCTGGCGCGGAACCAGCAGGTCTTCCTTGCGGGTGCCGGATTTGAGGATGTCCATTGCCGGATAGATGCGCTTGTCCGCCACCTTGCGGTCGAGCACGATTTCCGAATTGCCGGTGCCCTTGAACTCTTCGAAGATGACCTCGTCCATGCGGCTGCCGGTATCGATCAGCGCCGTGGCGATGATGGTCAGCGAGCCGCCTTCCTCGATATTGCGGGCAGCACCGAAGAAGCGCTTCGGCCGCTGCAGCGCGTTGGCGTCGACACCACCGGTCAGCACCTTGCCGGATGACGGCACGACGGTGTTGTAGGCGCGGCCGAGGCGGGTGATCGAATCCAGCAGGATGACGACGTCACGGCCGTGCTCGACCAGGCGCTTGGCCTTCTCGATGACCATTTCGGCAACCTGGACGTGGCGCACCGCCGGTTCGTCGAAGGTCGAGGACACCACCTCGCCCTTCACCGAGCGCTGCATGTCGGTGACTTCCTCCGGCCGCTCGTCGATCAGAAGCACGATCAAATAGCATTCCGGATGGTTGGTGGTGATCGAATGGGCGATGTTCTGCAGCAGCACCGTCTTGCCGGTGCGCGGCTGCGCCACGATCAACGCGCGCTGGCCCTTCCCGAGCGGCGCCACCAGGTCGATGACGCGCGCCGAAATATCCTTGGAGGTCGGAACCTCCATCTCCATCTTCAGCCGCGAGGTCGGATAAAGCGGCGTCAGATTGTCGAAGTGGATTTTGTGGCGGATTTTTTCCGGGTCGTCGAAATTGATCGTGTTGACCTTGAGCAGCGCGAAATAGCGCTCGCCCTCTTTCGGGCTGCGGATCGGCCCTTCGACCGTATCGCCGGTCTTCAGTGAGAACCGCCGGATCTGCGACGGTGAAATATAGATGTCGTCGGGACCTGGCAAATAGTTGGCATTGGCGGAGCGCAGGAAGCCAAAGCCGTCCTGCAGCACTTCGACGACGCCGTCGCCGATGATCTCGATATCCTGGGTCGCCAGCCTCTTCAGGATCGCGAACATCAGCTCCTGCTTGCGCATGACGCTGGCGTTCTCGACCTCGAGCGATTCCGCATAAGCGATCAGCTCTGGCGGTTTCTTGTTCTTGAACTCTGTGAGTTTCATTTCTTGCATCATTAGACGGACTCTGAGTAAGCTTTGGGAAAAATATCGGCGGGATGCGACAAATGCCGGGCGCGGCCGAAGCGATAAATGGGCGGCGCATGACGGGAAGGAAGACCCGTCTTTTATCGTCGGTCGGTTGAAAGAGCAAGCCGCCTTTTGCGGGCAACCGAAGACGTCAGAACGGTTTCACGATAACCAGGACGACGATGACGATCATCAGCAATGTAGGGATCTCATTGACGATCCGCCAGTGCCTTGCCGATTTTTCATTGCGGTCTTCGGCAAATTTCCGGACGGCGCCGGCGAGATAGCCATGCACGGCCGACAGGCCAACCACCGCAGCGATCTTGGCATGCAGCCAGCCGCCTTGAAAACCAAAGCCTTTCCAGGCGAGCCACAGGCCGAATGCCCAGGTGATCACCATTGCCGGATTGATGATGCCGCGCAGCAGGCGGCGCTCCATCACCTTGAAAGTCTCCGACTGGACGGAGCCTTTTTCGGCATCGGCATGATAGACCAGCAAGCGCGGCAAATAGAGCATGCCAGCCATCCAGGAGATGACGGCAATCACATGGATCGCCTTCGCCCAGGGATAGAAATCATCGGGCCCGAACAGCAACAGCAGCCCGGCCAGCACCAGGAAAATGGCGATCGCGATTGCCGCGCGGCGCATCGCGCCCTTACCGGTGTTGGTGCCGTTCGCATTGTCCGCGCCCATCATCGTCACGATGCGCTCCGCACCAGCTTGACCATCCGCTCGACATGAGCGAGCGGCGTCTCCGGCGTGATGCCGTGGCCGAGATTGAAGATCAGCGGCCCGTCGCCCAGCGCCTTCAGGATCGCCCCCACGCCGTCGTCAAGCGCCTTGCCGCCGGCTACAAGCCGCAGCGGATCGAGATTGCCCTGCACGGCGCCGTCACGCTGCAATTCCTTCGCGGTCGACAATGGCACGGTCCAGTCGAGGCCCAGCCCGGTCACGCCGGTCTTCTGGCGATAGCTTCGATAGTGATCTCCCGCGCCCTTGGGAAAGCCGATGATCGGAACATTGGGATGGGCAGCCTTCACTTGCCGGACGATCGAGGCCACCGGCTCGACGCAGAACAACTCGAAAGACGCTTCGTCGAGTACGCCTGACCACGAATCGAAGATCTGCACCACGTCGGCGCCGGCCTCGATCTGGCGGATCAGATAGGCAGCCGAATGATCGGCGAGCACCTTCAGCAGCCTAAGAAAGGCCGCCGGCTCGCGATAGGCGAACAGCCTGGCCGGCGCCTGGTCGGGCGTACCATGGCCGGCAATCATGTAGGTCGCCACCGTCCAGGGCGCACCGCAGAAGCCGATCAGCGTCGTTTCATCAGGCAGTCTGGCGCGCAACCGCCGCACCGTCTCGTAGACCGGCTCGAGATTCACGTGAAACGTTTCGCCGTCGAGAGCCGCAATTTCCGCAGCCGTGATCGGCGTCAGCAGCGGGCCGCGTCCTTCCTCGAAGCGCACGTCGCGGCCGAGCGCATGCGGCACGACAAGAATATCGGAAAACAGGATCGATGCGTCGAAGCCGAAGCGTTCGATCGGCTGCAGCGTCACTTCGACGGCGAGATCCGGGTCGTAGCAAAGATCGAGGAACGATCCGGCCCGTCTCCTCGTCTCCCGGTATTCCGGCAGATAGCGGCCGGCCTGGCGCATCATCCAGAGCGGCGGCGGAAACGCCGCTTTGCCTCTCAACACGTCCAGCACGATCCGGTCTTGAGGCATTGAGCGCTCGCCTTTCCAGGCTTCCCTATAATTAAATATTCTATTTTTAGGAATCTTATGATTCTAAGAGTCTGTTGGTTGTGGTGGTTGCCTCCTGTCCCGCTTTGCCCTCGAAAAGACCAGCCAGCATATTGTCGCGCGCTTCTCCAGCGGGATTGCAGGACTTTGTGGAAAACCGGGAATTTACGACTGGAGTCAATGCGTTGCCGCCAGGCCAGGGAAATTGCCCCTGTGGATGAAGCGAAGGCAAAAAGCTCCGTCCCCGGACTTGTCCCCAACCGCCCGGAGAAGCCGACAGCACATCGAATTGTGGACAAACCGCCATCTGATACAGTCGCTTTGCGGTGGCCGAGTTTTCCGCCCGGCTTATCCACATCGGCCCACAGCCTGGAATGTATCCTGTGAACAAACCGCAGAGCTTCTTTCACCTTCATCTGATTTCAGACGCCACCGGCGAAACGCTGCTGGCCGCCGGCCGCGCGGCTTCCGCGCAATACAAGGATGCGCGCGCCATCGAACATATCTACCCGCTCATCCGCACCGAAAAGCAGGTGACGAAGGTGTTCGAGGACATCGAGGAGGAGCCGGGCATCATCCTCTACACGGTGGTCGACCAGAAGCTTGCCCGCGGTATCGACGAACGCTGCGCGGCCATGGGCCTGCCTTGCGTCTCGGTGCTGGAGCCGGTGCTGACGGTGTTCCAGTCCTATCTCGGCACGCCTGCCGGCCGACGCGTGGGCGCCCAGCATGTGCTGGACGCCGAATATTTCCGCCGCATCGACGCGCTCAACTTCACCATGGAGCATGACGATGGTCAGCTGCCGGCCAATATGGATGATGCCGACATCGTGCTCGTCGGCATCTCCCGCACCTCGAAGACGCCG
Organism: Mesorhizobium sp. M1307; assembly: GCF_040318155.1. Lineage (NCBI taxonomy): Bacteria > Pseudomonadati > Pseudomonadota > Alphaproteobacteria > Hyphomicrobiales > Phyllobacteriaceae > Mesorhizobium > Mesorhizobium sp. M1307. The sequence goes on along the minus strand of NZ_JAMYLR010000058.1, from coordinate 3,726 downwards.
ACCAGCATCTATCTCGCCAATCGCGGCATCAAGACCGCCAACATTCCGATTGTGCTCGGCGTACCGGTGCCCGAAACCCTGGTCAATGCCAGGAGACCGCTGATCGTCGGCCTGGTCGCCACCGCCGAACGCATATCGCAAGTCCGGCAGAACCGCATTCTCGGCACCAGCGCCTATGAGCCGACCGATTATGTCGACCGCGCCGCGATCGCGGAAGAGCTCACCTATGCCCGCCAGATATGCACGCGGCATGGCTGGCCGATGATCGACGTCAGCCGCCGTTCGATCGAGGAGACGGCGGCGGCCATCGTTGCCCTGCGCGGCAAGACGCGCTAGGGTTTTGGGCGCTTGTGCTGTGGGTGGTCCTTACCTTCTCCCCTTGTGGGAGAAGGTGGCCGAGCGAAGCTCGCTCGGATGAGGGGTGTTCCAGCTTGGCATCACCTGCACTCCGTCCAGCACCCCTCAACCGTCTTGGCGCTGCGCGCCAATCCACCTTCTCCCACAAGGGGAGAAGGAAAGATCAGGCGAAAAAAATGGCTGAAAAAATCATCCTTGCCTCGGGCAGCCCGTTCCGCAAGGCGCTGCTCGTCAATGCCGGCGTCACTGTCGAAGCGGTTCCGGCTTCTGTCGATGAGCGCGCGCTCGAGGCGCCGCTGCAGAATAGTGGCGTGTCGCCGGAGGACGTCGCCCTGGTGCTTGCCGAAGCCAAGGCCACCGACGTCAGCGAGCGCAAGCCCGGCGCCCTGGTGCTCGGCTGCGATCAGACGCTGTCGCTCGGCGACGAGCTGTTCCATAAGCCGGCCGACATGGAAGGAGCGCGCCGTCATCTGCTGGCGCTGTCGGGCAAGACGCATCATCTCAACAGCGCCGTCGTGCTCGGCCGTGACGGCCAGGTTCTGTGGCGGCATGTCGGCATCGCCAGCCTGACCATGCGCAAGCTCGATCCGGCCTTCATCGGCCGCCATCTTGCGCGCGTCGGCGCCAAGGCGTTGTCCAGCGTCGGCGCTTACCAGATCGAAGGCGAAGGCATCCAGCTGTTCGAAAAAATCGAAGGCGACTATTTTACTATTGTCGGCCTGCCACTTTTGCCGGTGCTGGCCAAGCTGCGTGAGTTCGGGGCGATCGATGGCTGAGGCCACGAAAAAGGCGTTTGTCACGGGCCACCCGATCGCGCATTCCAGGTCTCCGAAGATCCACGGCTACTGGCTGGCGAAATACGGTATCAGCGGCGTCTACGAGGCCATCGACGTTGCACCGGAGGCGTTTGCCGAATTCCTGCAGACGCTGCAGGCACAAGGCTATCGCGGCGGCAACGTCACCATCCCGCACAAGGAAGCCGCCTTCGCTTTGGCCAAGCGGCGTGACGCCGACGCCGAACAGATCGGTGCGGTCAACACGCTGTGGTTCGAGAATGGCGAATTGTGGGGCGGCAACACCGATGCCCATGGCTTTGCCGCCAATCTGGACGAATATGCACCGAGCTGGGCGGCCAACGGCCGCGCCGTGGTGCTCGGCGCCGGTGGCGCCGCTCGCGCGGTTATTCATGCGCTGAAGCAGCGCGGCGTCAGCGACATCCGCATCGTCAATCGGACGCTTGCGAGGGCGCAGGAGCTGCGCGACCGCTTTGGTGCCGGCGTCTCCGCCCATGGCTTGGCGGCGACCGGCGAATTGCTCGAAGATGCCGGCTTGCTGGTCAACACGTCAGCGCTCGGCATGCATGGCAATGAAGGCCTGTCCGCCGATCCCCGCAGACTGCCGGACGGCGCGATCGTCACCGACATCGTCTACGTGCCGCTGGAGACGGCGCTCCTTGCCGCGGCCAAAGCGCGCGGCCTGAGAACCGTCGATGGGCTCGGCATGCTGCTGCACCAGGCGGTGCCCGGCTTCGAGCGCTGGTTCGGCACCAGGCCGCAGGTCACCGCCGAACTGCGGCAAATGATCATCGCCGATATCGGCGCGATAAAATGATCGTGCTCGGCCTCACCGGATCGATCGGCATGGGCAAGTCGACCACCGCAAAGATGTTTGCCGAGGCCGGCGTGCCGGTCCATGATTCCGACGAGGCGGTGCATCGCCTCTATGCCGGCCAGGCCGCCCCCATGGTCGAGGCGGCCTTTCCCGGGACCACCCGATCCGGTGCGGTCGATCGCACAAAGCTGGCCGAACGGGTGCTCGGCGACGCCGCCGCCCTGAAACGTCTGGAAGCGATCATCCATCCGTTGGTCCGTGCCGATGCCGATGCCTTCCTGGCTGAACATCGTGCCGCCGGCGCGCCGCTTGCGGTGCTCGATATACCGCTGCTGTTCGAGACCGGCGGCCGTGATCGCGTCGACAAGGTCGTGGTCGTCACCGCGCCGCCTGAAGTCCAGCGCGCCCGCGTGCTGGCGCGCCCGGGCATGAGCGAGGAGAAACTGGCGTCGATCCTGGCCAGGCAGGTTGCCGACGCCGAAAAGCGCCGGCGCGCCGACTTCGTCATCGACACCGGCCAGGGCTTTGATGCGGCGCGCGCGGCTGTCAATGCGATCGTCGCCGAACTAGTCGGGGATAAGGCAGCCAGGCCTGGTTAAGAGGCTTGCAGCCCGCTTTACCTGTTGCCATTTTGTTCCAGGTGTGATTCGGCTAGAATGATGCCGGAACCAGTGGACTGATTCGATGCGTGAGATCATCTTCGATACGGAAACCACCGGCCTCGACACGCGCGAGGACCGCGTCATCGAGCTTGGCGGCGTCGAGCTGGTCAACCGCTTCCCAACCGGCCGAACCTTCCACAAATACATCAACCCGCAAGGCCGCCAAATCCATCACGAGGCGCAGGCCGTGCACGGCATCAGCGCCGCCGATCTTCAGGGCAAGCCGACTTTCATGGAGATCGCCGAGGAGTTTCTGGCCTTCATCGACGGCGCCAAGCTGGTCGCGCACAATGCCGGCTTCGACATCGGCTTCCTCAATCTCGAATTCGGCCGGCTTGGCCATCCGGCCATCGATCCGGGACGGATCGTCGACACGCTGGCGCTGGCGCGCCGCAAGCATCCGATGGGCCCCAATTCGCTCGATGCGCTCTGCCGCCGCTACGGCATCGACAACGGCCGCCGCACCAAGCACGGCGCGCTGCTCGATTCGGAATTGCTGGCCGAGGTCTATATCGAGCTCATCGGCGGCAAGCAGGCAAGCCTCATCCTCGACAGCATCCTGACTCCGGCGGGCGGCAGGCAGAATGTCGACGACATCGATATTTCGATCGGTGTGCGGCCGATCGCCTTGCCCTCGCGCCTGACCGATGCCGAGCGCACCGCGCACGCGGGCATGGTTGGCACATTGGGCGAAAAGGCGCTCTGGCTGCGCGTCCCCCCGGAAGCGAGTTCCGCCGCATAGTGATTTTGACAGGTTGCGGTCATCGGCAGCGAACGTCGATAGTTCCGTTCAGTGGCAAATCGCAAACCTTGGAGATTGGCTGAAATATCCCTCCAATTCGTCATCCCAGGGTGGAGCAAGGAGCAAAGCGACGCGGCGCAGACCCTGGGATCCATGCCGTTACCACGCGGCAGTGCGCCTGCGGACCAGAACCGAACTACCACCCCGTTCCGCGAAAAAGCTCGAACAACTCTGGATTGGTCTTCTCGATCAGCTCGATCTTCCACTGCCGCGGCCAGCGCTTCAGCGACTTCTCGCGCTGAATGGCGTCACGAATGTCGAAATGTTCCTCGTACCAGACCAGGCGCTGCACGC
>NZ_JAMYLR010000057.1:0-29059 GCF_040318155.1 Mesorhizobium sp. M1307 | reverse complement strand
CTCCGCTAAACACGGGGGCTGCGCGGCGGACACGCCGACGTCACCGCAATGCCACGCCATTTTGCAGAACTTGACGCACACAACTCCTTTCTTTGCACAGGGGTGTTCTATGGCTGCCCGAGAGGCTTCGCCTCCCCCGCCTCGCATTCCGACAATCGCACAGGTTTGGCGAGTTTCGCCAGCGCCTCGGGCTTGGCGCAAGCCGGAAAGCCGGCGAGCGGCATTGTTTCAATAAACCGGCTGCGCTCTTTAGTGCTCAAGCCCACTTCATTAATCATGCTCTCGACGGTCAGGTCCGGGTACTGCTTGAGAGTTTCCCTAACCGAAGCATTCGCCTCATCCATTCGACCCAGAGCCGCAAGGGAGCTGCTAAGCACCACCCACTTCCACTTGTCGTAGTTGTTAGGCGTCATGCGCTCCAGCATCTTCAACGCGTCCTCATATCGGCCGGCCATAAAATAGGCAGGGGCGAAGAAGTTGGACGTCCACATCGGGTAGTTCGGGTCGAGCCGCGTTACTTGGTCGACCATCTGAGCGCCGCGTTCGGGTTCATTGAAGCGTGCCGCAAAGCCGGTATAGAATGTCAGGATTTCGGACGAACCGGGAGCTAGACGAAGGGCCGTGTCCAGCTCAGCCTTGGCGCGGGCGTTGTCGCCCTTCTGGCTGAGGCTCATACCAAACACGGCGTGTGCCTCAGCGTCACTTGGATCGAGCCGCACCGCGCGTTCGGCCACATCGGCAGCCGCCTTGATCTCGCTCTCGGGATTGATACCGAAGCCAGCCAATATACCATGAGCATGATAAAGTTCTACCCAGGCCCGGGCCAGCCCGGGGTCCAGCTCAACGGCGCGGTTGAGAAGCGCGATGGCCTCCTCCTCATCCGCTATGGTGATCTTTTCAATCTTCTCGGTCCCGAGCAGATAATAATCATAAGCATTCAGGTTTTCAGGTCGTTTACGTTTGGCCGCGGCCCGCCCGGCCGCCTGAATCAACCCTACGCCGCCGCCCAGACGGTTGGTGACTTGCTCTGCGATCTCGGTCTGGACGGCGAAAACGTCCTCAGCAGGCCGGTCCCAACGATCCGACCAAAGATGGTTGCCGGTTTGTGCATCGATCAACTGCGCGGTGACCCGCACCCGCCCATTTTGCCGCTGGATAGAGCCTTCTAGTACGAAGCCGACATGGAGCGCACTTGCTACCTGGCGGGCATCCATCGGCTTGCCTTTGTAAACTTCCGTCGAATTCCGGGCCACGACCTCAAGTTCGGGAAACCGCGCGAGGTCGGTTATGATATCCTCAGTCAAGCCATCGGCCAAACGCCCGGTGGCCTCGTCGCCGCCATAATAATTGAAGGGCAGCACCGCGACCGATGGCTTGGCCCCCAGCGGCGCGGGCTGAAAGAACCACCAGGTCCCTCCACCCGCCAGAGCCAGCACGACGATGGCCGCTGCAGTCGTCCTGGTCCAGCGCGGCATCGCCTTGCGTAAGGTCCAACGCACCCGCTTGCCATCGAGCCTCAGTCGGTACATCCGCACGGGGCGGCTGATGTTCTTGACCTGCTGCTCGCCGGCGAAATCGAGGGGCAAATCAAGCTTGCCCTGCAGATGGTCAAAGGCCGTGCCCGATACGATCACGCCGCCCGGCTCAGCGAGTTGCTGCAACCGCGCGGCGACATTGACGCCGTCGCCATAGACATCGCCGTCAACCAGCGCAACGTCGCCCAGATTGACCCCGATGCGGAACACGATGCGCTCAGGCTCTGGCAGACCTTCATTGCGCGCGGCCGCCGCGCTTTGGATTTCCGCTGCGCAGGCGACTGCGTCGACCACGCTTTCGAAGGCGACAAGCGCGCCATCGCCCATCAACTTGACGACGCGGCCATGGCGCTGGGAGATGGCGGGGTCGAACACCTCGGAACGAACGGTTTTCAATCGCTCAATGGTTCCGGCCTCATCGGCCTCCATCGCCTTCGAGTAGCCAACCATATCGGCCGCCAGGATCGCCAGCAGCTTCCGATTGAGAGGGGGAACCGCCATATGCGCCTCTTTATGGCACAACCCTACACCCATGGAAGCATCGGAGCCAGAACGCGCCGTTGGCCGCGCGGTGAATGACCGCTCGTCAGCCGTTCCTGACTTTCGACCGGGTGCGGATGAACGTCTTCAACGGGTCAACTTGCGTCGTCAGGGCTCTCGGCGTCAAAGGTCCGAGAGGGTTCGAAGTCGGTCGTTCAGAGTGATTGCGTTTTGACTCCAGAGCGCCGCGCGTCATGGACGCGCAAAGGACGCTATAACACTTTGAATTTTGCATGATCCTTTCCGAACCGGAGGTCAGCGCAGCAAAACCATGCCGGTTTCCGGGGGTCATGCCCTAAGGCAGCCTGAACCGGTATTCCGTCACGTGATGATAGATCTGGCCCGGCCACAGCGTGGCTTGCGGGAAATACGGCCGGTTCGGCGCATCCGGCCAGATTTGCGGCTCCAGGCAGAAGCCCGAAAAGGCCTTGTACTGGCGTCCGCCTAGTCCAGGCGAGGACGGTGCCAGGTACTGGCCGGTATAGAGCTGGACACCTGGCTCGGTGGTCCAGAGCTCCATCTCGACGCCGGAATTCGCGCCTTGCGCCCACGACGCCTGCTTCAGCGGCCCGCGCGTCGAGGCGAGGCAGAAATTCTGGTCGTAAGGGAGCTGCTCGCCCTCGGTCTCCATGCGCAGCGGCCGCGCCTGGCGAAAATCGAAGGGCGTGCCGTCGACCGGCTTGACCGTGCCTGTCGGGATCAGATCCGCGTCGACCGGCAGATAGGCGCCGGCATTCAGCATCAGCCGGTGGTCGAGAATGTCGCCGGTGCCGCCGTCATCCAGGTTGAAATAGGAATGCTGCGTGAGGTTGCAGAGCGTCGGCTCCTCGCAGGTGGCGGTCAGTTCGACGCTGAGCGTGCCGGGGATCTTGAGCCGGTAGGTGCAGGTCACGTCGAGCGCGCCGGGAAAGCCCATCGTGCCGTCGGGGTCGTGCAGGGTCAGCGTTACAAAATCCCTGCCATGCAGCGAAACCGCCCAGGCACGGCGCGAAAAACCTTGCGAACCGCCATGCAGCGTGTGCTTTTCGAGGAAATTGCGCTCGGTCTGGTAGCGTTTGCCGGCAAGCGTGAAGCGGCCGTCGCGGATACGGTTGGCATAGCGCCCGACGACGGTGCCGAAGAAGGCGGTATCCGTCTCATAGTGCTCGAAACGATCATAGCCGAGCACCAATGGCGCCTCGTGCCCGGCCAGGTGCAGATCCTGGATGATCGCACCCAGGCCGATGATGTTGGCGGTAAGGCCGCCGCCACGAATGGTGAAACGGCGGACTTCCTCGCCCGCCTGCGTCGTGCCGAAAACCTCGCCGTCCTTCATCGCCATGCTCGCAAGTTCGTTGCTCGACGCCAGCCTGGCCTTTTCCGAAGCGGCTCAGGGTCGTTTTCGGTATTACCGCATGAGGCTTCTAGAGACCAAGTCCGCCGATGCAGACATATTTGGTGTCGAGATAGTCCTCGATGCCCTGATGGCCGCCTTCCTTGCCGAGGCCCGATTCCTTGACGCCGCCGAACGGCGCCTCAGGGGTGGTGATGAGCCCTTCATTGACGCCAACCATGCCGTATTTCAGCCCTTCCATGACCCGGAAGGCGCGGCCGAGATCGCCGGTGTAGAAATAGCAGGCCAGGCCGAACTCGGTGTCGTTGGCGAGTGCCACGGCCTCTTCCTCGGTTTCGAACTTGAATACCGGCGCCACCGGGCCGAAGATTTCTTCCTTCATGAAGCGCATCTTCGGCGTCGCATTGGCGATCACCGTCGGCTGGAAGAACGAGCCGCCGAGCGCGTGGCGCTTGCCGCCGGCGACGACCTTGCCGCCTTTGGCGGTAGCGTCGGCAATCAGCTCCTCGACCTTCTCCACCGCCTTTTCGTCGATCAGCGGTCCCTGCTGGACGCCTTCCTCGAGGCCGGAACCGACCTTCAGCCCGTTGCTCGCAGCAGCCAGCTTTTCGACAAACTGGTCGTAGATGCCGGCCTGCACCAGGAAGCGGTTGGTGCAGACGCAGGTCTGGCCGGAATTGCGGTACTTGGCGGTGATGGCGCCGGCGACGGCCCGCTCGAGATCGGCGTCATCGAAGACGATGAACGGCGCGTTGCCGCCGAGCTCCATCGACACTTTCTTGACCGTCACCGACGACTTCTGGATCAGGATCTTGCCGACCTCCGTCGAGCCGGTGAAGGTGATCTTCTTGACCAGCGGGTTGGCGCAGATCTCGTCGCCGATCTCACCGGCGGCGCCGGTCAGGATATTGATTACGCCTTTAGGGAAGCCGACTTCCTCGGCAAGCGCGCCCCAGGCAAGGCCGGAATAAGGCGTCTGCGACGCCGGCTTGACCACGGCGGTACAGCCGGCGGCAAGCGCCGGGCCAAGCTTGCGGGCCAGCATCGAGGACGGGAAATTCCACGGCGTGATGGCGGCGATGACGCCGACCGGTTCCTTGGTCACCAGGATACGGCGGTCAGCCCAGGGCGACGGCACGACGTCGCCATAGGTGCGGCGGCCTTCTTCGGCGAACCACAATATGTAGGACGCGGCCGAGCCGATCTCGCCCTTCGATTCGAACAGCGACTTGCCCTGTTCGATGGTCAGCAGTTCGGCCAACACGTCCTGATTATCCATCATCGCGTCGTGCAGCTTGCGCAACAGCTTCGAGCGTTCGAGCGCGGTGGTCTTGCGCCATGTCTGGAAGGCCGCGTCGGCGGCTTCGATGGCGCGGCGGGTCTCGGCCTTGCCCGACTTCGGCACCGTGCCGATCTTGAGGCCGGTGGCAGGATTGTTGACGTCGACCGTCTGGCCTGAATCGGCCTGCACCCATTCGCCATTGATGAGATTGGCCTGCCGCATGAAATGGCTGGTCTTCTGAAGCATGATCTCGCCTCCGTTCGGCACCTGGCGGGCCGGTCGCTGATTTCGTGAATGGACGTGCGCGATAGCATCGCTAGAGCCACTGCTCTTAGCCCAGGGCAAGCCCCGCAAGCAATCACAAGATGGCATATAGGGTTTGGGCCAGCCAAAGCGAGAGGCGATGCAGCCGGGTTCTTATCCAAAAACCCGGGTTCTTATCCAAAAACCCGAGTTCTTATCCAAAAACATGGACGACCACGGTCAGCCAAAACGCAGTGGTCACGACCGCACAGGCGGTGGCGATGGTCATCTGGTTCGACGCCAGCGCCTGGCCGGTGTTGAACTGCACCGCGATGAGATAGGAATTGATGCCGGACGGCAACGCCGCAACCATGACCGCCACCTTGGCCGTCAATGGCGGCAGGCCGATCAGCCAGACCAGGCCGAGAACCAGCGCCGGCATTAGGAACAGTTTCAGCGCCGACAGCGCCAGCGCCGGCCTTACATTGCCGGAAATGCCGAAACGGCGCAGGCTGAGCCCCATGGCGAACAGCGCCACCGGGGCGGCCGTGCCGGCCAGCGCGTCGCTCAGCCGCGTCGCAAGCACCGGCAGCGGCGCACCGGTGAAGCGCCACGCCAGCCCGGCCAGTATGCCTATGATCAGCGGATTGATGAATACCCGCCTGAGAAAGCTCCTGACGACGCGGAGCGGATGCACAGGCTCGCTGCCGCCGCGGCCGAACATCTCGAAAAGGATGATCGAGGCCATCATCATCACTGGCAGGTGAATGGAGACGAGCAGTGACAGCACTTCGAACCCGGCCGGCCCGAACACGCCGATGATGAAGGGCGCGCCGAGCAGGACGACGTTGGAGTAGGACGACGATACGCCGCCGACGACGCCGGCGCGGGCGTCCCGCCCGAAGATGCGCGTAATGACCAGATGGCCGGTGGCCCAGGTGAGCGCAACCGCCGCGAAATAAGCGCCCCATAGCGACCACGGCGCCACGCCGTGGAAATCGGCCTTTACCATGGTCTGGAACAGCAAAAGCGGCATTGCCACGTTGATGGCGAATTCGGATACGCCCTCGCCGCTCGCCGGCTTCAAATAGCCGGTCAACCCGGCAAGATAGCCGAGCCCGACGAGACTGAAGACGAAGAGGACGGTTTCGATAAGCGGAGACATTTTTCCCGTGATAGGCGAGCCCCGGCGGCGGCGCAATCGCCCTTCCCTCGCGAATGTACCGGCCAACAATCCGGCCGCTCGGATCTTGCCCGAATTTGCTCATGGTTGGATGCCGGCGCTATACAGGGTTGTCGGGGGACACGCGGCGAATGGGCCTTGTCGGAAATCAGCACTTCTTCAAGCAGGCGTGGCTGACGGCTTTCGTCGGCGCCATGCTTTGCCTCGCGGTGACCTCGGCTCATGCGGCGGAGCCGGCGAGCCTCAAGGGCGTGGCGCTGATTGTCGGCCAGTCGAAATACCAGCACATAGCGGCTCTTCCCAACCCGGCCAACGACGCCCGCGACATCGCCAAGATGCTGACCGATCTCGGCTTCGACGCGCGCAGCGTCACCGACCGCGACACGGCAAAGCTGAAGCGCGACCTCGAACGTTTCGCCGAGGATGCCGAGGACGCCGACGTCGCCTTGATCTACTATTCCGGCCACGGCATCGAGGCTGGCGGCGAAAACTATCTGGTGCCGGTCGACGCTGACGTTTCTTCATTGAAGGACGCCGATCAGGCCCTGGTGCCGATTTCCGCCGTCATGGACGAACTGAAGACGACCGTGCCGGTAACGATCATGCTGCTCGATGCCTGCCGCACCAACCCGTTTCCGGCGGATGCGGTGCTGCGCCGGGCGCCGACGGCCTCGGCCTCGCCGATTGGCGCCGGCGGCCTGGAGCCGGTGCGCGGCGCCAGGGCACTGGCAAACGCGACCGCGACGGAAAATCTGGGAACGGTGATTGGCTTTGCCGCCGAGCCGGGGCGGCCGGCACTCGATGGCATCGTCGGCGAAAACAGCCCCTACGCAGCGGCACTTCTGCGCCACCTCGCGGCGATGAAGGGCACCGAGTTCGGCTCGGTCATGCGCATGGTGACCGAGGAGGTCTATCTCGACACCAAGGCCAAGCAGCGGCCATGGGTCAATGAAAGCCTTCGCCGGCTGCTCTACTTCGGCGTAGCACCGCAGGAACCGACCGGCGACGACGGCCTGATCACCGGCGAGCGGCGGCAATTGCTGCTGACGATCGCCGAGTTGCCTGACCCCACGCGGGCACAGGTGGAACTGGCCTCGCTGCAGGACGGCGTGCCGCTCGACGCGCTTTATGGCGTGTTGAAGGCGCTCGGCACCGAAAAGATGCCGGAGGACCCCACCGACCTGCAAAAGCTGCTCGACGCCCAGGCCGAGCGCCTGAAGAAGATGATCTCCGAGCGCGACGCGCTGCGCACCGACGACCCCGAGATCAGCCGCCTCGTCGCCTCGGCCGACAAGGCGATCGGCCAGGGCGCCATCGTCACTGCGCGCAACTTCCTCGACCAGGCGGTGGGCCGGGTCGAGCAGGCCAGCGGCGTGGTCGACCGGGCAGAGGATCTGGTCAGGCAGAAGCGTCTTGCCGACGCGGCGATCTATGCCAGGCGCGCCGACGCTTCGGCGCTGGTCTTCGACTATCTGTCGGCCGCCAACGATTACGGCAAGGCCTTCTCGCTGGTCGAGAGATGGGACGACAGGCTGCGCTGGAACTACAAGAACCAGGAGGCGGAAGCGCTCAACGCGCATGGCAGCGCCACCGGCGACAGGCAAGCGCTGCAGCACGCCATCGACGCCTACCGCGTCATCCTGAACTTCATCCCCAATGGCGAGCAGAACCGCGACTGGGCGATCACCCGCAACAACATGGCTGTGGTGCTGCAGACGATCGGCGAGCGCGAGCGCCAAATCGACCGGCTGGAAGAGGCAGCGAAGATCTTTCGCGATTCGCTTGCCGTGTTCGAGCGCGAGAAGGATGATCTCAACTGGGCGGCCGCCCAGAATAACCTGGCCAATGTGCTGTTGAAGATCGGCGAACGCGAGAGCGACCCGAAACGCCTGAACGAGGCGGTGGTGGCGATGCGCGCCACGCTGGAGAAGCGGCCGCGCGACAAAGTCCCGCTGGACTGGGCCGCCTCGCAAAGCAACCTTGGCCTTGCGCTTTACGCGCTTTCGGAACGCGAACCGGTCGGCGAGCGCCTGACCGAGGCCGAGGCCGCATACCGGCTGGCGCTTGAAGAATACACGCGCGAAAAGGCGCCCGTTCAGTGGGCGATGGTCCAGAACAACCTCGGCAATACGCTGGTGTCTCTCGGCACGCAACGCAACGACAAGGCAAAAATCGACGAGGCAGCCGCGGCATTCCGCGCCGCGCTCGAAATCCGCACACGCGACACCTTCCCACTCTCCTGGGCGAGCAGCCGTCTCAATCTGGGCAACGCGCTGAGCAGTGCTGCCCGTTTCGATCTCGGCACCGGCCTGCTCGAAGAGGCGGCTGCCGCCTATGGCGACGCGCTGACCATATTCACACGCCAGCGTTTTCCGACGGATTGGGCTTCGGCGGAGAACAATCTCGGCTCGATCTACCAGACGCTCGGCCAGCGCACGCGCGATCCTGCCAGGCTTGAGCAATCGGCTGCTGCATACCGGGCGGCACGGCGCGTCTATACCAAAAAGGAGTTTCCGCTCGACTGGGCGATGACCCACTACAATCTCGGCAACACGCTGCAACTGCTCGGCGGCGTGACCGACAAGCCGGTGCACTACGAGGCGGCGATCGAGGCCTATCGCGATGCACTGCGCGAATACAAGCGCGAGACCACGCCGCGGCAATGGGCACTGGCGCAGGCCGGCCTCGGCTCGGCGCTGCAATGGCTGAGCATGAGCGAGGCCGATCCCGGCAAACTGGCCGCATCGATCGCCGCGCGCCGGGCGGCGCTGGAGGTGCTGACCTTCGAGACCTCGCCCGTCGATTGGGCAAACGCGCAGAACGGCATCGGCATGAGCCTGATCAATCTCGGCAATCTCGAACGCACCGGCAAATATCTGGATGAAGCCGAAGCCGCCTTCGAGGCAACGCTCAAGGTCTTCACCCGCGAAGGCCAGCCGATGCAATGGGCCTTCGAGCAGAACAATCTCGGCGACGTCCACTGGAACCGCGGCAGCTATGGCGGCGGCAATGCCGAATACCAAAAGGCGATCGAATTCTTCGAAAACGCCAAGCAGGGCTTTACCGAAGCCGGCTACACACTCCCCATCCCCCTGACCGACCGCAAGATCGATCTGGTGAAGAAGCAGATGGCGAAGAAATAGGCTTTTCGGCCGCAGGTTGCACTCGGCTTGTCTTTCAGCCGGCTTTGCCATCCCTATATGCCGGTCACCGGGGCCCGCCTGCCGGTCACCCGAAAAGGATGTCCGATGCTTCGATTTGTGCTGGCGCTGCTGTTGCTTGCCGTTTCCGCCACAGCCCATGCGACGGAAGCCGGCTGGGCGCTGCTGCGCGACGGCGGGCATGTGGTCCTGCTCCGCCATGCCATGGTCACCGGCACCACCGATGCGGCCAATTTCGACCTCGGCAAATGTGCAACCCAGGTCAATCTCTCGGAGCGCGGCAAGCAGCAGGCACGCAAGATCGGCGCGCTGTTTGGCGCCCGCGCGGCACCGGTCGAGCGCGTGCTGTCCAGCCGCTATTGCCGCTGCCTCGAGACCGCCCGCATCGCTTTCGAAAGCGAGCCGGAGCCGTTCGCACCGCTTGACCTGCTGAAGACCGACGAAAAGGAGAAGGCCGCCCAGATCGCTGCGATCGTAGCCGAAATCCGCGGCTATTCCGGCTCCGACAATCTGGTCATGGTCACGCATCTCGAAAACATCAAGGAATTGACCGGCATCTCGCCGCGCGAAGGCGAAGCCGTGGTCGTCGCGCCGCAGGGCGACGGCCTGCGGGTACTCGGCCGCGTTACCTTCTGACCGGGCCGGAGCCGGTTGAAGTGAAAATCTAGCGCTTGGAACCTTAAGCGGAATACCGGTTCCGACCCGCGATGAGGTCTTGGTCGAGTCCAAGGTCGACATTGACCTTAGTCAGGAGCAACGAGCGCTTTTAACGAAGGCGAATGCGATGCTACCGTCTCATCAGGACTTCCGAGCCGTGACAACGGGCAGGTTTTCGTCCTTACTTTGCCGGCCGGAGCCTCAGCGGCCGAAAAAAGGCCCGGATGTCCTCGACCAGGAGTTCGGGTTGCTCAATCGCCGCGAAATGTCCGCCTTTCGGCATGTCGGTCCAGCGCTCGACACGGAAGACTCGCTCGACCCAGGAGCGAGGTGGCATAGGAAGCTCTCGAGGGAAGACTGCAACGCCGAGGGGCGGTGTTATTCGCTCCCTTGGCCCAAAGATCAGGGGGCAGAGCCGGTTCTCTTTGTAAATCCGGAGTGAGGCCTCGATCGTGTTACCGAACCAGTAGAGCGAGATGTCGGTAAGCAGCGTGTCTAGAGGGATGGCGCGTTCGAGTTCGCCTTCGCAGTCGCTCCAACTGCGGAACTTCTCGGCAATCCATGCGGCTAGCCCGATTGGGGAATCTGTCAGTGCAAAGGCTAGCGTCTGGGGCTTGGTCCCCTGCAGAAAAGCGTAGGCGCCCTCCGTTGCGGCGAAATTCGCCGCACTGTCGAGGAATGCCTTCTCCTCCGGCGTGACAGGTGGGTCGTCGCGACCGAGGTTCGGGCGGAAACTGCCTGGAATGTAATTCAGGTGCAATCCGATAAGGTCGTCCGGGTAAAGCCGAGCGAGCCAGGACGAGACGCCTGCGCCGATGTCGCCACCTTGTGCGGCGAAGCGATCATATCCCAATTCGCGCATCAGCGCCCGCCACAGCTTCGCGACACGCTTTGAGCTAACGCCGGCCTGATGCGGCGGGGACGAGAAGCCGAAACCCGGAAGCGACGGTGCGACGACATCGAAGGCGTCCTCGGCATCCCCGCCGTATTTGGCAGGATCCGTGAGCAGCGGAATGACGTGCTCGAACTCGGCGAAGGAGCCGGGCCAGCCATGAGTGAGGATCAACGGCAAGGGTGCTGACCCCTTTCCTTTCTGATGAACGAAATGGATGTCGCACCCGTCTATCGTGACCCTAAACTGAGGCAACAGGTTCAGACGTTTTTCGTGATCGCGCCACCTGAAATCGTATTCCCAGTAACGTGAAAGCTTTCTGAGGAAATCAACGTCAGTACCGTCGTCCCACCCGTATGCGAAGATCGACGACGGCCATCTTGTCGATTGGATACGACGCTGTAGGTACTCGATCTGTTCATCCGGGATGTGGATGTGGAAGGAATGCATGGCCACGGGTGTTGCTCCGATCAGCGGCGAAGAATTGTCCCATCATCAAGGCACAGAACGCAGGAAACCTCACTGAGCGACCGCTTTGTCCGCTACTTGCTCGTTCCCATCTACGAGACGAAGGTAACATTCCACCCTTAGTGGCAATTCGTTTAAGTTACCTGGCGTCAGATTTTCACCGCTACCAGCCAAGCGTCGACACGGAGCTTCCATCCCTCGATCATGTCCGCGAACGCGTCCTCTGTAAGTTCGGACAGATAGGATGCTCCTGCCGGGCTCCAAGGCCGTGAACGCATAGGTAATCGACGCCTCCGTGCCTCCGTTAGTGGTCGGTCGGCAGGCCACCTCGACAAATCCGAAACGCGAATCCGGCGTAACGCGAACATAGCGGATGCGATGCGCCAGCCGTCCACCCAAGGGTCTCTCCGATCGGCGTGAACAGCGGAAAGACGCGGTCGATCGGCCCCGAAAGCACGATGCTGTGGCTGCGCGCAAGATGGCTCGTCATCCGCCCTCCCCGCCGGTTTCCGCCAGACCGTGGCTGTCCGCTGCGGCAAGCTCCATTTCGTAGATGCGCTTCAATTGGCCGATTGTTTCCAGTGTCGCCGCGGAGAACGGCGTCCGGCCTTCGAAAGCATGCAGCACGATGCCCTCGATGAGGTCACCCAGGCTCACGTCGCGATGCTCAGCCAAGGCCTTGAGCACCTTCACCAATCGTTTTTCCAGGCGCACCCCGGTCTGCACGCGTTCTATGGTCATAGATCTTTTGTACCATGGTACATTGGTACACCCAATGATCAAAGATGGGACGGTTTCGGCATATCGCCGGGAGGGGTTGCCAGCGACCCCTATTGCTCTGGCAGAACAGCAATCCCATCTGCGCGCGGCGTATCAGGCCTTTTCCTGCCCGGAAAAACCGATTAGACAGCCCAAAACACATGCGGACAGATTCCGCCCGCAATCGAAGGAAAAGCCCTTGTCCACCACGTTCGACAAAGTCGCCAAGATCATCGCCGACACCAGCGAGATCGACATCGAGACGATCACGCCCGAAAGCCACACCATCGACGATCTCGGCATCGACAGCCTCGACTTCCTCGACATCGTCTTTGCCATCGACAAGGAATTCGGCATCAAGGTGCCGTTGGAAAAGTGGACGCAAGAGGTCAATGACGGCAAGGCCTCGACCGACGACTATTTCGTCATGAAGAACCTGTGCGCCAAGATCGACGCGCTCGTCGCCGCCAAGAACGCCATCTAAGCACAGCGCTTGACGCGCCCTCACCCACAACAGCCGCCCATGAACCCCCGCGACGTCGTCATATCAGGCATCGGCCTTGTCTCGTCACTGGGCGAGGGTCCGGATGCGCATTGGCAAAAGCTCGTCCAGCCGCGCCTTGAACCGGTTCTGGAGGCCTCGCGCTTCTCGCCCTATACGGTCCACCCGCTGCCGGAGATCGACTGGAACCTGCAGATCGCCAAGCGTGGCGACCAGCGGCAGATGGAGACCTGGCAGAGGCTCGGCACCTATGCGGCCGGCCTTGCGCTCGACGATGCCGGCATCAAGGGCAATGACGAACTCTGCGCGACCATGGACATGGTGGTGGCCGCCGGCGGCGGCGAGCGCGACGAGGCGGTCGACGCGGCCATTCTCGCGGCATCGGAAAGCCGCAATGACCGCGACGTGCTGCTCAACGAGAAGCTGACCACGGAATTGCGCCCGACGCTGTTTCTGGCACAGCTTTCCAACCTGCTCGCCGGCAACATCTCGATCGTCCACAAGGTGACGGGGTCGTCGCGCACCTTCATGGGCGAGGAAGGTGCCGGCGTTGCCGCTGTCGAGACCGCGGCCGCGCGCATCCGCTCCGGCCAGTCGACGCATATACTGGTCGGCGGCGCTTTCCAGACCGAACATTCCGACATGCTGCTCGGCTATGAACTGGCCGGCTACCTGCATCGCGGTCCGTGGCGGCCGGTCTGGCAGAGGCAAGGCGCCGAAGGCGGCGGCGTGGTGACCGGATCCGGCGGCGCGTTTCTCGTCCTGGAGCAGCGCGAGCATGCGGAAAGCCGTGGCCGGAAGATCTATGCGGAACTCGGCCCGGTCCTGTCCGGCCGCGCCAGGCGCCGGCGGGGCGAACTCGACGGCGAGATCGCCGTGCTGCTGAAGCAAGCCGCATTGCCGAATGGCGAGCTGCTCGCGATCTCCGGCGCTTCGGGCGCCCATGCCGCGACCGCCGCCGAGAAATCGGCGCTCGAGGCCAATCCGGCGATCGCCGCACGCGGCTTTTCGACGCTGACCGGTCACATGAAGGAAGCGCAGTTCCCCTTTGCCGTGGCGCTGGCGGCGCTGGCTGTCGACCGCAAGGCCGCCTACCCCGTGTTCGACGCCACAGTCGAAAAACCGTTTGCCGGTGTCCCGAAGACCGTCCTTGCAACGGCGATCGGCTATCACCAATTCGAGGGCATGGCGCTGATCAAAGCCGCCTAGAGCATCGGACCGAAAAGTGTGGCGCGGTTTTCGGGCGATCCGACGCTCCAAGAGAAACAGGTTTTTGGACAACAAATGGCCAATCTGAACGACCACATGGGCAGGCCCATCGTCGCCGTCACCGGCATCGGCGTGGTGACGTCGCTCGGTGTCGGCAAAGCCGACAATTGGGCGGCACTTACCTCAGGCAAGTCCGGCATCCATCCGATCACCCGCTTCCCGGTCGATCATCTCAACACCCGCATCTCCGGCATGGTCGATTTCCTGCCGTCGAGTTCCAAGGGCGCCAGTCTCCTCACCTATGAGCTTGCCGAAACCGCCGCCCAGGAAGCGATGTCGGAGGCCGGCCTCGATGCCGGCGATTTCGGCGGACCGCTGTTCCTCGCTTCGCCGCCGGTCGAGCTCGACTGGAGCGAGCGCTTTTCGCTCTACAATTTCGACACGCCCAATAATTCAGACAGGCACGACACCGGTGCCGAGAGGCTGCTGCGGGTAGCGCGCGGCCTCAGGGAACTCGACATCTTCGAGACCACCCAGTTCGGCTCGATTGCCGACCGGCTTGCCGACCGTTTCGGCACGCGCGGCCTGCCGATTACGCTGTCGACCGCGTGCGCTTCGGGCGCCACGGCGATCCAGCTCGGCGTCGAGGCGATCCGCCGCGGCGAATGCGACAGGGCGCTGTCGATCGGCGCCGACGGCTCGGCGACCGCCGAGGCGCTGATCCGCTTCTCGCTTCTGTCCGCGCTCTCGACCCATAACGACATCCCCGAAAAGGCTTCAAAACCCTTCTCCAAGGACCGCGACGGCTTCGTGCTGGCCGAAGGCTCGGGCGCCCTTGTGCTGGAATCGCTGCAGGCAGCACTTGCCCGCGGCGCCACCATTCTCGGCATATTGCGCGGCTGCGGCGAAAAGGCCGACGACTTCCATCGCACGCGCTCCAAGCCGGATGGTTCGCCGGCGATCGCGGCGGTGCGCGCCGCCCTTGCCGATGCCGGCTTGAGTGAGAACGGGATCGATTATGTCAACGCCCATGGCACCTCGACGCCCGAAAACGACAAGATGGAGCATTTGTCGCTGTCGACGGTGTTCGGCGAGCGGATCTCGTCAATGCCGGTCTCGTCGAATAAGTCGATGATCGGCCACACCCTATCGGCTGCCGGTGCCGTCGAGGCCGCATTTTCGCTGATGACGATGCGCGAAAGCGTCATTCCGCCGACCATCAACTACGACAATCCCGACCCGGCAATCGTGCTCGACGTGGTGCCGAACACCAAGCGCAACGCCGAGGTCGGCACGGTCCTGTCGAACTCCTTCGGCTTCGGCGGCCAGAACACCTGCCTTGTCATGGCGCGGGAACCGGTCTAAGCGACCTTTTTCAGCCAGACTGAACCGACAGGCACCATGCGCGCATTGCAACTTATCGAGGACCGCCGCCTTGAAACGGTGGACCTGCCGCCCCCGCCGCAACCTGCGCTCGGCGAGGTGACGCTGCGCATCAAGGCCGTGGCGCTGAACCACATCGACGTCTGGGGCTGGCGCGGCATGGCTTTTGCCAAGCGCAAGCTGCCGCTGGTCGTCGGCGCCGAGGCTTCCGGCGAGGTCGAGGCGGTCGGCCCCGGCGTTTCCAGCCTTGTGCCCGGGCAATTGGTGTCGATCTATGGCGCCCGCACCTGCGGTCTTTGCCGCGCCTGCCGCGAAGGCCGCGACAATCTCTGCGAGCATGTTTCGGGCGTGCACGGCTTCCATCTCGACGGCTTTGCGCAGGAAAAGATCAACCTGCCGGCGCGCCTTCTGGTCCCAGCTCCGCCCGGCGTGAGCGAAATCGGCGCGGCGGTGGCGCCTGTCACCTTCGGCACGGTCGAGCACATGCTGTTCGACAATGCCCGGCTGCAGCCCGGCGAGACGATACTGGTCCATGCCGGCGGCTCCGGCATCGGCTCCGCCGCGATTCAGCTGGCCAAGAAGATGGGCTGCACGGTCATCACCACCGTCGGCTCGAACGACAAGATCGACAAGGCCAAGGCGCTCGGCGCCGACCACGTCATCAATTACCGCGACGACCGCTTCGAAGGCGTCGTGCGCAAGCTGAC
The DNA here is from genome assembly GCF_040318155.1 of Mesorhizobium sp. M1307. Taxonomy (NCBI): domain Bacteria; kingdom Pseudomonadati; phylum Pseudomonadota; class Alphaproteobacteria; order Hyphomicrobiales; family Phyllobacteriaceae; genus Mesorhizobium; species Mesorhizobium sp. M1307. The sequence continues at coordinate 13,205 of NZ_JAMYLR010000057.1, read as the reverse complement.
CAAGAAGAAGGGCGTCGACGTGGTGTTCGAGCATGTCGGGACCGACACCTTTGCCGCCTCGATGCTGTGCCTCAAACGCGGCGGTCGGCTGGTCACCTGCGGCTCGACCTCCGGCGTGTCGACGCAGATCAATTTGATGCAGTTGTTCCAACAGCAGCTGAAGCTGCTCGGCTCGTTCGGCTGCCGCATGGAAAACATGGCCGACGCCATGCAGAAGATGGCGGCGGGCCTTGTCGCGCCGGTGATCGACACCGAGGTCGGTTTGGACGGCATCGATGCGGCGCTGAAACGCATGGAAGGCCGCGACGTCTTCGGCAAGATCATCCTGCGCGTCGGCTGAGAATGATCGGCAACGCCTTCAGGAAGATCCGCAGGGACCTGGGATTCCGCTATGGCAGGCGGCTTCGCCAGTTCAACTACTGGCTGGTCGCGCGGGTCGCGATGTTCATCATCTCCGCGCTGCGCCTGCTGCCGCCCGACAGCGCGCTCAATTTCGCCGACCGCGCTGCCCGCCGCATCGGCCCCTGGGTAGCGCGCCATCAGGTCGCCGTCGACAATCTGCGCAAGGCCTATCCGGAAAAGAGCGATGCCGAGATCGAGGCGATCGCTTCCGACATGTGGGGCAACATGGCCCGCCTGGCCGCCGAATACATCTTTCTCGATGCTTTGTTCGACTACGATCCCGCTGCGACGAAGCCGGGCCGTGTCGAGGTCAAGGGCGTGGAGCATTTCGTGCGCATTGCCGGCGAGGACAAGCCGCATATCGTCTTCACTGGGCATCTCGGGAATTTCGAGCTGCTGCCAGTGGCGGCGGCGACCTTCGGCATGAACATCACGGCGCTGTTTCGCCCGCCCAACAACCCTTACCTCGCCGACTACATCCTCTCGACCCGCCGCTCGAGCATGGGATCGCTGCTGCCGTCTTCGACCGGTGCCTCGTTCGCACTTGCGGCCATCCTCGAGAAAGGCGGCAATATCGGCGTGCTGGTCGACCAGAAATTCACGGGCGGGCTCGAGACGACATTCTTCGGCCGCCCCTGCGAGAGCAACCGCGTTCTCGGCACCCTGGCGCGGCACTACGATTGCGATGTCTACCCGGCGCGCTGCGTGCGCCTGCCGAACAACCGTTTCCGGCTCGAGATCGAGGACAAGCTCACCTTGCCGCGCACCGCCGGCGGCAGTGTCGACGTCCGCGCCACCACCCAGCTTCTCAACGACGTGGTCGAGCGCTGGGTGCGCGAAGACCCCGGCCAGTGGATGTGGTTCCACAAGCGCTGGGAGATCAGCGGCCGCAAAAAGCGTCGGCCGGCGACAGTGCGCGACAAAGCCGCCTGAGCGGAACGATCTTTTTGGGCACCGGCCCTATTTTGTTCTTGCTTTGTGCCGGCAGCTATGCTACTAATTTCGGTATGGTGCTATTTGGCCCCGACGAACCCGCCGCTCCGGCGGGTTTTTTATTGCGGGCCGAGGAGCAGGCCCTAATTCGTCACGAGGATCCGCGTATTGCCGAAGCCGGCTTTGCGCACCATCGAATAGAACGCGGCGGCGTTGCTGGGGTGGAGGCGCACACAGCCATGCGATGCCGGGCGCCCCAATTGCCGGATCGCGCCGGTGCCGTGGATAGCATAGCCGCCGCGGAAGAACACCGAATAGGGCATCGGCGACATGTCGTATTTGCGCGAATACCACATCCGGGCCGTCCGCTGGGGCCGGTAACTGCCGCGCGGCGTGATGTAGCCTTTGCGGGCGGTGGAAACGCTCCACCGGTAATACGAAAGCCCGTATCTTACCGTCATTGTCTGTGAGGATATGTCGATGTTCGCGACCAGACTGGCCGCCCGGCTCTCGAACGACGAACCGAACAGCATCGCCATCAATGCCGCTGCCATGAGAACAGTGTTTTTCATGCAATCAAACCCCTTTGATGCCCCTTGCCTGCCTGCCCTCGCGCTGTTCTCCAGCGTTTTGATGGCAAGCCAGCGAGCTAACACCCACTCCCTGACGATTTCACCAATCCAAAGCAGCGAATTTGAACGATTTCCCGCGATAGTTGCCGTAACGACACGCAATCGCCTCGCAATTCGCCATCGGGCTTGCAAAACCCCCTCATCCGCTGCTCAATTCGCCGAATGAACGAACCGAACGAACGGCTCCTCAAGGCTATCGATGACCGAGCCGATGATCTGGTTGCACTGACTGCGGATCTGATCCGCTTTCCAACCATCAATCCGCCCGGCGAAGCCTATCGGCCATGTGCCGAATTTATCGGCGCGCGGCTGAAGAAGCGCGGTTTTGAGATCGAATTCATCCGTGCCGAGGGCACGCCCGCCGACACTGACCGTTACCCGCGCGTCAACGTCGTCGCCCGTTTCGATGGCCGGGCGCCGGGTGCTTGCGTGCACTTCAATTCGCACATCGACGTGGTCGAGCCCGGCGACGGCTGGACCCTCGATCCGTTCGCCGGCATCGTCAGGGATGGCAAGGTCTATGGCCGCGGCGCTTGCGACATGAAAGGCGGGCTTGCCGCCTCGATCATCGCCGCTGAAGCCTTCATGGAGGTCTTTCCCGATTTTCCCGGCGCCATCGAGATTTCGGGGACGGTCGACGAGGAGTCCGGCGGCTTTGGCGGCGTCGCGCATCTGGCCAAGCTCGGCTATTTCTCCAGACCGAAGGTCGACCACGTCATCATTCCCGAGCCGCTCAACAAGGATCGCATCTGCCTTGGCCATCGCGGCGTCTGGTGGGCGGAGGTCGAGACCAAGGGCGAGATCGCGCACGGCTCGATGCCGTTCCTCGGCGACAATGCGGTGCGCCATATGGGCGCCGTGCTGCGGGCCTTCGAGGACGAATTGTTTCCGGCGCTCGACCGCAAGATGACGCGCATGCCGGTCGTGCCCGAAGGCGCAAAACGCTCGACCATGAACATCAACTCGATCCATGGCGGCCAGACGGAGGATTTCCGGCCCGGCCTGCCCTCGCCCAACGTGCCCGATTCCTGCCGGCTGACCATCGACCGCCGCTTCCTGCTCGAAGAGGATCTCGCTGCGGTCAAGAGCGAGGTGACCGATATCCTGGAACGGCTGAAGCGCGAGCGCAAAAAGTTCGATTACGAAATCCGCGATCTGATGGAGGTGCTGCCGCTGATGACCGAGCGCGATGCGCCGGTGGTTAAGGCGGTCGCGCAAGGCATTATGGAGATATTCGACCGCGAACCGGATTACGTGATTTCGCCCGGCACCTATGACCAGAAGCACATCGCCCGCATCGGCCACATCTATGACTGCATCGCCTATGGCCCGGGCATCCTCGATCTCGCCCACCGGCCCGATGAATGGGTCGGCATTGCCGACATGCTGGACTCGGCGAAGGTGATGGCCATCGGCCTCGGCGTTCTGCTGAGGGGCGCCGGCCCGCTATGATCCGGCCATGGGCGGAAAAACATTCCTCCCGGCGTCGGCGGACGGTACGAAACGCAATTTACTCGGCGGCAAATTCACGCTTCTATCCGCCGGGTTTTGAGCACGTGTTTTAGCATATGGGGAGTTGCACGATGAAATTGTGGAAAACCATTCTGGCCGCTGCGGCGCTGGCGTTGGCCGCCGGAACCTCGGCGATGGCCGCGCGCACCGACCTGGTCATCGGCATTACGCTCGAACCCCCTCATCTCGATCCGACGGCGGGCGCCGCGGCGGCAATCGACGAGGTACTCTATGCCAATGTCTTCGAGGGCCTGACCCGCATCGGCCCGAACGGCGAGGTGCTGCCCGATCTCGCCGAAAGCTGGAGCATTTCCGACGACGCCAAGGTCTACACTTTCAAGCTGCATACAGGCGTGAAATTCCATGACGGCAGCGACTTCGATGCCGACGACGTGAAATTCTCGCTCGATCGTGCCCGCGCCGACAATTCCGTCAACGCGCAAAAGAGCCTGTTCGCCGCCATCGACAAGGTCGAGGTCGTCGATCCCACGACGGTGAATGTCACGCTGAAGAACCCGCAAGGCTCGTTCCTCTACAATATGGGCTGGGGCGACGCGGTTATCGTCGCGCCTGAGACAGCCGACACCAACAAGGAAAAACCGATCGGCACCGGCCCGTTCAAATTCCAGAACTGGGCCAAGGGCTCGTCGATCACGCTGGTCAAGTCGGACAATTACTGGGGCGCCCCGGTGTTCCTCGACAAGGCCGAGTTCCGCATCATTCCGGATGCCGCCGCCGCCGTTCCGGCGCTGCTTTCCGGCGACGTCCAGGCCTTTCCGTTCTTCGACCCCGACAGCGTCGCCCAGGTCAAGGACGACCCGCGCTTCAAGGTGGTGATCGGCTCGACCGAGGGTGAAACCATCCTGTCGATCAACAACAAGAAGCCGCCCTTCGACAAGCTGCAGGTCAGGCAGGCGATTTCCTTTGCGCTCGATCGCAAGGCGATCATCGACGGCGCCTCGGCCGGCCTCGGCGTGCCGATCGGCTCGCACATGTCACCCGCCAGCAAGGCCTATGTCGACCTCACCGGCCTCTACCCGCACAATGTGGAGAAAGCCAAGGAGTTGCTGAAGGAAGCCGGCCTGGAGAATGGCTTCAAGGCGACGCTGAAGCTGCCGCCGCCCTCCTATGCGCGGCTTGGCGGCGAGATCATCGCCTCCGAGCTTCGCGAAATCGGCATCGATCTCGAGATCATCCCGGTCGAATGGGCGCAGTGGCTGGACCAGGTCTTCACCAAGAAGGATTACGACCTGACCATCGTTTCCCACACCGAGCCCAATGACATCGATATCTATTCGCGCAAGGACTATTACTTCAACTACGACAATCCGGCCTTCGACAAGATCATCGACGAGCTGAACCTTACCTCCGACGAGGCCAAGCGCATGACGCTGCTCGGCGAGGCGCAGAAGGTCCTGGCCGATGACGCCGTGGTCGGCTTCCTCTACGAATTGCCGAAGGTCGGCGTCTGGGACGCCAAACTGCAGGGCCTATGGGAAAACGCCCCGATCCAGGCCAACGACCTGACCAAGGTGAAGTGGACGGATTGATCGCTGACAGAAAGGCGAAAGTTGCACTCCGTCACACCCCCCTCTGTCCTGCCGGACATCTCCCCCTCAAGGGGGGAGATTGAGCCCTCACCGCCGCTTTCGCTAACCACTAGCGTTGCAAGGACAGTGCCGGCGTGGAAACTGCCAATCTCCCCCCTTGAGGGGGAGATGTCCGGCAGGACAGAGGGGGGTGGGCGGGAACGCAAGCTTCGCCCAGTGCTTGCATCAGGCGGCTCATGACCGCCTATCTCCTCAAGCGCCTCGCCATCGCCATCGTCACGCTGGTTCTGGCCTCGATGGTGGTCTTTGCCATGCTGGAGATCATTCCCGGCGACCCGGCGCGGCTGATGCTCGGCCTGAACGCCAGCGCCGACCAGATCGAATTGCTGCGCAACCAGATGGGTCTCAACGCTCCCGTCGTGCTGCGCTATCTGCATTGGGCCGGCGGCTTGCTGAGCCTCGATTTCGGCCGTTCCTACACCTATTCGGTGCCGGTCATCGATCTGGTCCGTGAGCGTCTCGTCGTCTCGCTGCCGCTGGCGCTGATGGCGCTGGCGCTGTCCACAGTCATTGCCATTCCGGTCGGACTGTTTTCCGCCAGCCGACGCGGCCGCGCCGGCGACACGATCGCGATGGGCGCCGCCCAGCTTGGCGTCGCCGTGCCCAATTTCTGGTTTGCGCTGATGCTGATCTATCTGTTCGCCGTCTGGCTGCGGCTGGTGCCGGGCGGCGGCTTTCCCGGCTGGGGCGCCGGCGTCTGGCCGGCATTGAAATCGCTGCTCCTGCCGGCAATCGCCCTCGCTCTGCCGCAGGCGGCGATCCTCGCCCGGGTCACCCGCTCGGCACTGATCGAAGTGCTGAACGAGGACTACATCCGCACCGCCCGCGCCAAGGGCCTGCCCTATCGCCTTGTCTTGTGGCGGCATGCGCTGCGCAACGCCATGATCCCGGTGGTCACCATTTTAGGCCTGCAATTCGCCTTCCTGCTTGCCGGCACCATCATTATCGAAAACGTCTTCTATTTGCCCGGCCTCGGGCGGCTGGTGTTCCAGGCGATCAACCAGCGTGACCTGATCGTGGTCGAGAGCGTCGTCATGCTGCTGGTCGCCGCGGTCATCGTCGTCAATTTCGTTGTCGATCTCTCCTATGCGGTGGTCGATCCGCGCCTGAGAGGCCGGCAATGACGCTGCACATCGACATCCCCGACGAGAACCTTGCCGGCATCCTGGCCAAGGCGTTTCGAAACCGTTCGTTCCTCGCCGGCTTCGTCATCACCGCACTGGTGGCGGCGGTCGCGATCGTCTCCTTCTTGTGGACGCCTTACGACGTCACCAGGCTGGTCATTTCCGACAAGACCCAGGCGCCATCGTTGGCGCACTGGTTCGGCACCGACCATTTCGGTCGCGACATCCTGTCGATGATCATGGTCGGCGCCCGCAACTCGATTGCCGTGGCGCTGGTGGCGGTCGGCATCGGCATGGGCGTCGGCGTGCCGCGCGGCGCCGTTGCCGCGGCGCGCGGCGGCACCGCCGACGACGTGCTGATGCGGCTGAACGACCTGGTCTTCGCCTTTCCGGCGCTGCTTTCGGCAATCATGATCACCGCCATCTTCGGGCCGGGCGCGTTCAACGCCATCATTGCCATCGGCATCTTCAACATCCCGGTGTTCGCGCGCGTCGCCCGCGCCGGTGCCCTGGCGATCTGGCCGCGCGAATTCATCCTCGCCGCCCGTGCCGCCGGCAAGAGCAGGACGCTGATCAGCATCGAACATGTGCTACCCAACATCGCCACGCTGCTGCTGGTGCAAGGCACCATCCAGTTCGCGCTGGGCATACTGGCCGAAGCCGGGCTTTCCTATGTCGGGCTGGGCACGCAGCCACCGATGCCGAGTTGGGGCCGCATGCTGTTCGACGCCCAGACCCGCATGGTGGTGGCGCCATGGATGGCGATCTTTCCCGGCATGGCGATCGTCGTCACCGTGCTTGGCCTGAACCTGCTTGGTGACGGCATTGCCGACATTCTCGATCCGAAATCGCGGCGGCAGCGATGAGCCTGCTCGAAATCGAGAAGCTGTCGCTGGCCATCGGCGGCACGCCCATCCTCAGGGACATCGAGCTGTCCGTCGCGCCCGGCGAAGTCATGGGGCTGGTCGGCGAATCCGGCTCCGGCAAGTCGATGACGGCGCTCACCGTGATGCAGCTCTTGCCCTGGGCGGCACGCGCCACCGGACGCGTTACCTTCGACGGCATTGATATTCTGGCGGCGAGCGAGGATCAGATGTGCGCACTGCGCGGCGACGACATCGGCATGGTGTTCCAGGAGCCGATGACGGCGCTCAACCCGGTCAAGACCATCGGCGAGCAGGTCGCCGAGGGTATTCGCTGGCACACCAGGACGAGCCGCGCTGACGCCGAGCAACGGGCGCGAAAAATGCTCGACCGGGTCGGCTTGCCGGCGGCGCAGTTCCCGCTGTCGCGTTATCCGCATGAGCTGTCCGGAGGCCAGCGCCAGCGCGTCGTCATCGCCATCGCCTGTGCGCTGAAGCCCAAGCTGCTGATCGCCGACGAACCGACGACCGCGCTCGACGTGGTGCTGCAGGCGCAGATCCTCGACCTGCTGCGCGACCTCGTTGCGGAAAACCGCATGGGGCTGCTGCTTATCTCGCACGACCTCGCCGTGGTGACCGAGATGGCGGACCGCATCACCATCCTGCGCCATGGCGAGGTGATGGAGGCCGGCGACACGGCGCGCATTCTGTCCGGACAGCTTCATCCCTATACGCGCCAGCTGGCGCAGGCCTCGATGCATGTGCCCGCGCGGGCTAGGCACAGCGTCGGCCAAGGAAAACCTCTGGTTGAGGTAGAGAGCGTGACGCGCGACTATCCGGCACGGCGCATATCGCTGCTCAAGCGAGGGGCTCCCATCCGCGCCGTCGACGATGTTTCTTTCTCGATGGCGCCCGGCCAGTCGATGGCGCTCGTCGGGCGTTCCGGCTGTGGCAAGTCGACGCTTGCTCGCATGGTCCTGGCACTGGACAAGCCAACGGCCGGTACGATCCGCTTCCGCGGCGATAACCTCACCGGCAAGAGCGAGGCGGAGCTGAAGCCGGCACGGCGCGACATGCAGGTCGTGTTCCAGGACCCGTATGGTTCGTTCGACCCACGCCAGAAGGTCGAGAGATTGGTGGCCGAGCCGCTGCATGTGCTGGAGAAGAAGCCGGCGCCCGCCGCGCGGCGCGAGATGGTGGCGTATGCGCTGCACGAGGTCGGCCTCTCACCAGGCGACATGGACAAGTATCCGCATGAGTTTTCGGGCGGCCAGCGCCAGCGCCTGTCGATCGCCCGCGCCATCATCACCCGGCCGAAGCTGGTCGTCGCCGACGAGCCGGTCTCGGCGCTCGACGTCTCGATCCGCGCGCAGATTCTTGATCTGTTCGCCGAGCTCAACCAAAAACTCGGCATCGCCTATCTGTTCATCACCCATGATCTGACCGTCGCCCGCGCCATCACCGACGAGGTGATGGTCATGCATGATGGCAAGATCGTCGAGCGCGGCAGGACGAACGAAGTGCTCGACCACCCGCAGTCCGAGGCGGCCAAGGCGCTGGTCACTGCTGCTCCCGATTTGCACCGGGCGATCGCGAAACGGCTGCACGAACAGGGGTAAGCGGCCGGTTCGCAAAGCGAGTTCATCGTGCCGGTGGCACGATGAAAGGCCAGCGAACGCCGCGACGCTGCGGAGCAGCGGGGACCCGGCTGTGTCGCTTCGTGGCACGGCTTAACCTTATTCGTTCGGCACACGGGCGGGAGAATGGCCATTGACAGCAAACGGTTATGAAAGGCGCGACGGGCCGGAGCCTGATCGGGTTCCTCCGCTGGGCCTGGGCGGCTCCGCTGCTCTGTTCGGCGCAGGTGCTCTGCTGCTGTTCCTGACAACGCGGGTAGCCGTCCCGGCGTTCGTCTCCGCCACCGGGGCAGAGCCTGTGGTGATGTGGTTCCTGGCCGCAAGCATCGTCCTTTTTGGCCCCCTGCTTCTCACGGCTGCCCTGCTGTTATATCGGGAACGGCGTTCAGGAAGGCCGGGGTCGTTGGGCGCGCGGCTATGGCTTCGCCCGATGAATGGCGGCGACTGGCTCTGGGCTGTTGGAGGGCTGGCGGCCGTCGGCGTGTTGACCGGCGGCATCGGCGCCGCGCTCCGGATGCTGCAAGACGGGAAGAATTTTAATCCCTCGTTCATGGCTTTCGAGCCGCTCGGTCCCGGCCGATACTGGATTCTCGGCGCGTGGCTTCCGTTTTTTGTGCTGAACATCGTTGGGGAAGAGTTTGTCTGGCGGGGTTTCGCGCTGCCGCGGCAAGAGATTGCCTTCGGCAGGCGGGCTTGGCTGGTCAATGGGATCCCGTGGTTGCTGTTCCACGCTGCCTTCCCCTGGCAAGTCCTGTTGACCCTTGTGCCGATCACGTTGCTGCTGCCCTATGTCGTCCAGCGGCGTCGCAGCACATGGGCCGGGATGGTTATCCACGCCGGGTTCGGAGCGATGGGCTTCCTGGTCCTGGCGTTCGGGCTTGCATGAATGCCGCACGAAGTGAAGGGCTTGACGCAGAGCGGAGCAAAGCTGCCTGACCAAGGAAACGACGAATCTGAGAATGATGAACGCGACAAACCCGAGTGCGGCAAGTCCAGGGTATCCGAATGGGTATAACGTCTATTCAAGTCCTACTAGACAATCTCTGAACCCTTACACCGGGGGCCACTTTTGGAACTCCCGGGGGGGACGAGTTCAAGGGAACATCCATTCGCACATATTCCAAACTGAACGCGAGAAAGTAAACGCCATATGAATCACCTAAAGGAAAATCTAATTGGAAAAGAACTTCGTTCAATTAAGTACGAAAACGGCAGTATCATAATATTCCTTGATAGAGAGACGCCACTATTATAGTGAATACGAAAATTTCGTGCTCTATACTTGCTTACATGCAGTCTATTAATATTATAGATGTTGTCATAGACTCCGGTTTGGTTTCAATTATATTCTCATACGGATCTGAGATCTGCATATCAAGATTAATTGAGCGCGGAATTTCTCCAGAGAGCTTTGTCTATAATGGAAAGGATAACGCAATCATAGTAGATAATTCTATAGAAGAAGGGGGTTAACCAATTGACGCTGACGGCGTCGACCTTGTGGATAATCTAACTTAAACCAAACGTTGCCGACCGGCAACCGGCTTTCTGGGACGGATCCCGACCTCGGCTCATGGTCCTACGTCTATGACGGCGCCAACCGGCTGGCCAGCCAGACCGATGCCCGCGGCACCGTCACCAGCCTGGCCTACGACCAGATGGACCGGCTGACCTTGAAGACGGCAACGGCGTCCGGCGGCAGCGCGGTGACGCTGACCCAAAACACCTACGATCAGGCGGCGGCGGGCTTCTACAACATCGGCCAGCTCACCACCTCCACCAACCCTGCCGCCACGCAGGTCGCCAAATATGACGGCTTCGGCAAGATTGCCCGCCAGGACGTCACCATCGGCACGCTGACCCACACCACGACCAGCGTGCGCGATGCCTCCGGCCAGACGCTGCGCACGCAATACCTGCCGGTGCAGCTCGACTTCGGCACGGCGGCCGCCCCGCTGCAATATACCGCCGCCAACAAAGCTGCTCTCGGCTTCAGGCTTCATTACCTCGACGATCTACGAAGCCGATGGCCAAACCAAGTCGATCACCTATGCGAACGGGGTCACGACAAGCTTCATCTATTCGCCGACCCGCCGCTGGCTGAACCGCGTCACCACGGCCAAGTGCGCCACAATCCTGCCGATGCCTCAGCCTTGCGGCTTGACCAAATCGGCCGGGCCGATGTCGAGCAGGTCGAGCGTGCGGCGCAACAGCTGCATCTCGCTCCCGGCAAGTTGCGAATCGGCCTTGGCGATCTCGGCCATGTGGCGGGCGAGCAGCTTGCGCCGTTCGACGTCGAGGTCGTGGAATTGGGCGACGGCCTGCGAGCTGTTGGTCTCGTAGCCGAATTCGTTGAGATATTCGATGACGCTGTCGATGCTGGTTTCGGGAATGCCGAAGGCGTCCCGGCAGATACGCCTGAAGGCGGTCATTTCGCTTTCGCTGACCGAACCGTCGGCCAGGATCATACGGAACAGCATCAGCAATTCCGCCGACAGCACCGGATCGTCCGCGACCTTGCGCACGCCGGGGTCGCCGTCGAAGATCGAGCGTATCTGGTCCAGCAATCCCATCGCCATCAGCCCCTTCCGATTCGTCGGGAAGGTAGCGCGGAATCGGATTTGCGCAAACGGGGTGCGAATGATGGAAAAGCCGCCTGCGTGCGCTCATTGGTGTGTGACCGCGCGCCTGATACTATGCCGCTGTACGAATCATGTTGAGGAGGGACCGAACATGAATCTCAGTGCGCCTACCCAGCTTATTTTCATTATATCCCTTGTCATCGCCATCATCGGCGTTCTCGCCGCGCTTGGCGTTCTTGCGTTTATCCCTTTGAATGCCGCGTGGATTGTCGTCATCGCCTACATCGTGCTGGCCGCCGGCTGCCTGATGCGCGGCGCCTAAACACGTCCAGACAATTCAGAATCTCAGGCAACTCGGAGCGCCCGGCCAAAAGCCGGGCGCTTTTGATTCCGACGGATGGTCTGTTAAAGTCGCGTGGCGGAAGGAAAGCGCATGCCCGACAGCGAAGACCGCAGCCGCCACGAAAGCCCAGGCCTCGATCGGTTCGAGATGGTGCGGCGCGCGCCGAGCCATCGGTTTCAGGGCGTCGTCACCGACATGTGCGGCTTTCGCGAAACCATGCCAGGCCATTTCCGCGCCATCGAATATGCCTCGCTGACCGTGCCGCTGGTCATCAGCTTTGCCGAACCCTTTGCCATCGGGCTCGGCCATGACCCGGGCGACAATGACCGCTTCGCCAGTTTTGCCGCCGGCCTTTATGCCGGGCCGGTAGTGATCGAATCCTTCGGCGGCGCCTGCTGTGTGCAGATCAATTTCAGCCCGCTCGGCGCTCGTCGCTTCTTCGGCCGCCCGATGAGCGAACTGACCGACCGCATGGTCGGCCTGGATGACGTGCTCGGCGTCGAAGGCATCGCGCTTCGCGAAAGGCTTGGCAATGCGCCGGATTGGAGCTCACGCTTTGCCATCGCCGAAGCCTTCGTCGGTGATCGGTTGGCAACCGCAGACCGCACTCAGGCCGAAATGGTCTGGGCCTATGAGACGATCGTCTCGACGCGTGGGCGGACCCACATCTCGACGCTGGCCGAAAAGCTTGGCTGGAGCCGCAAGCATCTTACCGGAAAATTTTCGGACGCTATCGGCACCGGCCCAAAAACGCTGTCGCGCATCGTCCGCTTCAACCATGCGCTTGGCCTGTCGAGACAGGCCAACAGCGCTTGGGCCGACATCGCCGCCGACTGCGGCTATGCCGACCAGGCGCATCTGGTACGCGAGTTTCGCGACCTGGCAGGCGTCGCGCCGACGGCGCTTGCCGCGAGGTAACATTTCTTCAAGACGCGCAACCGGCCTTCGCCCAGACTGGGTTGATCGACAACCCGTTGAAGGAGATCTGCCATGCCGAACAACACCGAACCACCGCGGATTTACCCGGCGCTGCGCTACAGAAATGCCGGCAACATGATCGACTGGCTGTGCGAGGCCTTCGGCTTCAGCATCCGCGCCCGCCATGGCGAAGGCGACGTGGTGCACCACGCCGAACTCGCATTCGGCTCTTCGATCATCATGCTCGGCACGGCGCGCGACGATGCCTATGGCAAGATGGTCGGCGCGCCCGGGTCGGGCGGCGGCAAGTCGATCTATGTCGCGGTCGCTGACGCCGACGCGGTATACGCGCGGGCAAAAACCGCCGGCGCCGAGATTCTGGAAGAGCTCACCGACCGCGACTATGGCAGCCGCGAATTCATCTGCCGCGATCCGGAAGGCAATGTCTGGTCGTTCGGCACCTACTGGCCGAAGGCTGACGAGAAAGCATGAACTGGTAGCGCTGCACATTCGGGATTGGCCGAAGCCTCCCAATTTCGTCATCCCTGGGCGGAGCAGGAGCGAAGCTCCGTCGCGGAGACCCTGGGATCCATATGTGGACGGCGCCCTGCCTGCAACGGTTGTTTTGCGTCGTTTTCGATCGCTTGCG
>NZ_JAMYLR010000056.1:0-30533 GCF_040318155.1 Mesorhizobium sp. M1307 | reverse complement strand
AACGGCCAGTTTTCGTAAAAAGGCGGAAAAACAGGGCTTGATCATCGGATAAGCTGCGCACCGGCCGAATGACACGCCGGGGCGGCAAAGGGCGCGGGCTTTGCTTATCTCGAGGGGAAGCCGGCGACATGGCCGGCAACGCCATTGTCCGTCAATTCGGCGAGCGCCAAAGACTGGTCGAGATGCTCGGCCCGCCAGGCGAGCAACTTCTCGGCAAATTCCAGCCGTGCCAGCAGATAGGCTGGGTCGTCAGCGACATTGGTCAACTCGCGCGCATCCTTCTCCAGGTCGAGGAGCAAGGGCGGCAGGCCTCCGCCGAAATGCACATATTTGAATTTTTGCGTGCGAACGACGGCGAGATTGCACTGACGCGGACCGACGCCGAAATACCGTTCGGCATCACCATCCGCGATCGAGCGGAAATCGAACTCCCAATGCGCCGCATCGCGCCAATTGTTCGGCTCCGTTGCGTCCAGGAAAGGCGCCAGCGAGCGGCCGTCGAGATGCGGCAGCACTTCGCCGCCAGTGAGCTCGAGCCCAGTGAGCTCAAGCAAGGTCGGCGCCAAATCCACCGCCTCGGTGAAGCGGTCGACGCTGCTGCCGGCAGCCTTGCGGCGGCGCGGATCGCGAATGATCAGCGGAATATGGAAGCTGCAGTCGAAGAAGCCGCCCTTGCCCAGCATGAAATGGTCGCCCATCATCTCGGCGTGGTCGGAGGTCAGCACGATGACGGTGTCGTCCCATGCATCGGCCGCCTTGACCGCTTGCCAGACGCGGCCAAGCTGCGCGTCGACCTCCGAGATCATGCCGTAATAGAGCGCCCGGATGCGGCGAAAATTATCGTCGCCCCAGTCGCGCACCTTGCCCTCCGAGCCGGGACGGAATTTCGACCGTTCCTGCCGGTCAAGTTCATAGGCGAGATAAGGGTGGCTTGCTGCTTCGGCCTGCCAGCTTTCCGCGCGGTCAAAAGCTGGACCGATGGCCGGATCGTACATGGCGTTGTAAGGCGCCGGCACGATGAAGGGCGGGTGGGGGCTGATGAAGGAAAGATGCGCGAACCACGGGGCATCGCGCTCCTGCTCGCCGAGCCAGCGGATGAATTCGCCGGCCAGGAAGGCCGACGGCGTCTCGTCCTTCGAATAGATTGGCGGACCGTTGCTGATCGCGCCGTCGTTTTCCAGGATTTCGCCCGCCGGGCGGTGAATGGCGGGGGAGCCGGCGCCGGCATCGACGCCGCGCGCCTTGAGCCATGACAGCCAGGGCTTCTGGTGCTCGGGCAGAAGCTGGCGCACGTTGAAGCCGGGCAGCACGCCTTCATAGCTTTTCAGCTGCGGGTCGCCAGGCGCCAGCGTGCGCGGGTCGCGCGCCATGTCGGTATAACCGAACAGCGTCGGATCATAGCCGAGGGCGCGTGCCCAGAGGGCTATGTTGCTGTGGCGGGCGTCGAGCGGCGTGCCGTTGCGGCAGACACGATTGTTCATCTGGTAGAGGCCGGTGTAGAGGCAGGCGCGTGCCGGCGAGCATGGTGCGGCGCCGCCATAGTGCTTCTGGAACAGAACGCCCTCGGCGGCCAGCGCGTCGGCATTGGGCGTTCTTACCACCTTGTGGCCAGCAGCTGACAGGCAGTCGCCGCGCCACTGGTCGCAGGTGATCAGGAGAATGTTGGGGCGTTTTCCCGTCAACCGCGGTATCCTCACGCTGGCTACATGCGTTGCTCATGGAGCGCAATTTCGGCGAGTATGCAAGCCGGTCCGGTTCGCCGAATGGTGAACAAAACCTGCTTGATCGTTCACTTTAACAGCACAGTCCATTCTGTGTTTGCCGCCTTTGCGGCCAGGAGGCGGATCCTCATATTTGCGTGGACAGCGGCAAGGGCCGCACCAGCACAAGGGAAGGAGCAGAAACATGCTCGACCAAGTCAAGGGCCTGCATCACGTCACCTCGATGGCCAGCGATGCGCGCCAGAACAACGAATTCTTCACCGGTACGCTCGGCCTGCGCCGGGTCAAGAAAACGGTCAATTTCGATGCACCCGATGTCTACCACCTCTATTACGGCGACGAGGTCGGCACGCCCGGCTCGGTGATGACCTACTTCCCGTTCCCGAACATCGGCAAAGGCCGCCATGGAATCGGCGAAGTCGGTACCACCGCTTACTCGGTGCCCGAGGGCACGCTCGGCTATTGGGAGAAACGGTTTGCCGAGCAAGGTGTCACTGGGCTGTCCCGCGAGGAGACATTCGGCGAGAAGCGTCTTGCGTTCGCCGGTCCCGACGGCGACGGGTTTGCGCTGGTCGAAGACAGAGCGGACAACCGTGCGCCATGGGCCAAGGGTGGCATTCCCACCGACGAGGCGATCCGCGGCTTTCACTCGGTGTCGCTCAGGCTGAAAGATGGCGGCGCCACCGAAGAGCTGCTGAAATTCATGGGCTATGAGGAGGTCGACAAGTCCGGCAACATCAGGCGGCTGGCGGTGAAGAACGGCAACGGCGCCGACGTCGTCGATATCGAATCGCTGCCAGGGGCCGGCTTCGCCAATCTCGGCGCCGGCTCGGTCCACCATGTTGCTTTCGCCGTCGAGAACCGCGCCAAGCAGCTCGAAGTGCGCAAGGCACTCCTCGATACAGGTTATCAGGTGACGCCGGTGATCGACCGCGATTATTTCTGGGCGATCTACTTCCGCACACCGGGGGGCGTGCTGTTCGAGGTCGCCACCAACGAGCCGGGCTTCGACCGCGACGAGGATACCGCCCACCTTGGCGAGGCGCTGAAACTGCCGTTGCAACACCAGCATTTGCGGCCCTATCTCGAGCAGCATCTGCAGAAACTGGAAGACTGAGGGCGACGTCATGAGCAAGGATTCATATATTCACAAGGTGCTGCCCGGTTCGCCGGCCGGACCGCTGCTCTTCGTCTTCCATGGCACCGGCGGCGACGAGGCCCAGCTTCTGTCGCTTGGGCGCGATCTCGCGCCGCAAGCGACGGTCGTCGCACCGCGCGGCGATGTCTCGGAACAAGGCGCCGCACGCTTCTTCCGCCGGACCGGCGAGGGCGTTTACGACATGGGCGACCTCACGCGAGCGACGGAGAGGATGGCCGGCTTCGTCAAGGCGCATGTCGAGGCGGCAAAGCCATCTTCGGTGCTCGGCCTCGGTTACTCCAACGGCGCTAACATCCTGGCCTCGGTGCTGTTTGCCGAACCGTCGCTGTTCGACGCAACGGTGCTGATGCATCCGCTGATCCCGTTCGAGCCGGAGGTCAAGGGCAGCCTTGGCGGCAGCCGCATCCTGGTCACCGCCGGCAGGCGGGACCCGATCTGTCCGCCTGATTTGACGGCGCGGCTTGAAGCCTATTTGCGCGCCGATGGCGCCGATGTCACAGTCGAGTGGCATGACGGCGGCCATGAGGTGCGGCCGACCGAGATCGAGGCGGCGCGGCGGTTGTTCGCCCTTGCGCCGGATGAAAGGACCGCAAGCCATGTCTGACCTATTGCCGGAGATCGAGCTGGAGGACCGCGGCTCGAAGGGCCGCTATCTCCTGCGTGGGCCGGACGGCGCCGAGGCTGAGATGACCTTCACCAAGGTCGGCGAGCACCAGATCATCATCGACCATACCGAAGTGCCGGATGCATTTCGCGGCCAGGGCGCGGGGCTTCGCCTGGTCACCCGTGCCGTCGAGGATGCACGTGCGGCGGGCAAGACGATCATCCCGCTTTGCCCGTTCGCCAATGCTCAGTTCCGCCGCCATCCGGAATGGGCGGACGTGCTGAAGCGGTAAGCACAGCCCCTCGATGAATGACAGGAGAAGGGGTGCGCGGCTTTACCGCGTGCCCCTTTGGCTATCGGAGGCGTACAAACGCAAGGGGCAAACATACGGGATTTGCGCAGAGCGCCAACCTTGCCTAAGTATTGCCAGCAACCGGCTCGCCGTCCGCGGTCCGACCACTTCAACCGAATGGCCCTCCATGACCGAATCCGATCTCGTTCCCGTCTTCGACGGCCACAACGACACGCTGCTCCGGCTCTACCAGTCGAAGGATGCGGACGTCGAAAAGCTGTTCGTCGAGGGGACGCCGGGTGGCCATATCGACCTTCCGCGCGCGAAGAAAGGCGGATTTGCCGGCGGCATGTTCGCGATCTTCCCGCCGCCTGTCGAGAAATCCAAACGCGGCGCGGTGCCGCTGGCGCCGAGCGACAGCGAGCCCTTGCCACCCGAGATTCCGCGCGCCGATGCGCTCAACTCCACCGTAGCGATGGCCTCGATCCTGTTCAGGCTGGAGCGGGCTTCGGCACTTACTGTCTGCCGCAGCGCCGGCGATGTGAGGAAGGCGATGGCGCAAGGCTCGATCGCGGCGGTGTTCCATATCGAAGGGGTCGAGGCGATCGACCCTGAGCTCACCCTGCTCGACGTTCTCCACGCAGCCGGCCTGCGCTCGCTCGGTGTCGTCTGGAGCCGTCCCAATGCCTTCGGCCACGGCGTGCCGTTCCGTTTCCCGTCATCGCCCGATACAGGGGCGGGGCTGACCGATGCCGGCAAGGCGCTTGTGAAAGCCTGCAACCAGCTGAAGATCATGATCGATCTTTCGCATCTCAACGAAAAAGGTTTCCGCGACGTCGTCGAGATCAGCGACGCACCGCTGGTCGCGACCCATTCCAACGTGCACGCGATCTGCGGCCATTCGCGCAACCTCACCGAATGGCAGCTCGGCGCGATCCGCGACTCCGGCGGCATGGTCGGGCTGAACTTCGCCACCGGGTTCCTGCGCGAGGACGGCAGGATGAACGCCGACACCGGCCTCGACATCATGGTGCGCCATGTCGATTCGCTGCTGCAGGCGCTGGGCGAAGACGGCGTCGGCCTAGGCTCGGATTTCGACGGCGCCATGATCCCGGCCGTGATAGGCGATGTTGCCGGCCTGCCAAGACTGCTCGACGCATTCGCGGCACGCGGCTTCGGGCGCGCGCTGATCGAGAAGATCGCCTATCGCAACTGGCTAGGCATGCTGGAAAGGACCATCGGCTAAGCGGGTGATGCCGGCTTGACCGGAACGCGTTTTGGGGGCGGACTATTCGAAACCCATGCGTTTAAGCCAGTCCTGGCCAATGCCGCGATCACGGATGATCGGCAGCGGATCCGTCGAATCCAGGCGTGTGCAGATGCGGTAGACCTCGAGCGTCTCGGCGTTCATCTCGCCGCGTTTGTAGAAGAACATGGCCGCGGCATAGCGGGTGCGGCCCGACCATTTTTCGCCGAGCGGCGTGTTGATCAGCTGCCACTGTTCGGCGGCTTCGGTGTCGAGTTCGGGACTGTCGGTGTCGTCGGCCATATTTAAAAATCCGCGGGCGGACTGGTGCGGCGGTCGAGTTTGATGACCAGCCGCGGCGCCAGTTTGGCACGCCTCAGCAGCTTTTGATATTGCAGCTCGCGCCTGGCGTAGATCTCGACCCAAGGTCCGCTGCAGGCGGGCTCGGCGGCGCTGATCTGGTCTGCATCGCCGGGATCGCTGCCCTTTCGCCGACGGTGCCTTCGACGTCGTTTTCTCCAAGGATGCAATCTCGACGAGAACATTCGAATATGGGCAGCCGTGCAGAAGGTGCTTGACAGTGGCAAACACCGTCCCACTGATCTTCGCGGCCGAAGCCGATCGGCTAGCCGGCGATGCTGGAGACCATCACCCCGATGAAGACAACAGAGGCGCGCGAAGCCCTCCTCGAACCGGCGCGAAAAAGCGATTCCGAAAAGCGCGGCCGCAAAGCGTCGAAAGAGACAAGGCAGGTTCAACTGATCGAAGCGACTATCGATTCATTGGCCAAGCGCGGCTATTCGGAAACGACTATGGCCGACGTCGCCGACGGCGCCGGCCTGTCGCGCGGCATCGTCAATTTCCATTTCGAGAGCAAGGAGAAGCTGCTCGTCGCCACTTTGCAATACATGCATGACGAGTATTCGGCGCATTGGCGCAGCGCCTTGCAAAGGGCCGGCGATGATCCCGCCCGCCAGCTGCAGGCATTGGTGGCAGCCGATTTCAACCGCTCGATCTGCAACAAGCGCAAGCTGGCTGCCTGGTGTGCCTTCTGGGGCGAGGCCAAATCGCGACCGAAATATCAGGCGCTGAGCAGCGCACGCGATGCCGTCTACCAGAACATATTCATCGATCTTTGCGTGGCGCTCAAGCAGAGCGGCTTCTATGCCTACGAGCCGCAAGTCATGGCGCTGGCGCTCAGCGCCATGCTGGATGGTCTGTGGCTGCATTTGATGATGGGCACCGAGGACGCCACACGCGAGACGGCGCTGCAGGCCGCGAACGAGTTCCTGTCTGCGGCATTCCCCAAGCACTATCCGAACTCTGCAGCCCGCGGTGCCAGGCCGGCGTGAACCATCAAAAAGAGGGTGGACCAGCAATGAAGACAATGATCCGGCCCCTGACATTCGAGAAGATCAAGGCCGGCTAATGAAGTTCAAGATCGAACGAGCCGATGTGGCCATCGTCGGCGCCGGCTTCACCGGCCTGTCGGCCGCGCGTGAATTGAACCACGCCGGCATCGATGTCGTGCTGCTCGAAGCCCGCGACCGTGTCGGCGGCCGCGTCGAAGCCGTGCAGAACGGGCTCGGCGAGCGGATCGACAGCGGCGGCCAGTTCCTGTGCGAAGACATGCCGGAATTAATGGCGCTGGTGCGAGCGCGCGGCAAGACATTGGTCGAGACCCATGTCGCAGGCGAATTCGTCACGCAGCCGCGAATGAGCGAGGCGCAAGCCGGGCGCACTTACGGCACCGCGATGCGAATGCGCGAGCGGATGAACGCGATCGCACCGACCGACCCGACCATTGCCGGCTTGACGGTAGCGGCATGGCTCGATCGCCAGGCCGATCCCGACGATGCGAAGGCCGCCTTTCGGTCGATGATCGAGGGCCTGTGGTGCCTGGCAATGGAAACGCTGCCGCTTTGGTTCCTGATCGACAATGATCGCCGCATCACCAATGAGGTGTCGGAGTTGCAGTATTTCGTGCGCGAAACCATGCATTCGCTGGCGGATGATCTTGGGCGGGATCTCGGCGATCGACTGCGGCTGAATACAGCTGTCGAGGCCATTGAGCACGGGCCGCGAGGAGTTCGCGTCGTTTCGCCTGCCGGCGCGATCGAGGCACGAGCGGTACTGGTCGCCGTACCGCCGATGATGGCCTCGAGAGTGGATTTCGTGCCGCCGCTGCCGGCTGTGCTGAAGAGAGCCCTCGGCGTCTGGCAAAGCGGCGCGGTGATCAAAATGCTGGTGCGCTACCCCAAGGCTTTCTGGCGCGACAGGGGCTTGAGCGGCATGGTGATGTGGCGCGACCCGCACGGGCTTTTTGCCTGCGATGCCAGCAGAGACGAAGATCACGCAGCCCTTGTCGTCTTCATCGGCGGGCCGCTGGCGCAGCGCTGGCGGGATCTGGACGACGCGGCGTTGCGCGCAAAGGTGACGTCAAGGCTGGAAGAGGCGCTCGGTATCGAGGCGGCCGGCATCATCGATCTCAGTTATCGCGACTGGACTGGGGATCGCTGGAGCGGCGGCGGTTACAGCGATCTGATCGTCGATGCGACGGCAACCGATGCCGAACGCGTTATCCGCGCCGGCGCGTCGCGGATCCATTTCGCCTCGTCGGAGCTGTCGCCATCATTTCCGGGCTACGTCGAGGGCGCCATCGTCGCCGGCCGCATTGCTGCGCTAAGAATTATTCAGTCTGCCATCGCCAGCCGAGCCTCGGGGTCATAAGCGAGGCGGATCCACGAGCTCGGCCTGCTGGTCAGACCGCTGATCAACATGTGCGCCATGTCGCCGCCGCTGATCATCACGCGCGAGCAGATCGACGACATGGTGTCGATCCTGCGCCAAGGCATTTCGCGCACGATGGACGATCTGCGCCGGCAAGGTGTCCGGCGGGGATAGGCGTTTATCGCCGGCGATCTCGCCATTGCTGACAGCGGTCGTCAGCGCTAACGATGCGCGACGAGGCTTCGATCGCCTGCGTCTGGCCGCCATCTCTGGGAAACAAAGCGCAACTCTGGGAAACAAAGTTCTGGGGAAACAAAGCATTGATGACCTATCGGACCTGTTCGGCCTCGCCGGTAAAACCGCCTTAATTTCCGGATTGAGCCGCGGCATTGGTCGGCCGCTGGCAACGTGGGCGAGGTCGATGAACTGGGCGGTGCCGCGATCTTCCTGGTTTCCGACGCGTCGAGCTTCATGACCGGCCAGATCATCTATGTCGACGGCGACATGACCGGACCCGTATGAGCGCGACTGTCGCTGTCGGGCGCATGGAAGATCGGTCGGCCTCGGGGCCGCCCCGCAAAAGGCAGGGCTCGTCATTTGCACACTCTTATCTTCACCGCTAAGCTTCTCTGGCTGGGGGTATTTTCCTCAGATCACATTCGCCATCCCAAGGATCTCATGACACCCGACACAGCAACGCGCGAACAGTTCGCCATCGATCTCGCGCGGCGCGCCGGCGCGCTCGGCCTGAAGTATTTTCGCGACCTCGACAGCCTCGCCATCGAGAGCAAAGGTCATCAGGACATGGTCTCGCAGGCTGACCGCGAGGTCGAGCTGTTCATCCGTGCGGCAATGAAAGCCGACTACCCGACCGATGGAATTGTCGGCGAGGAGCATGCCTCGGTCACCGGATCGAGCGGGCATGTCTGGGTGATAGATCCGATCGACGGCACCGCGAACTTCGTGCGGGGCATTCCGGCCTGGTGCGTGGTCAT
The DNA here is from genome assembly GCF_040318155.1 of Mesorhizobium sp. M1307. Classification (NCBI taxonomy): domain Bacteria; kingdom Pseudomonadati; phylum Pseudomonadota; class Alphaproteobacteria; order Hyphomicrobiales; family Phyllobacteriaceae; genus Mesorhizobium; species Mesorhizobium sp. M1307. The sequence continues at coordinate 21,786 of NZ_JAMYLR010000056.1, read as the reverse complement.
CGCCTGCGCCAAGGACGGCGACACTGTCGTGGGTGTCATCCACGAGCCCTCTACCGGCGAAACGTTCCATTGCCGCAAGGGCGGCGGCGCTTTTCTCAACGGCAAGCCGATCAGGGCAAGCGCGGCCATCAGCCTGACCGACGGCTCGTTGGGCACCGGCTTTTCCAACCGCGCCGAAATGCAAAACGTCGCAACGCTCATCGGCTTGCTGTTTTCAAAAGGCGGCGTGTTTTTCCGTAACGCATCCGGCGCATTGATGCTCGCCTATGCGGCCGCCGGCAGGCTGCTCGGCTATGTCGAAGAGCATATGAACGCCTGGGACTGCCTGGCAGGCATGCTGCTGGTGGAAGAAGCCGGCGGCACGATCGTCAAGCCCGACCCAAAGACGGTTCTGGAACACGGCGCGCTGGTGATTTGCGCCGGCAGCGGTGTGTTCGCCCAGGTTCGCCAGCTCTGCGTGCAATCCTTCAAGCTTTGATCAGAACCGGTCCGCGCTCCGGAAAGCCGATGCCGACGCTGTCGCCTGCCTGAAACGGCGCATCGATGTTGTGCGATATTGCAAACACCTGGCCGTGCGGTGTGCCGATGATCAGTTCGAGATGGCTGCCGACATAGGTGACCTTTTCGAGCCTGCCCGCGATCGTCCGTGGTGCACCGGCAGGGCCGATCTCGATGCGGCTCGGACGGACGGCCAGCTTCGCCGGCCCGGCCTGGTGGCCTCGCGCCGGCAGTTTCAAGGCCAGCGAACCCAGCCGGACGGCAGCTTCATCGCCTCCTACCGAAACCACCTCGCAATCGAGGATATTGGCTTCGCCGATGAAGTCGGCGACGAAAGCGTTGGCCGGTGCGTCGTAGAGTTCGCGTGGCGTGCCGTCCTGTGCGATCACCGCTTTGTTCATGACGATGATACGATCCGAAACCGCCAGCGCCTCTTCCTGGTCGTGTGTGACATAGACCACCGTCAGCCCGAGCTTGATCTGGATTTCCCTGATTTCCTCGCGCACGTGCCGGCGCAGCTTGGCGTCGAGATTTGACAGCGGCTCGTCGAACAGCAGCACTTGCGGTTCGAGCACCAGCGCGCGCGCCACCGCCACGCGCTGCTGCTGGCCACCCGACAGTTCGCTGGGCAGGCGCGCCTCGAAACCGGTCAGGCCGACCAATTCCAGCCCGGCACGGGCCCGAGACGCAGCCTCCTTCTTGTCATGGCCGGAGAAGCGCAAGCCATAGGAGACGTTTTCCATCACCGTCATGTGCGGAAACAGTGCATAGGACTGGAAAACCATGGACACGTCGCGGTCGGTGGCGGGCAGGCGGGTGACATCTTTGCCGCCTATCAGAATGCGGCCGCTGGACGGCATTTCAAGGCCGGCGATCATGCGGAGCGTCGTCGTCTTGCCGCAGCCGGAGGGCCCGAGAAGCGTCACCAGCTTGCCGGCTTCGATCGCAAGCGAGATGTCGTCGACCGCCGGCATGCTGGCGCCCGGATATGTCTTGGTGACATGGTCGAAGGTTACCGAGGCGGCGTTGCTGCGAATTTCGGCCATCACCCGGCTCCTGCTATTGTGGTCGGGCCGCCGGCCGTTCCGGGCAGGCTGACATTGGTGCGCACGCTCCAGCCGCCGTCGCCCTGCTGGATGCCGCGCCGGCCGATATTGCGGCTGCCGACAAGCAGCTGCATCAAGCCAATTACCATCAGCATGACGACGATCAGCACCGTCGAATAGGCGATGGCGATGCCGTATTCATTGTTCTCGACACGTCCAACGATGTAGCTGGTCGAGAGATCGTAGCGCGCGCTGACCAGAAAGATGACGGCGCTGATCGCGGTCATGGCGCGCACGAAGGAATAGACGAGCGCCGCCAGCATTGCCGATCTCAGCAAAGGCAGGATGACGCGCCTGAAGGTCTGCCACGAGTTGGCGCCAAGCGTCAGCGAGGATTCATCCAGGCTACGGTCGATCTGCGACATCGAGGCGACGCCGGCGCGCACGCCCACCGGCATGTTGCGGAAGATGAACGACAGGACGAGGATGATGCCGGTCCCGGTCAGCTCGATCGGCGGCACGTTGAAGGCAATAATGTAGCTGACGCCGATGACGGTTCCCGGAATCGCGAACGAGAGCATGGTCGCAAATTCGAAGGCGTTCTTGCCGCGGAAATTCTGGCGGACCAGAAGATAGGCGGTCAGAAGCCCGATCCCGGCCGTCAGAGGCGCCGATATCAGCGCGATCTCCATGGTCGTCCAGAAGGAGCTCCATGCCGAGCCCGACCAGTGGATGCCGAATTCGTTCCAGCCGACGGAGAACGCCTTCCGGTAGTGCTCCAGTGTCAGGCTCTGGTCGACCCCCCACAGCTTGACGAAGCTGCCATAGAAGATCACCGCGTAGACCAGTACGGTGAATGCCGTCCACAGTCCGGCGATGACATAGAGCGCGTATGTCAGCCCGGCAGGCAAGCGCGGATGGACGCCGGCGTCGCCCTTGCCGGTGACGGTGGTGTAAGAGCGCCTGCCGATCCAGAAGCGCTGCGCATAAAAGGCGCCGAGCGTGAAGGCCAGCAGCACCAGTGCCAGGATCGCGGCAAGTGCCGCATCGTTCTGCGCGCCGACAATGGCAAAGAAGATTTCTGTCGACAGCACGTCGTAATTGCCGCTCAGCACCAGCGGATTGCCGAAATCGGCCATGCTCTCGATGAAGCCGAGCAGAAAGGCGTTGGCAAGGCCCGGCCGCATCAGCGGCAGGGATACGGTCCAAAAGGTCTGCCAGCGGCTGGCTCGGAGCGTCTGGGAGGCCTCTTCCATGGACGGGCTGACGCCTTCGACGACGCCGATCAGCACCAGGAAGGCGATCGGCGTGAAGGCGAGAACCTGGGCAATGAGCAGGCCGGGAAGTCCATATACCCAGCGTGTCGGCTGGAAACCGAAGAGACCGGCCACGCTCTGCGTCACTGCCCCTGACAGTCCGAACAACAAGATGATGGCAAGGCCGATGACGAAAGCCGGCGTGATGATCGGCAACACGGTCAGGGCGCGGAGCAGCTTGCCGTGGCGGAAGCCGGTACGGGTCACGACCAGCGCGAACACCAGCCCCAGAAACATGGTCAGCAGGCCGACGAGCACGGCCAGCAGCAGCGAATTCCAGGCCACGCCGCAGCGGCTGCCGCCGGCAAGACAAGCCAGGCTCCACAGCCGCGAACTGAACAGCTTGGCCAGGAACGCGACAGGCGAGTAGCCGCCGTCGTCGGTCTGCATGGCATTGGCCAGCATCATCAGGATCGGCATGAAGATGAAAATGGCAACCATGGCGACGACAAAGCCGATCGAGCCGACGACGAAGACGTCGCCAGAGACGGCGCCGCGCGCGGCAACACCCAGGGTGAAAAGGAACAGAAAGGCACCGCTGACCAGCAAGGCGCCGTAGCCCATGCCGAATTGGCGGTCGCCAAGTTCGCCGAACAGGCTGGTGAGCCAGCCGAACTGCCAACCGCGCAGCCCGATTGGCGAAGCCCTGGAACAACAGCCAGCCAAATCCGGCGGCGCCGACAATGATCAGCAGCCGGCTGAAAACCGGATCGGATTTGGTGCGGCCCCACAGAAGCAGCGGCACCGCCAGCAGCAGGCCGAGCGGCGCCAGCCACAGTTTCTCGCCCTTGAGGGCCAGAACCAGTGCCGGCGCGAATTCGCTGTCGGACGGGTAACCGTCGAACAGCCAGGAAAAGCCGAAGAACCCGTCCTCGATGCCGTACCAGGGCAGCACGGCAAACCCCAGCCATCCGACCGCCATCCAAAGGACGGCGACCGGTTCAATCGGCCAGCGGGTTTCGCGGAAGCGCATCTGCTATTGCGGCAGCGATGCGACCTCCTCCTCCCACTTCTTAAGCAGGCGCTTGCGTTCTTCGCTCGAGCCGTACTTCTTGAAGTCGTAGTCGATCAGCTTTATGGTCGAGAGGTCGGGCGCCTTGGCGGAGGTTTTCGCCGCCTTGTTCGATGGAACCTGGAACGACCCCGCATCCTGCGCCGTGGACTGGACGTCGGCCTCGAGCGCCCAGTCGTAGAATTTCTTCGCGGCTTCCATGTTGCGAGCGCCCTTGATGATCGATTCCGAGCCGATCTCATAGCCGGTTCCCTCGCAAGGCGTGACTGGAACGATCGGGAAGCCGGCGACGACCTGCGACACGGCGTCGTGGATGAAGACGATGCCGATGGTGGTCTCGCCGAGACCGGCGGCCTTGATCGGCGCCGAACCCGACTTGGTGTACTGGTTGACGTTCTTGTGCAGGGCTTTCATGTATTCGAAACCCTTGTCCTCACCAAACAGCTAAACGATGGTCGCCAGCATATTGTATGCGGTCCCCGAGGAATTGGGGTTGGCGACCTGGATGTGCCCCTTGTATTCGGGCTTGATCAGATCCGCCCAGCATTTCGGTTCGGGCAGATTGTTCTTGGCCAGCAAATCCTTGTTGTAGCCGAAGCCCAGCGCACCCGAATAGATGCCGACCGTGCGGTAGCCGGACGTTTCCGCCTGCTTGATCGCCCAGGGCTGCAACTGGTTGAGCAGCGGCGATTTGTATTCCATTGTCAGGCCCTCCTCGGCTGCCTGCAAATGCGGATCGCCGGTGCCGCCCCACCAGATGTCTCCCTTTGGGTTGGCGGCCTCGGCGCGCAATTGCGCATAGATTTCGCCAGCGCTCTTGCGGGTCATATTGACGGTGATGCCGGTCTTCTCCTCGAACGCCCGCGCCGTCTGCTGGCACCAGACCTCGTCAACGCCGCAATACATGGTCAGGCTTTCGGCGGACACCGATGACGACGCGGCCCACATACCGGCGGCGAGGATGCCGGCGCCGAGAATTGCCCTTTTTATCATGTTGAAATTCCTCCCTAAGTTATTTGCCGACTTATGAAACCCAGATACGCGAAAAATTCAAGTTGGAAGGGTACGGCCGCCTTTGCGCCTTTCGCCGACTTCCCGCTCGATATGTTCGACAGGCTGATACGGATCAATCTTTGCAGTCACCTGGCCGACCGTCCTGCGCCGCCGAACTTCCTCAGACGATGGCCCGGTCCCAGCCGCCATAATGCGCAGCGCTGCGCGTGCCGCGCGGCAGGCTGAGCCCGACCAGCAGCGCTCCGATCGCCAGATTGGCGAGGCTCGCCGCCGCGCCGCCGGCGAGGATGAACGGAGAGAGGGCGATCCAGGCTCCAAGCGCGATGTTCAGAAAGCGGACGGCTCGCGCCACCTCGGCCATCGCCGTAACGGCGATCATGATGACCAGGCAGCCGATGACATGGTCGCTGAAGTAGAGCGGCGGGCTGGTGCCGAAGACAAGTGGCGTGATCATCAGCAGGGCGCCGGCGAGCGTGCTGGCGACAAGGGTCCGGGGGAAATTCACACCGCCAGTGACGAAGTCCCGCGCCACTGCCGATAGCGGCCGGTCGAGATCCGGCGTCGGCGTCTGGTTCTCCGAAAGTGCCGGGCCTCCGCACCAGAATGTGCGCCAGAACGGCTCTCCCGCCTGTTTCGCACGCCTAAGATACTGGCAGCTCGCCAGCACCTCGTCCACCGAATAGGGGATGAGCACGACCGTGACGGCGGCCTGGACGATGCAGAGCGTGCACAGCGCCCCGATGAGCGGCGGCTGGATGATGATGAAGCCGACGCTGACCACACCGAGCGGAACGACCAGCAAGCCGAACAAAAGCACCATCCACGGCATGGTGCGCCAGCGGCGGCGATCGCCGATCGCGCCCGCGAGTATATCCAGCGCATAGGCGAAGGCGCCCAGCCCGGCATCGGCGATCGGAAAACCCTTGGAGACCCAGGAGGTGACCACCGCCTCGCTGCCATTGCCGGCCGGCGTTTCGCCCGGGCCGAAGAACGGATCCCAAAGACTGTCGATGTGCCCTAGCTGATAGGCAGCGAGATAGCGCGAGACGAACAGGCCGACAAAGGCGAGGCCGATTATGGGAATGCGCTGGGTGAAAAGGGAGGGCGAATAGCTCCAGCCGAGCGGGCGGTCGTCATCGGCGGCAAAGGCACGCCGGCTGATACCCGGCGTCGGCGGGATCATCACCGCGAACGCGACGATCAGCATGCCGGCCAGCGTGTCGGTCGCGTAGGCTCCGGCGCTGGTGGTCCAGAACAGCAGCGGCGCGAACATCACCCAAACCCCGATCGAGGCGGTGATCCAATGCAGCCCGTGCCAGCGCCGGCGCATGCCGACAAGCGCCAGCGACAGGATGGCGAGGCCGGATACAATCTCACTGATGCCGAGCCTGCCGTCGCGCGTCTCCGGCGAGGCGATCTCATGTCCGAGCGCCGGCGGAATCGGTGCTGAAGCGGGATCGAACAGGCCGAGCGTGAAGGGCGACGCCACGAGCCACAGCCCGATCGCAACGTTGGTCAGCGGCGCCCAGAGCGTTGCGGCCCGGCGGCGTTCGGTTTCCGCCTCGACCTCGTCGTCCGAGCGCTCGAGCGGGCGCTGCAGCCGTTCGGCGGCCTGGTTGAGCTCGGGCGCGGAAGCGGCGACCGCCGACGGTTCAAGCTTGTTCTTCTTGTACCAGTCGGTAGGATCCGCCTTCAGCCGCCGGATCATTTCCGGCAAGGTAGCGGTCAGGCTGTGCCGCGGGTTCCAGCCAAGCAGGCGCCTGGCGCGGGAGATGTCGATCTCGTAGTGATCGTCGGCGTTCTCGATCATCCATGGCTTGATGTCAGTCTCCTGGTCGAAAACCTTCTCCTGCATCCAGGCGCCGAGCTTCGTCACCTCTTTCGGCAGGGACAGGGTCCGCCAGGTCTCGCCGTGCAGGAGCTGCCCGATCTGCTTCTGCATGTCGTCGTAGGACGGCGTCTCTTCTTCGCCGATCAGCAGTACGGTCTCGTTGGGAAGCGCGCTACGCCGGTCGACGGTGCGCACCACAGCGTCGACGAGATCGTCCAGATGCAGGTAGGGCTGGCCGGTGGTGATGTCGCCGGTGAAAAGATAGGCGGTCGGCATGCGCTCGAAAATGCGGGCGATCTGCTGGGCGATGAAGGCCGCGTGACAATCCTCGTCATAGACACCCGCCAGTCGCAGGATCGCAACCTTGATGTCGCCGTGCTCCTTCAGGATCAGCGTCTCGGTCTCGGCCTTCGATCTCGGATAGGCCCAGGCCGGATCGATCGGCGATCGCTCGTCGATCCTGGCGCCCTTCGCCGGGCTCGGCGCATGCACCAGCAACGTGCTCGAAAACACGAACTGCTCCGTCTCGAACCCCCTCAGCGCGTTCAGCAGCCGGCGCGTTCCCTCGACGGTCACCGCGCCGTATTTCGGATTATCCTCGCCGGTCGTGTCGTAATAAGCCGCGAGATGGATCACCGAGGCAACGCGGCCGCCGCTCCGCTCGCGCACCTCGGCCAGTGCCTTCGCCACGCTCGCGTCCGAGGTAAGGTCGATCTCGATCGTCTCGACGCCGGGCAAGGATCGTCTGGCAACATCAAGGCCGATGATGTCGTAGCGCTCCATCAAGCCGCGAGCGATGGCTTGGCCCAGAAACCCGCTGCTGCCTGTGATCAGGACGGTGGGACGGGTTTTGCCGGTCATGGCTAATCTCCTTGGCGATAGCCGGGTAGAAGAAGCCGAATGCTTCGGTCGCACACTCGGAACCATGTTCGTTGAGAACGGTTCCCGATGAGGTAGCACCACAGAATGGGTGCGCGCGGCGATCCGTCAGACCGACGGCCATTCGTGCCGGCGGATTGCGTTCGTGCACAAGTGCAGGACTCCCATTGGTCTACCGGCCGCGAAGGGAAGCGACCAGAATGTCGATCAGCAGCTTGCCGCAGCGACGATCCGGATCGCGGTCGGGATCATAGATCGTCACCTCCATCCCAATCACGCGTGGATCGTTGCACCATGTGCGAAGGGCTTCGACAGCTTCGTCGGGCAAGACACCGCCGGCCTCCGGCGAATCGACAGCCGACATGATCTCGCTGTCCAGCACGTCGACATCGAAGTGAACGAATACACCCTCGACGTCGTGCCCTGCGACCGCGTCAAGCGCTATCCGTGCCGCATCGGCGATGCCGCGCCGCCGCACTTCAGCCAAATCCATCCGGTGAACATCGGTGTCGAAGATGGCCTTGGACGTGTAAGTCGCGGGGTCCTGCACATCGCGATAGCCAAACGCGACTACGTCGGCCTCACGGACCAAAGGAGTGTGCTCGCCGAAATCGGTCAGGAGCGTCGGGCCATGACCGGTTACGAAGGCCAAATCCATGCCCGCGGCTCCCTTTGACGGCGAGGTATCCGGCAATTTGAAATCGGTGTGCCCATCGAAGAAGATAAGGCCGTAGCGGCCACGACGCCGTAGCGCGAGCGCAGGGCCAAGCAACACACTGCAATCGCCGCCGAGCATGAGCAGGAACCCTCCCGAGTTCAGCTCCTCGTCGACCGCTTCGGCAAGCATCTTGGAATACTGGCGCAGGGCCTGGGCATTGCGCACGCCCGTCGCAGGATCCACCTCAGGCCGATAAAGCGGAGCCCGAACCGAGCGCAACGGACCGGCGCCCAAACGGTCGGCGAGACCAAGCGATTGAAGTGCCTCCGGCGCCTTCCACACGCCGGGCTCCGGCTCACCCTCCTGCGGCATCAGCCCAAGATTAGAGGGCGCGCCGAGCAAAGCGATATGTCTCGTCTGAATGGTGGCTCGCGGCATTGTCGTGCTGGCAGCTGAGGTCATGATCAGAGTTCTCCGCGTTATTGGCGATACGCATCATGCTCAAGAAACAGGCTGCGCTTTCCTGACCGGTCTCCCGCTGCCCTTGCCGCCGAGTACCTCCGGTCGGTGTCACGCGTCAGGCAGCGTCGCGAGCGACGAGTATTGCTCGTTCAGCGCCACCGTGTCGTCAGCGGTGATTTCGAAGTCGATGTTGTCCCGCAGATGCAGGCTCTGGTTCGCCTTGGGCAGCGGCGTTGTCCCGCGCTGCCCGGGCAGAGCTCGATACCGGTCGTTTGGGCCATATCGGATTTCCAGGGGGCGAACTGCCGTCTTTGAACTTATGCGTGGTGTGCGCGCGTTCTGGCGGCCTTCTGCGCCGCCGCCTTCCTTCCGCTGGCGCCTTTCGTCTCGGCGGCCTTCTTGGCGGCGGCCGAGCGCTCCTCAGCCGTCCGGCGCGAGGCCGCACGCTTGGCCTGCTGCGCCAGCGCCTCGTGCGACGCCGTGCTCTTCGGCTCGTGCTCGAGCACCTTGGAGACGGCTTTCGAGACCCGCGGGCGGCGTTTCGGCGTGCGTTCACCCTGGCCGGCCTCATAGGCGTATTCGGCGCTTTTGCGCGTGCTCTCCTTCACCTTGCCCTTTTTGGGCGGGGGCAGGTCTACGCCTGCGCGTCTTGCCTCGGAAAGCCCGATGGCGATGGCCTGCTGGGTCGAGCGCGCGCCGTGCTCGCCGCGGCGGATTTTATCGATCTCCTCGTGCACGAACTCGCCGGCCTGTGTGCTCGGCGATTTGCCCTCGCGCTTGTCCTTTCGGGCCTTCTCGATGGTTTTCTTGTCTGGCATTGTCTTTCTCCCACATACGGGTTGCGACAGCCATTCGGGTTGCAGCTGCGCGCGGTCTTATGAGGATCATAACGCGTTGAGGACGCAAATGATCCCGGCACTGGTGATCCAAGCCCCAGCCGTCAGGACGTTGACGCCGATCTGTCCGAAACCAGATGGCGCAAGAACCATCGGCTCGCCAGACCCGCGACTTCGTCCAGGGCGCCAGGCTCCTCGAACAGATGTGTCGCGCCAGGGACGATGGCGAGCTCCTTCTGGCTGCGGAGCGCCGCCAGCGCCGAGCGGTTGAGTGCGATCACTTGCGTGTCCGCGCCTCCGACGACGAGCAAGGTCGGCGCCCGGACGCGCGGCAGGGCGTGCGCTGCAAGATCGGGCCGGCCACCACGCGAAACTACGGCCGCGGCCTGGTCGGGCCGCTCGGCCGCCGCCACCAGGGCGGCACCGGCGCCCGTGCTCGCGCCGAAATAGCCAAGACGCAACCCCGACGTTTCCGGCGAGGCGCCGAGCCAATCCGTGACGCCGACCAGCCGGTCGGCGAGCAGTCCGATATTGAAGCGCAACTCGGCCGTGACCTGGTCGATCCGCTCCTCTTCGGCCGTCAACAGGTCGATGAGGAAGGTGGCGAGGTTCGCCTCGTTCAGCCTTTCGGCCACGTAGCGGTTGCGCGGGCTGTGGCGGCTGCTTCCGCTGCCATGGGCGAAGAGCACAAGGCCGCGAGCAGCCGGGGGCAACGAAAGATTGCCCTCAAGCGCGACAAGTCCCGCGGGAACATGCACGACGTGCTCGCTATCCCGGTCCATATCCACCTCCGCTATGTCGATCTGGTGCCAGGCGCCGGACCCGCGCTCGCGCGCCCAGCCAATTCCTCTTCGGAAGCGGCAGGCTTGTCGGAAGCCGCAGGCTTGGGCACGGACCTGGCGAGGAGCGCGCGGACCTCTTCATCGCTCGTCTGCGAGAAATCCACGTACCAGCGCCCGACACCCAGCAACGGCTCTGGTGTCGTCGCGCAAACGACCTCGTCGGCGTCCGCCCGCATCGTGTCGCAAGTGTCGGGGCTACCGACGGGAACGGCCGCGACAATATGGGCGGCGTGGTTTTTTCGCAGCGCCTTGATCCCGGCCCGCATGGTCGATCCGGTCGCAAGCCCGTCATCCACGAGGATAATGGTTCGTCCATTCAACTGCGGTGGGGGTCGCCCGTCCCTATAGAGGTGCTCGCGGCGCAGAAGCTCTTTTTCCTCCTTTGCAGCGACCGCGTCGATGACATGTGGCGGGATCGCGAGACCGTTGACGATTTCGTCGTTCAGGACACGTACACCTGAGGGCGCGATCGCCCCCATGGCCAGTTCCTCGTGACCGGGGACGCCGAGCTTGCGCACGACGAAGACGTCGAGCGGTGCCTTGAGTGCCTGCGCGACCTCGTAGCCGACCGGCACGCCGCCTCGGGGCAGCGCCAATACGATCACATCGTCGCGGCCGGCAAAGCGAACGAGTTCCCCGGCGAGTTGCCGCCCGGCCTCGCGGCGATCTGAAAAGATGATAGCCATGACCTTCAATCCGCGTGCATCTGTTTTCCCGGTGGATGTTTTTTCACCAGCCTGCGTCCACATTCCGTGGGATGGCTGCGGCACCGGTACCATTTTGGAACTCGCTCGCTGCCTGGACGTTCCAAGAATAGTTTCGATCGCGAGGTGCCGGCACCGGCACGCGCCTCAGCGCGGATCGGGAAGATCGAAGATAGTGATCCGTACATGCCTCGTCCGGCCAGCTGGCAATCTAGCGATGCGTGGCAACAGGTCCGTCTGGCGACTTGTTGCCTCAGCAATCAGGGAAAGGAATATCCCATGCAAGTTCAGGAGATCATGAGCCGTCGGACCGAACTGGTCGGCCCGAACACGACAATCAGGGATGCCGCCCGGAAAATGCGGGCCGACAATCTCGGCGCCCTTCCGGTCGGCGAGAATGACAGGCTGGTCGGCATGGTGACAGACCGCGACATCGTGATGCGCGGCGTCGCCGAGGAGCGCTCAGCCGGCAACACGACCGTTCGCGAGGTCATGTCCGAGCATGTCTATTGGTGCTTCGATGACGCCGATATCACCGATGCGGCGAAGATCATGGCCAAGCATCAGGTGCGTCGTCTTCCGGTGATCAATCACGACAAGCGCCTCGTCGGCGTCATTGCCCTGGCCGACCTCGGGCGGACCGATAAGGAAGCCGCCAAAATCGCTCTCGAAGGCGTTTCCGAGGCAACGGACGATCCCCGGCGCTAGACGCTCGCCTGGGCGGTTGCCGCCGTGCTCGCCGTTCTTCTCCATCTGGGCTGAACGCCGCCTGCTCAGGCAGCCTTCAGTTTGGCAACTATCGCGCTTTCACTTCTATGCGGCGTGTCTTGTCCTTTGCAGCGGGGTTCTTCGGAAGCTCGACAGCCAAAATGCCGTTCCTGAAAGTGGCCTGCACCTTGTCGGCATCGATCTCCGCTTCCAGCGGGATGGTCCGCTGAAACCGGCCATAACTGCGTTCGCTGTAGGTGCGGCCGCCTTCGCCTTCCTTGTGCTCCGAACGCTTCTCGCCCGTAATAAAGAGGGTGTTTTCGCGCAGCTTGAGCTCAACGTCCTTCTGCTCGAGCCCCGGCAATTCGGCGGTGACCTTATAGGCTTGGTCTGTTTCATGTACGTCGACGCTCGGCCAAAGATCGCCGGCCGTAGTCGCTTCGGCCATCGGCGCGAAGAAGTCGTCGAACAGGCGGTCGATCTGCCGGTGAAATGACGTGAGCGGGTCGCGCGCGGATGGGTAGAGGCTGCGCGATGGCGTCCGGGGCGCCAAATCGTGATGTGCCATGGTTCTTCTCCTGTTTTTTGTGTCTGCATCACTCGTCGCCATGTGATCGGCCACGGGCAAACAAAACTCGTCCACCCATGAGGATGTTCCGGGTGCCAGCCAAGAAAGGTGGTCGAAAAACAGCGGCAAAAAAGCCGGCCCGAATTCCCTCATGACGGGACCTCCGACAATAAATGCGCATCAGGACATGCGCATCGGGGAACAACGGGCAGGTACGGCTGTTTGGTCACATCACCTAGTCGGATTTGAACGAAAGGAGGATTTCGATGAATGCCACCGGACTCGACGTATTCGACAAGACACAGCAGACCACAAACATCTGGCTCGACGAGATCATGGACGAGATTGGACCGGATCGGCAGGTCGCCTGGCACGTTCTCGGAGCGGTGCTGCACGCCCTGCGCGACCGTATGCAGCCGGATCTTGCAGCCCACCTCGGCTCGCAGCTGCCGATCCTGGTGCGCGGCGCCTTCTATGACCAATATCAGCCTTCCAAAGCTCCCGAAAGATGCGGTCGCTCGACGAGTTTCTGGCCAAGATCAAGGCGGAGCTGGAATTTACCCGTCCGGTCGATTCCAAGGATGCATTCAGGGTCGTGTCCAAGGTGCTCGCCCATCACGTCGGAGAAGGACAGATGCACAAGGTCTGGGAATCCCTGCCAGGCGAGATAAGACGCGTCGCCGAAGCTCAGCAAGCGGCGTGAACGGCGCAGGCGCGGGCTTCTCGGTCGCAACCTCCTTGGGGAAATAGCAATGCCACTCACCCTTATCAGCCCGGCGTTCCGGGCAGGCGGAAGAATTCCCGAAAAATATGCGCGTGACGGCCAGAACGTCTCGCCGCCGCTGAAGTGGTCCGGTGTCCCGGATGGTACCAAGAGCCTTGTTCTTGTCGTGCGGGATCCCGATGCACCAAGCGGGATTTTCGGGCACTGGGCGGTGTTCAACATCCCGCCGGATGCCGGGGGACTAGCCGAGGCCGAAGACGGCAAGCCCGGCCCGTCGGCACTCAGGCAAGGCACCAACGATTTCGGCAATGCGTATTACGATGGTCCGCAGCCGCCTGCAGGGCACGGCATCCACCATTACCACTTCCTGCTGGCCGCGCTCGATGTGCCGAGCCTCAGCGTACCAGGACAGGCGGGCGTGCATCAGGTCTGGAAGCAAGCCCAGAAACACGCATTGGAGGAGACGGAGCTGGTCGGAACCTACGAACGGCCGGCCTGACGCGGGCGGCGTCGGTCGCCGCCTTCACAATGTAATCTGGGCAAGCGGTTTTCGGGCAGGGCCGTGGATGACCGAACCGTCGGCCGCGAAGATCGAGCCGTGGCAGGGACAATCCCAGGTGTGGTCCGCATTGTTCCAGGTTACGGTGCAGCCCTTGTGGGTGCAAATGGCCGAAACCGCCTGGAGTGCGGCCTTCGGTGTCTCTCCACGCCGCAATCTTTTCGTCTCCCCTGACGATCACGCCACCCGTGCCAGGCGCAATGTCGTGGGTGCTCGAGACGATCGATTGACTGCGGCCGTTCTTGTGGAAGTCCTCGGGATAGGGCCGGGCCGGATCGTAGAGTTTTTGCCAAGGGCTCGGGCGGCCGCAGATCAGGTCGGCGATCATCGCGCCCACGGCCGTCCCGTTGGTGATGCCCCAGGCGTTGAAGCCCGTGGCAATGTGGAAGCCGGCGGCCTTGGCGGGATCGGGCTCGCCGGCATATGGAATCCTGTCGGCCGTATCATAATCCTCATTGCACCAGCGCCACGCGACGTCGCCGACCGGAAGGTTCTTTCTTGCCCAGTTTTCCAGTTCGACGAACCGCTTGGCCACGTCGCCGTCCCAGCCGGTGTTGAACTTGGGGCCGAGCGTGACCAGCAGTGGACCTTCGGCATCACGGCCCGTCCGGACGGAATGCGTCGGGTCGTCGATGCCGATGAACATGCCGTCGACAGGGAGGGGATCATCGATCCGAAAGGCCATGGCGGTGTGGCAGCGCGGTTGCGTCCGGTTCGCCATGCCGACGGGGCTCTTCACCGTCATGTTGGTGGCGACGACGACATGCCCGGCATCAACGGCGCCGCCATCGGTGGCAACGCGCCAGCGGCTTGCCTCGTCGATCGAGGTGGCGCGGCTGTTTTCGAAGATCCGACCGCCACGGGCCGTCACCGCTTCCGCCAGGCCAACCAGATACATCGCCGGATTGAACTGCGCCTGGTCAGAAAACCGTAGCGCGGCGGCCGTTTCGAAAGGCAGCGGCGCGTGGTCGAGGATCTCGGCCTCTAGCCCGACCTGGCGCGCGGCCTCCGCCTCGGCCGCGACCTCCGCGCGCCGGCTTTCACTGCAGGTGAAGGTATAGGCGTCCTTGCTCTCGAGATCGCAGGCGATAGCGTAGTTGTTAACCCAGTCGCGGATTTGTCGGGCGCCGGCGGAATTCGCATCGGCATAGGTCCGCGCCAGGTCCCGGCCTACGCTGTCAATGAGATGACGATAGATCAGCGCATGCTGCGTGGTGATCTTGGCCGTCGAGCGGCCGGTCACCTGGCCACCTGTCCGCAAGCCTTCCAAGACGATCACCGACCGGCCCGTCTCGCAAAGCCGAAGCGCCGTCGTCAGCCCGACGATTCCAGCCCCCACGACAACGGCGTCCGCACGGACCAAACCTTCGAGCTGGGGATAGTTCGTGGAGGTGGCCGTCGCCACCCAACAGCTCCCCGGTTTTCCCAAGAGAGTGGCCATTTCAACCGCGTTCCTTGCTTTTGCTTTTCGATGCACTTTCATCGACAACCGCGCCGGCAGAGGAACGTTCCCGAGGTTCGTCGGTTTCAATCGTTCTCTCGCCACCCCGGGTCAGAAAAGCACCGGGAAGATGCGAGCTGCAGGCCATCACCCAGGTGATCGCCTCGCGGTCGTATTCGTCGCCGGAGCGCCAGTCCTCGAAGAAGGCGTTCAGCCTATCGACACGCCCCGGCCAGATACCGGCGGCCTGCAGGCCGAGCGAAACGCCGTAATTGGTGAAGGCGAACTTGGTATCGCGCAGCCATGGCGCGCGGCTGAAATAACCGGGCGGGTCGACCCACATCGTTTCCAGGGTTCGCAGCGAACGCCTCGTCTGGGCCTCGGCCCACGGCTCGTCGGGAAAGAAATGGGCGAGCCACAGCATCATGCCGAGGCCGAGGTCCTGGTCGATGTCGAGGCTGCGCCAATCGCGCTCCATCAGGTCACGCATCTGCGCGATCTCGGGCGCCAGTTCCTCGTCGTCGAGCATTCGGTAAGAGACGTAGCCGTCATAGGCATCCATGCTGCCGAGGCCGTAGCCGGGGTAAGGACCGCTCAAATCCTCCTGCATCTTCCAGAACACGCCGCGGCCGGGGACCACAAACGCCGGGTGAATGTCCCGCGCCAGCGTAATGCCGCGCTTGCGGTATTCCGGCTTCAGATCGCCGAGACGCGCCAGGGCGAACAGCCACATCGCCAGATAGTGGAAATACTGGCCCGTCGCGATCGCCCGCTTCGCCGATCCTCAGTCCGCGCCGGCGGCCGAGCACACGCTCGACATCGGCCACCAGCCGCTCGGCTTCGCCCAGCCAGCGCTCTTCGCCAGTTTCCGCATAAAGCGAGACGTAGAGCACGACCCCGAATGCATCGGTCCACAGATATCGCAAGCCGTTGGGCCAGATGCCTTCGCCGCGCATCCAGTCGAGTTTTTGCAGGACATAATCGACGTCACGCAGCATCGTCACGCAGCATCGCGCCAAGCCCCGAACTGGCAGAGCCGGCCCGTGTTCAGTGTCCCGCGATTGTGAGCATGCAGAATTTCGAGCATGTCTCTCCTCGTCCGGTTGATCTATCGCGAAACGATCTGATCGGCGGCGGGTTCCTTGGCCATCTCGGCAAGGACAGATGGGGCGGCATTCCCGGGGCGGCGTAGGCGAGATAACCAAGACTGGTCGAGTGCGATATACCCGCACTCGCAGGCAGGATTGTTTCAAGAAGCGATCTCATGACGACGCGCAAAGGAAGGCAAAAAGGTGACGCCGTTCAAGTGAAAAGCTATCAAATTCGACTGATCCTCGGTGTCGGCAAGCCGCAAATGTGGTCAATTGCCTCCGTACATGACCTTCGGGAGCCAGACGACGATTGAGGGGAACACGATGCATAGTCCCACTCCGATCGCCTGCAGGCACAAGAAGGGGACTGCGGATCGAAAGATCGTCGCCATCGAGATCTCCGGCGGCGCAACGCTCTTCAGATAGAACAGCGAATAGCCGAAAGGCGGGCTAAGGAACGCCATCTGCATGTTGACCATGAAAATGACACCATACCACAGTGGCACGTCTTCAGGAGCCACACCGGCTAGCCCAAACGTGCCGCCGAATTCGAGTGGCTTTAGGATGGGCAGAAATATCGGTACGGTGAGAAGGAGAATGCCCACCCAGTCCAGAAACATGCCCAGGACGAACAGAATGATCATCATCAGAACAAGAACGCCGTAAGGCGCCAAGCCTGTTCCGAGTATCGATTCGGCTACGAAGTTCTGCCCACCTTTCAGGATAAAGAAACCGACGAACATGGTGGCGCCGAAGAATATCCACATGACCATCGCCGTGGCCTTGAGCGTCGCGACACAGGCCTCCCGGATCGTGTCCCAGGTCAGGCGCCGATGTGCGGCGCAGACGATGAAAGCCCCGAACGTACCGATGCCGGCGGCTTCGACCGGCGTGGCAATGCCCATGAAGATGACCCCGAGCACAAGCAGGATCAGCAGTATCGGCATGAACGTCCGGCGCAAAAGCTTGAGTTTTTGGGCGAAGTCAATGCGCTCGTTCGGCGGCAACGCCGGGCCGAGTTTGGGGTCGATGTAACAGCGCGCCGTCACGTAGGCGACATACATCCCGGACAGCAGCAGCCCGGGAAATACCGACCCGATCAAAAGCTCGCCCAGCGACTGCTGCGCCACGACGGCATAGACGATCGCCATGACGGAAGGGGGTATGAGAATGCCAAGGGTCCCGCCAGCAAGAAGCGAGCCGCAGGCGAGCTTGGCGTCGTAGTTGCGGCGCAGCATGGCCGGGAGCGCGATCATGCCCATCGTCACTTCCGTTGCCCCGACGACACCGACCATCGCGGCCAGCAGCGTGCAGGAGATCACCGTGGCCGATGCGAGCCCGCCTTTGAGTCCGCCCAGCCATTTGTAGACGACATCGAACAGCTCCTCGATGATGCCCGCCTTCTCGAGAATCGCGGCCATGAAGATGAAAAGCGGCACCGCCGAGAGCTGATAATCCGTCATGAACGGGAAGACCCGAGACGGCAGCATGTTCAGCATGGCCGAATTGCCGAACAGAAAGAGGAAAAGCACGGCAAGGCTGCCGGTGCAAAAGGCCATCGGTAATCCGAGCAGCAAAAGTACGCCCAGACCCCCGAACATCAATATGCTGAGCCACAGGATCGGAAGCTCGAGGCCCATCGCTCAGCCGACCCTTCCAAATGCAGTGGCGATGTCTCGCATCAGCCGGGATAGGCCCTGAAGCAACAGGAGCGCTGCCCCGATGGGGATCGCGAGCTTTACCGGCCAGTATTGGATGCCCCATTCGGTGAATGAGCGTTCGCCAACCGCCGTGGCATCGCTCGCAAATCGCCATCCTGTGACCAGCATGGTGCCGGTGAACAAGAAGAAGAAGGCCGAGGTGATGATGTCGCAGACAGCACGACCGCGTTCGGAGAGATGGCTGTAGACGATGTCTACCCTGACATGCGTTTCGTCACGGTAGGCATAGGCGCCTGCCAGCATGTACTGGATGCCGAACATAAGAAACATGCTTTCATGTACCCAGTTGGTCGGTGAGTTGAAAACAAAACGGGCCACCACTTCGTAGTAGTACGCCACCACTGCGAGAACCGACCAATACGCGACGAACTCGCCCGTCACGCGTACCAGCCAGTCGACCGGCTGGAACAACGCGAGCGGTTGCTTGACGGGCGTGGCTGGCACATCGACTACGAGCGGATGGTCGGCCGCGGCGCGCTCGATCTCACGGGTGCGGGCGCGCCGCACAAGACCGGGTATTAGAAGGGCGTCGCCTGCGAGAGCGAGACCAAGCAGAAGTCCGGCAATTCGGCCGATGCTGTTGGCGCGCTCGAGCCCATGGGCGGCGGCGCTCAGATTATCGCGCGCCACCGTGGCGTCTGCCTCAGCTTTCGCCAGGCGATTGGCAGCGCCTTCTTTGCTGGCTGCTACATCTGCCTTGGCACGCGGCAACAGCCTTTCGGCGTGTTCGCTCTGGGATCGCGCGAGCGACACTGCCTCACGTCCGTCGCGTACCTGGGCGCTCGTCCAAAGCACTGCAATGAACAGCGGGATAAAAATGAATCCCCACCTGCTCTTCAGATAAAACCGGTGCATGCCGAGGAAGCCTGCAGTGACCAGGAACAGGTAAGCAAGAAAGAGATTTGGACGGCCGGCATCGCGCTGTGCCCGCTCGCGATGGACAAGGAAGACCGCAACGAGCGGGAAAAGCACGAGGCTTGACCAGTATAGCCAGTGCGGCAGCACAAATGTGAGTGAGGGCATCGGCGACTGCCTCTTGCAGGAGAGTGCGCCCGCCCGGACAGGACGGGCGCGGAGAGCCTCAGAGGTTGATCGACAATCCCTGATACATGTCCGGCGTAACGTAACCGACGGTCGGGTTCTCCATCACCTCAAGCTGCAGTTTGAAGATGCGCGCCGCGTCCTTATCCTTGTTGGCCCACTCGAACCAGATTGGCACCGCGATTTCCTGGAACTTCTGGAGGTCCTCCGGTCCAAGCCGATTGATTTCAATGCCGGCATCCAGGAATTTCTGCCAGGCCTCCATGTCGGCCTTCTGGATGGCCCCGAAATGGACATTGGAATAGACTTGGATTTCGTCTTCCACGAACTTCTTGAGGTTGTCCGGGAGTTGGTTCCAGACATTCATGTTGACGGCAAAGTCCATCAGGTCGACGGGCTGGTATACGGACATCAGACCGGCTGGGCCCATGGAAATGTACTTGGTCACCTGCTGGAACCCGAGCGCCCAGTTTACCGCCGGCCCAGTGTAGTCGGCTGCATCGATCGTGCCTTTCTCCAGCGCGGAGAACACCTCGCCGCCCGGCAGCAGCGTCGTCTTGGCGCCGGCTTTTGCGAATGTCTCGGCGATCATGCCGCCAGGTACGCGCAGCTTCAGGTCTCTGAAATCCTCGATCGAGCGGATCGGTGTCTTTGAGTGGATGATGTTCGGGCCGTGATGAATGCGGTTGACGTAGTAAAGACCTTGTTTCGCATAAAGGTCGCGCGCGGCCTGCAGACCACCTTTCGAATAGAAAAAGATGTCCCATTCGTGCGGATAGCGTAGCCCCATCGTGTAAGAGGAGAGGAACGCCGCAGCGGGAAGCTTACCGGCCCAGTAAAGTGAAAACGAGTTCATCGCTTCCAGAACGCCGTTCTTCACCCCGTCGAGGAGTTCGAAGTCACCAACGATGTCCTTTGCCTTGAACGGCTGAAATTCGAGTTGGCCTCCGGTCTTTTCCTTGATGGTCCCACACCAGCTCTGGAAAGTTTCAAGTCCGACGCCAGCCGGCCACGAGGTTTGAATTTTCCAGATGATTGTGTCAGCGGCTCCTGCCCTTCGAACCCAGGGAGCGGTAACCGTCGTCGCCGTCAGCCCGGCGACAAGTCCGCTCGACTTCAGAAAGCTTCGCCTTGATTTGGAATGCGATTCTCCGTCCATTGTCTTCCTCCCTGTTCGGCAAGCGGACAAACGATAGGCCCACCGCCGGGCTCAAAAACTGAAAACTAATGACACATCCTTTTTGAGGGATCAGCATGCCAGCGCCACGAACGACAGAGAAAGAAACGGCGCAGCATGCAAATGACATAGCGCGACGCAAGCATTTTCAACCACTGCGCGCCCGACCCGTAATATGCTCGTGCGGTTTCAATAAATCCACGGTTTTAGTGGGTTATCGGCTAGTCAACGCGGCGTTCCTTCGGCTTATACGAAGCTCGGTGCGGCTTCCGTCCCTGCTTCTCAAGCCGAAACATTGGCCAGGTGACTGCACTCCATGGTCCTGGTCTGCGTCGAAACGCCAGCGGTGCTGACTGCCGCCTTGGTGGCAAAGGCAATGCAACGGATTTGGAGCGCTGACTGCATTGCGGCTTGGATTTCATTCCAAAGAACTCTCCAACTTCCGGTCGTGCGGCGCTGATCGTGCCAGAACCATAGGATCTGCAGAAATTCGCCGTACTATTCCTCAGAAAAAGTATGGCGGCAATTTCGCGCGAAGTACTTGAAAAAGCGTGGTGATCCCGACAGGAATCGAACCTGTGACCTACAGATTAGGAATTTGTCAGACGGCCTTTCCTTTGTTTCCAAATGCAGGCCGCTGTACGATTGCGCTGCCGCTAACATATTCAAGTTGTTGTTGTTTTCGTATTGAGCGGCTATGATGGCGTAGACAAACCAACAGATTCAGCCAGATGCAGCACGACGCAATTGCCGTACTAATCCCGTACTAATTTCACGACAGACCTTCGACTCGCCCTTACAGACCGCGCCGTCGCAAGCCTCGAGCCGGCGTCCTCAGACCAATATTTTGCCCGAGACACCGATCTGCCGGGCTTCATGGTGCTCGTGGGCAAACGGCAAAAGACATTCGTTGTTCAGGGTGAGCGAAGGAAGGCGGGGCGGCGCCTTTCCGTCCGAATGAAGGTTGCCGAAGTCGGAGAACTCACAACGCGCGCGGCGCGGGCGAAGGCCAAGGACATTCTCGGCAAGATCGCCAACGGCATTGACCCTCGCGCGTCGACGCGCAAGCCGGGCGGCGATGCTGCCGAGGTTGATTTGCCATCAGAGAGCGAACGCGGTCACGTCATCGAGCACAAGGAGAAACGCAGCGATCTGTCGAAATGGGGAATGACCTGCGGCAGACTTTCCGGACAATCGCCCAGGCTGCAGGCGTTGCGGAGTTGGACGTCCATCTTCTGATGAACCACTCGATCCCGGGGGTTAACGCAGGCTACATCACGCGCAACAAGCTGCTGAAGCGATCACCTGCGACAGCAAAAGGAAGCAATCTCACGTCGGATGCTCGAAGCTGGGCGGTCGCGAGGGAATCAAACGAGGCTTCGCGCCTGACCCGTCCTTCCCAGCAGGCGCCTACTTTCTGAGCTGATGAGCGGCAAGGATTAGCGGCATCAAACGTGTTCGGGGGATCGAGTCGGTAGAGCGCTACCGCCTTTCCCCACACTCGTCGATCTGCCAATTCAAGCTGCGTTGCTGCCGGTGAGCAGAGTCCGCTTGCCGGCGCGCCATATGAAGTACTAGAGCGGCGGACTTTCATGTGAGTCCATACCCTGCGGCTGCGAAGTAATTTCTGCATTCTGTTGGAGAGAAGAGATTGCAGA